>JAQGPA010000163.1 GCA_028293325.1 Pedosphaera sp. | reverse complement strand
CATCCGAAACGGGAAGGCCGCTCCAGCCTCCCCTTATATGACCTGATCAAAAACGAGGAGTTGGATGCCCTCGCACTTTCCCACTGCCATCATGATCACGTCGGTTCGCTCCCAGTGGCGCTCCGCTATTTTCCCAAAGCCCACGTCCTGATGTCGGAGCTGAGCTATTTCATCATCGAGCGCGTCCTGCATAATTCGGTGAACGTCATGACGCGCCAGCGGGATGAAATGGGCATCAAGGAATACCCGCTTTATTCCCACGATGAAGTGGATGATATCGCCCCGTTCTTCCAGGCTTTCAAATACAATCGCGAAGTGGAATGGGCCGCCTACCACAAAACCCGCGGCGGGCTCGCCTCACCCACGCTGGAATTTTACGATGCCGGCCACGCCCTCGGCTCCGCGGGCATAATGATCCGCGGCCAAAAACAAACCCTGTTCTATACCGGTGACGTCTCCTTCGGCGACCAGACCATTCTCAAGGGCGCGCGCTTCGAGGATGTCAAGGCGGACGTCCTTATTTTAGAAACCACCCGCGGCAATCGTGCCGTGCCGCCCGGCTTCACGCGCGAAGCCGAACTCGAACGGCTCACGCAATCCATCGAGCGCGTGCTCAAGCGTAAGGGCTGCATCCTCATCCCAACCTTCGCCCTCGGCCGCACGCAGGAAATCCTCGCGCTGCTCGCCATGTTGACGAAATCGGGCCGCTTGAAGCATCAACCCATTTACATCGGCGGACTCGGCCGCGTTTTTACCGAAATTTATGATCTGGAAGCGCACCGGACCCATCGCCAGCACAGCGCGCTGAAATTGCGCGAGGCGCTCAACCTGGTCGTCCTCGAAAAAGGGCAGGCCGAAAAAATGAAACTCACCGGCGGACGCATCTTTGTCATCACCGCCGGCATGATGAGCGAGAATACTGCCGCGCACGATCTGGCCACGCGCATGATTGGCGATGAGCGCCAGGCCATTTTCTTTGTCGGTTACGCGGATCCTGATACCCCGGGCGGCCGGTTGAAGGCGGCCAAGCAGGGCGAGACGTTCGTTTTCAGCGGCAGCGCCGGTGAGGTGACCAAGCGTTGCGAAATGGAAGATTTTGACCTGACCGCCCATGCCAACCGCGACGAATTGCTGGCTTTTGTCGGTCAGGTTTCCCCGCACACCGTCCTGCTCGGCCACGGCGACAAGGATTCCCGCGAGTGGTTTGAACAGCAAATCCACACCCAATACCCCAAAATCAAAGTCGTCCAACCCGAACCCGGCAAAAGCGTCGAGGTCTAATGTTGCTGAGCGGAGCGCGATTAATAACTGCGCGTCCGCTGAATCAAAGATGGTCATGAGCAACTGAAAAATTACTGTTGCACCCCGGCCATACTATTTGCCAACCATCTTTCACCCTCGCCCATCGGATGGGAGAGGGCCGGGGTGAGGGCGGCTGCTTGTTCTCCCCATCGTCCTCGTCGTCGTCCTCGTCCTCGTCGTCGCCACCTTGTTGCTTCCGATCCCTCTCTGCGTCTCCCATTGCCAGTGCGGAAGCACCTCCACAACTCCCTCTTTGCGTCCCCGCCACTTTGCGTTAATACTATGCCGTGCAACTCCGGTTCATTCTCGGACCTGCCGGCAGCGGTAAAACCTTCCGCTGCCTGGCCGAAATCCGCAAAGCCCTGACCGCCGACCCCGACGGTCCGCCGCTGCTGCTGCTCGCCCCCAAGCAAACCACCTATCAATTGGAGCGCCAACTCCTCGCCTACCCGTCGCTGCCCGGTTACACCCGCCTGCAAATCCTTTCGTTCGACCGGCTCGCCTTTTTCATTTTCGCGCAACTCCGGCAGCCGCCCCCGCAAATGTTGGACGAGGAAGGCCGCCTCATGGTCTTGCGCGGCCTGCTCGCCAAAAAGCGCGACGAACTCAAACTCTTCCGCGCCAGTGCCCGCTTGACCGGCTTCGCCCAGCATCTCAGCCAGGTCCTCCGCGAATTGCAGCGCTATCAACTCACCCCGGAATCGCTGCACGAACTCGCGCAACACGCCCATGCCGTCGAGGGCCTCAGTTACAAATTGCACGACCTCGCCACCTTGCTGGACGACTATCAAAACTGGCTTGCGGATCATTCCTTGCAGGATGCCGACCAGCTTTTGAATTTCGCCACCCGCACCTTGCGCGCCCCGCATGCGCCGCTCTCCTTCGGCGAACTCTGGGTGGACGGCTTCAGCGAACTCTCACCGCAGGAACTGGATCTGCTCGCCGAATTGATTCCCCACGTCCCCGGCGCGAGCATCACCTTTTGTCTCGACCATATACCGAAGGAAAAAATTTCCTGGCTCTCCAACTGGTCCGTCGTGCGCAAGGCTTACGATAAATGCCATGAACGCTTGGCTGGCCTGCCCCATTGCGACCTCACCACCGAGTTGCTGCCGCGTCAAATAAACAAAAGCCGGTTCCTGAATAATCCCCCGCTGCATCATCTCGAAAAAAATTGGACCGTGGCCAAGCCCGCCCCCTTTTCTGCTGCCGCCGGCAGCCGCCCGGCCTTGCGCGATGCCCTGCGCCTCGCCACCTGCGCCACGCCCGAAGCCGAGGCCATCCTCGCCGCCCGTGAAATCCTCCGCTTCGTCCGCACCGGCGGACGCTACCGCGAAATCACCGTCCTCGCGCGCAACCTGGAAAAATACCACGAATCGCTCGTCAACGTCTTCACCCGCTACGACATCCCGTTCTTCCTCGATCGCCGCGAATCTGTCGCGCATCACCCGCTCGCCGAGTTGACCCGCAGCGCCCTGCGTACCGTCGCTTTTCAATGGCAGCGTGATGATTGGTTCGCCGCGCTCAAAACCGGCCTCGTTCCCGCCTTGGAATCCGATATCGACCGCTTGGAGAATGAAGCCCTCGCCCGCGGTTGGTCCGGTTCGGTCTGGCAGGAACCGATCATCATTTCTGATCCGACGGACTTGGGCCTCTGGGTGGAAGCGCTCCGCAAAAAAATCGTGCCCCCGTTCCAAAAACTGGCGCAGCAAATGGCCCTGCAAAAAAACCGGCCCACCGGCACGCAACTCGCCGCCGCTGTGCGAAATTTCTGGCAGGCCTTGAAGGTCGAGGAAACCTTGCAGCAGTGGAGTGCTCAGGAGGACGGCCCGCAGCCCATTCACCTGACCGTCTGGGAGCAAATGGGCGCCTGGCTCAAAAATGTGGAACTCGCCTTCCCCACCGAATCGCTGCCTCTGCGCGATTGGCTCCCCATCCTCGACGCCGGTCTGGCCAATCTCAGCGTCGGCGTCATCCCGCCCGCGCTGGATCAGGTAATGCTCGGCGCCATTGACCGTTCCCGCAACCCGGACATTCGCCTCGCCCTTGTCCTCGGCCTGAACGAAACCGTTTTCCCCGCGCCGCCAACGCCTTCCCTGCTCCTGACCGATGCCGACCGCGCCGAGCTGGAAAAGCAGGAAATCTTTCTCGGTGCCGGCATGCGCCAGCAACTCGGCCACGAACGCTATTACGGTTATGTCGCCTGCACCCGCGCCCGCGCGCGATTGGTGCTGACCCACTGCCTGGCGGACAATAACGGCAAACCGCTCAATCCGTCCCCCTTCCTTTCCCATCTGAAACAAATCTTTCCCGATTTGGAATCCGAGGTCTTTCCCCGCGCGCTGGACTGGCGCAAAAGCGAACATCCCAACGAACTCATCACCCCGCTCTTGCGCAACCAGATCCACGGCCCCGGCGCCGACGCCCACGGCTTGTCGCTGCTTGACGAATTGCCCGCGTTGAAACCTTTGCGCGAACGTCTCCGTCATTTCACCGCTGTTCCCATCGCGGCTTCCCTTTCACCGAATCTTGCGCCCCAACTCTACGGCTCCGATCTGCGCACCTCCGTGAGCCGCATGGAACAATTCGCCGCCTGCCCTTTCAAGTTTTTCGTCCACTCCGGCTTGCGCGCCGAGGAACGCAAACGTTTCGAACTCGACATCCGCGACCAGGGCAATTTCCAACACGAGGTCCTCGCTTTTTTCCATGAGCAATTGCGCAAGGAAAACAAACGCTGGCGCGACATCACCCCCGCCGAAGCCCGCGACCGCATCAAAGCCATCGCCGACACCATGACGATTGGTTATCGCGAAGGTCTCCTCCAATCCAGCGAGCAGAATCGTTTCACCGCCCGCATCCTCACGCAATCCCTGCAGGACTTCGTCGAAACGCTCACCGTCTGGATGCGCCAGCAATATGCCTTTGATCCCGTCGAGGTCGAACTTCCCTTTGGCGATGATGAAGGCCCGTTCCCCGCGTGGAAACTCGACCTTGGCAACGGTCACAGTCTGTTCCTCCATGGCCGTATTGATCGCGTCGATATCTGCCGCGAGGGTGATGCGGATGAGGCCCTCTGCGTCGTCGTGGATTATAAATCCAGCCAGAAACAACTCGACCCGCTGCTGCTCGAGCACGGCTTGCAACTGCAACTCGCCGCCTATCTCAACGTGCTGCGCCACTGGCCCAATTCACGCTCCCGCTTTGGTGTCGGCCGCTTGATCCCTGCCGGTGTCTTCTATGTGAATCTGCGCGGTAAATACGAGCGCGAAGACACCCGCGACGAAGTGCTCGCCAATGTGGACAGCGCGCGCAAGCTCGCTTATCGCCACAGCGGTCGATTTGACGCCTCCGTGCTGGACAAACTCGACCAGCGCCCCGGCGTCAGCAAAGGCGATCAATTTAATTTTCGTCTCAACCAGGACGGCTCTCTCCGTGGCGGCTCGTCGGAAGCCATGCCAAGCGGCGAATTTACCGCGCTGCTGCAGGGTGTGGAAACCGCCTTGAAAAAGATGGGATCCGACATCTACGCCGGCGTGGCCAAAGTGGATCCTTACCGCAAAGGGAAACTGACTGCCTGCGACCAGTGCGACTACCAATCCATTTGCCGCATCGATCCCTGGAGTCACACCTACCGCGTCTTGAGAAAATCCACGGAAGAATCCGCCCAACCTTGATTGCCGCCACCGCCCGGTCGCTACGCGCTCAACAAGTTGTTTTGATTCCAGTTGCCGGGTGAAGTCTTGGCCACCCAAAATGATTCCGCCACGCTCAGCACCGGCGGATTGGCCGCCCACTTCTCCACCTCGTACGGATAAAGCACATACTCCTGCTTGTCCCGGTCGAACATATGAATGACATCCCCTTCGGAAATCGGAAACGCCAAATCTGTATGCAACCGCCCGGCTTGCGGCAGCAGGGAACTCCGCATGGAAAATCCGCCCGGTATCGGCAGCGACAAACTGCCTTGTATCACGTCACCCACAAAGCTCAACGGCTTGTAATCCGAGGTCGGATTGAATAATAGCGCCCCTTCACCCGGGATTAACTTTTCCGAGGGACTGGTCCATTTACCATCCCGGAGAATGTTTTCATTCAACTGAAAATTGCGCGTGTCGTATTTGTTTACCTTCGTCCCATCCGGCAATTCCTTGAATAATGCCCCCACCGTGTTCGATGGCGCGTCAAATGGGTTGGCCACCATCGAAAATCCCGGCGGCAGCGTAATCGTCGCATAGCCGATGATATTGGCCGAATTCACCGGCCCGGCCGTCATGCGATAAAAGCGATGACTGAATTTCGAAGCCTCCGAGTCCACATATTCGATGGTTTCCTCCAGGGCGGTGTCCGTCACGATGGTGTGCCAGTTCTTCAAATCGCTCGAAGCCTGAATCTCAAACTCCGCCCCCTTGGTGATGCGGGCCTTCATTTGAAATGCCCCGTAAGGAAAACGCACCGCGGGTCCCAGCAGGGGCGGAGCAATTCCTTCACCGCTCTTATTCGCTCCGGTTTTCGCACCCATCTTTTGAAAATAATTAGTAAGGCCCATGTAAAATAACGAAGGCCAGCCCACCGGATACACCCGGGGGCTGCGGCACTTTCGTAACCCTAATACAGCACGAATCGTACAATTCTACGTTTTGCGACCCATTTACCGACAATACTGACAATTTGTAGGACAGTCATCGGCAAGAACCGCAATTTTCCGCTTTTAACCGGCTTTTACCCATGGAGTTGTCTCTCGCAATTGTCTCAACCCTGCGTTATTCTCCAAATCTGAGAAGAAATCCCGGTCCATACCCGTGATTCTCTCCAGAGTTGATGAGTTTAACTCCCGCCCAACAGGAAGCAATCGTGGCGCGCGGTAACGTGCTCGTCGTTGCCGGCGCCGGCACCGGCAAAACCAGCACGCTGGTCGCGCGCTGTCTCCATTGCCTCCTCGAGGAAAAACCGCCCGCCTCGCTCGATGAAATCCTCATGGTCACCTTCACCGAGGCCGCCGCCGCCGAAATGCGCCGCCGTATTCGCGAATTACTCGAACGGGAACTCGCCGCTCATTCGGACGACCTGCGCTGGTCCGAGCAACTGGCACTCTTCGACACCGCGCACATCGGCACGCTGCACAGCTTTTGTCTCCAACTCGTCCGCCAGCATTTTTATGAATTGGAGTTGGACCCCCAATTGACCGTCCTCCCCGAGGAGGAGGCGAAATTGCTCGCCGACGAGACCTTGGAAACCGCTCTGCAAGCCCACTACGCCGGTCGCACGGACGAGGCCGAAGCCGTCCAACAACTCATCCAAACCCAGGGTCGCGGCTGGGACCTGCCCATCCGCACCCTCGTGCTCAAGCTCCATCATTACACGCAGACCTTGCGCGATCCCGCCGGTTGGTTCACCTCGCAATTGGCCACCTGCAATGCGCCCGAACCCACTCAATGGCGCCTCTGGCTCGCGGAAGGCGTCTCGGATTGGCGCCACCGCTGGTTGCCCGCTCTCCAAATTATTTCCCCGGAAAACCTCAAAGCGTCCGCTTGCGCCACGTTGCTTAAGAACTTGCCCGCCCAGCCCTCCCCAAAAGCATGCGCCGCCCTTTTGGACCAGATTCAACTCGCTGATCAGGATTGGCTGCGTGGAAAAAAAACGGCCTGGCGCAAATCAATCGAGGGCTTTTTTGATGAAGCCGCCTTCTTCCATTCACTGACCCGGACCAGCAAAACCAGCGATCCGCTCAATGAAGACTGGGCTTGGGTGCGACCCCAATTGACGACTCTGCTTCGCCTCGCGCAGGAATTCACCGCCGCTTTCAGCGACGCCAAACGGGAACTCGGCGTCGTCGATTTTCACGACCTCGAACAACATGCCCTGAAATTGCTCTGGGACCGCACCACAAAACAACCCACCGCCACCGCCCGCCAATGGCGCGAGAAACTGCGCTTTGTCTTCGTGGACGAATACCAGGACATCAACGACGCCCAGGACGCCATTCTCAAAGCCCTCAGCCGCGAAGGCGACGCCGCCAACCGCTTCCTCGTCGGCGACGTCAAACAGAGCATCTACCGCTTTCGGCTCGCCGATCCGCACATCTTTCAGCATTACGTGGAAACCTGGCGGGGCAACGAAGGCCGCGCCATTCCGCTGGTCGATAATTTCCGTAGCCGCGAGGTGATTCTTCAATTCATTAATTCCCTCTTCGCCAGTCTGATGCGCTGCGAAATCGGCAGCGTCCCTTACGATACCGACGCGCAACTCCGCTTTGGCGACCCCGCCAATCGCCATGCGCTCAGTCTCGCCGGGGATGCCGCGCCGCGCGTGGAACTGCACGTGCGCCTCAAAAGCAGCGCCAACGATGACACTCCCGCCGAGCCCGGCGAAGCCACCCAGGCATGGACCGAGATGATGAACCTGGAGGAAGCAGAAAAGGAAGCCCGCTTGATCGCCCTGCGACTCCGCGAACTGAAGGCGGAATCGCACTTGATCTGGGACGAATCCACCCGCGAAATGCGCCCCGTTCAATGGAGCGACATGGCCGTGCTCCTGCGCTCCCCCTCCGGCAAGGCGGAGAGTTATGCCAAGGAATTCACGCGCCTCGGCGTGCCGTTGCTCGTCGCGCGCGGCGGCTTCTATGAAAACATGGAAGTCACCGACCTCTTGAGCTTGCTGCAATTACTGGATAATCCGCTGCAAGACCTCCCGGTCCTCGCCGTGCTTCATTCCCCTCTCGTCGGTCTCTCCCTGGATGAACTCGCTTCCGTGCGACAGCTCCTGCCCAAGGGCAATTTCTGGGCCGCCTTGCAACGTTATCATGAAGCCGACCCAGGCCATCCCGCGTGGACCAAGGCCGGTTGGGCCAAAACCGATCGCTTCTTGAAAAACTTTGCCTCTTGGCGGCGGCTGGCACGGCAGGTTTCCCTCTCGCGCTGCCTCGAAGCTGTCTTGAGCCAGACGCATTATGCCGCCTGGCTGCTCACGCAACCCCGCGGCGAACAACGTCACGCCAATGTCCAGCGCCTGCTCCTCCTGGCCCGCCAATTCGATCGCTTCCAACGCCAGGGTTTGTTTCGTTTCCTCCGCTTTATCGAAGCCCAGCAGGCCGCCGAGACCGAGCCGGAAATGGCTGCGCTTTCCGCGGAAAATTCCGTCTCGCTCATGAGCATTCACCAGAGCAAGGGCTTGGAATTTCCCGTGGTGGTGGTCGCCGACATGGGCAAGCAGTTTAACCTCGCCGACCTCCGCGCCGAGCTGATCCTAGATGAAAAATACGGCCTCTGCCCGCAGATCAAGCCGCCGCAAACCGGACAGCGTTATCCCAGCCTTCCCTACTGGCTCGCGCGGCAACGCCAAAAGCAGGAAATGTTGGGCGAGGAATCGCGGCTCCTCTACGTCGCCATGACCCGCGCCCGCGACACCCTGATTTTGACCGGTGCCGTTTCCGCCGCGCAGTTCGGCAAACAATGGCAGGAAACTTCGGACCTCACCACCGCCAGACTTTTGACCGCGCGCAATTATCTCGATTGGCTGGCCGCCTGGTCCACCCAATCCACCGCCACTCTGCTCGCTCCCCCTAGTGGGGCCAACGTCCTGCTCCGTTGGAAAATTTACGAGGACGACCGACACTTGCTCTCGGAACAGTCGGGGGCAATGCTGGCACCGGAATCAGCGGAGCCATCTGCCCCGTTTGACGCCCCCGCCTGGCAAAAGCTGCAGTCACGCCTCTCTTGGCAATACCCGCACCTCGCCGCCACGCAGCAACCCGCCAAAACTTCCGTCTCCACCTTGCGCCGGCAGTGGGCGGATGAAACCGCGGCTGAAACCAAACCGCTCTTTAAATTCAAGGCCCACAAGGAACCCGCCACCGCTCCGGCCAAACTCTCCGCCACGGAGATTGGCACCGCGCACCATACTTTTCTGCAACTCGTGTCGCTCGAACGCACGGGCAGCCTCGCGGAATTGAAACAGGAGGCCATGCATTTGGAGCGGCACCACGCCCTGTCCGCCGAAGAAATTGCCACACTGGACTTCCCCGCGCTGGCGGAATTTTGGCAATCAGATCTGGGACAAAAAATTCGTTCCAAAAGCGCCCTGGTGAGGCGTGAACTTCCCTTTACCGTCCGTTTCCGGCCGGAGGAATTGTTGAATCCCACAACCAAAATCCCTCACCTTTTGACTCCCGAATTGTTCGACGACGAATTTGTTGTCGTGCAAGGTGTGGCGGATTTGCTCGTGCTCCTGCCCGATAAAATTTGGCTGGTTGATTTTAAAACCGATGCCGTCACTCCTGCCAATCTGGCGGAGAAAGTCGCACAGTATCAGCCCCAACTGCAACTTTACGCTTTCGCGCTCAGCCGGATTTACCACCGGCCCGTCAGCGAACTTCACCTGCATTTTCTCGCCGCCCGGCGTTCAGTTTCACTGCCAGTGCCCCAGCACGAAGTATTAGAGCATTGACAGAAATGATGTAGCGCGGCGGAGCGAGGATTTTTGACTTTGGGCGAGGCTTTGGCGAGGGAGCATGCCCACGGTGGCCTGTGACCGAGCCGAAACGAAGCCAAAAGTCAAAAAGACCGCTTCCTTCACTAACTTTTCCGCCGCGCTACAGCATTTATGGAACTGCTCTAAAGTAACGACTGCTCTTCTAGCAAGTCCACCGCCCCTGAAATGGCTGGCGCTGCTGCTATGCCTTCAGCCTGCGCTGCCGCAGCATTCAAGACTGCTTCGCCGCGCAACGTGACCAGTGCAGGCCGCAGCAATTGTCCTTGGAAAGTATAGCCAGTGGCCACCGTTTCGCCCACTTTGGCATCACTCGCCGGCGCTTCCTGACCATCCGCCACCTGGTGTATTTGCGCATCAAACGGCTCATTCGGCGTCGGCGCAAATGGCACGATGCCCAACCGCCGCGCCACATCGCGACACGCATGTTGGAAATGCCCCAACTGCTCCACCAATCCCTGTTGCCCGGAACGCACCGCCGCCTGATGCAACGCAAAAGTATGATCCAGCATCCGCACCACCACCTGGAGCCAATCACCTTCCGCCCGCCGCAATTTTTCCACTTCCAAACGCAGGTTCGCCCGCTCACCGTCATTCGCCTTTTGCAGAAAATCACTGAATGCCACCGCTTCCCCGCTGATGCGCTCGGCGATCTCTTTTGCCGCGCCCACCGTTTTGCCGGACTCCTCCTGCACCATCTGCCACTGGGCCGTGGCTGCGCTGATCTGCACCGCAATCAATTCCAGGTTCTTCATCTGCGCCGTCGCTGAAACGAGCGCGTCCGCCTCCCCCAAACGCACCATCGCCTGGAATTCGAGCAAATAGGGCAGCACCGCGAGCAGCGCGCCCAAGGCACCGCTGACCACAAACAGGACGATTTGCCAATTGCCCATCGGCAATTTGCTCTGCCAATAAATCACCATCGCCAGGCCGATCAATACCGCATCACCGAGAAAAAACGGCCACTTGCACAACTTGGGTTCTGTCTGATTACTCATAGCGTTCACAAGATTTAGAGGAAACTGATTCAAAATTCAAGTTTATCGCGCTCGCCCGAGTGTCCTGTCTGGATATGGGACACCCTGTCCACTATTTGAACATGGCTGGCCGTTGTAACCTCATCTGCACGCCGTCCGCCATTTAAACCCCGCAATTTAGATTGGCAGAGCACTTGCTATATCCAATCGGACGACTATACCGGGTTTCATCCGCGGGACCATGGCTGAACCGTAAACAGCCAACAGCCTCGAATGCCTCCTGGAATGCAGTAAAATGAAAATTTTAAATCAAACCGCGTATTCGCCGGCCCGCAGGGCCCGCTTGGCGTTCACTCTGGTGGAAATTATGGTGGCGATTGTCATCATCATGATTACGTTCGTCACGATTTTCGGCACCATGACCCTGAGCCTTTCCATCACCCAAACTTCCCGGGAAAACCTGCGCGCCACCCAGATCATGCTCGATAAAATGGAGGGTGTGCGCCTTTACAAATACACTCAACTCACCGACGGCACCCTCATTGCGAAGTTCACCAACTCCTTCTACGAAACCAACAATATCGGCTCGGCTACAGCCACCGGCTCCGGTGTTCAATATACCGGCGTCGTATCGGTGACTTCCTGCCCCTTCAACATTTCCTACAGCAATTACATGCAGCAAGTATCGGTATCGGTCGGTTGGATTTCCGGCGGCACGCCCCGTACCCGCTCCATGAGCACGTTTGTGAGCCTGCAGGGCCTCCAAAATTACATTTATAACGATTAATCAACTGCTCGCACCATGAACCTGCATCTTTTAATCCAAAAAGCACGCGCCCGAAAAGGGCGCGCTGGTTGGACGCTGGCGGAAATGCTGGTTGCCGTCGGCCTCGGCACACTGATCCTCGCTTCGGTTGGCGCCGTTTACATGTTCATGGCCCGGACCCTCGATGCCACCGCCAACTACGCGGAATTGGACCGCCAAAGCCGCAATGCCCTCGACTACATGTCGCAGGATATCCGCCAGTGCGGCGGCTTGACGAACTTTGATGCCAACAACCTCTGGTTCACCAATCAGGACGGCAGCTTGCTTCGTTATACTTTTGATGCCAATGCGCAGACTTTGAGCTACACGAACGTCCTTAAAACAAACGGCGGCGTTCTGCTAAAAGGCTGCGTTTTTTGGAAAACCACTGAATTCATGCGCACGCCGGTCCCCGGCACCACCATGACCTTTGCGTCACCACCAACGAATTTTAACTCGGCTGCCCAGGCGGCCGTCACCAAGGTGATCGTCATCGATTGGGTTTGCAAAAAAACCAATTACATAACGCTGACCGACTCGGAAAGCGTGCAAACCGCCAAAGTTGTTCTCCGTAATTAATCCGAAACCAAAGCCACCTCTATGAAAACTAACCGTTCGAACCAACCGCGCCTCCAAGGCAGTATTTTAATCGTCACCCTGACCTTCGTGGTCATCGCCGGGATTCTCCTAGGCAGCTACCTGCTGATGGTCCAGACGCAAACGGCCTCCGTGGCCCGCTCGCAAACCTGGAATTCCATCATCCCGGTCACTGAAGCCGGGATTGAAGATGGCATCGCCATGATCAATGGTTCCACCGCCCTGCTGGATCCCACCGGCATGGGTTGGGCCAATAATCCCCCCGGCACGGATGGCTGGAGTGGCATCATCAATGGTATCTGTTCGGTGACGCGCACTGTCTCTGGTTCCAGTTATTATACGGCCTTTGTTTCGACCAACGGTATGACCAATGGCAGTGGCCCGCAAATCACTGCCGTCGGCTATGTTCCTTTCACCACGATTCCGTGGGTGTTCAGTTCCGCCGGCCAGCCTTTCTTCTTTGCGGCCGCCGGTAATACCGACACCTCGACTTCGACGGTTGCCCGCAAAGTCCGCATTCAAACCACTCTCATGCCCTTGTTTGCCATCGCTGTGGCTTGCCGCAGCAACTTCAACATGAACGGAAAAGGCTGCCTCGTGAACAGTTTTAACTCCAGCGACACAAACAACTGCACTTTCGTCACCAACAGTTGGACCGGTACCAATGGGGTTTGGATCTATAATGCCAGCAAAACAAAATCGGGCGGGGATGTCGGTGTCAATGCCGCCGTGACGGGCAGTGTGAGCCTCGGCAACGGAACCATCAACGGTCATCTCCATACGGGCCCTGGCAGCTTTGAAACCCAGGTGCAAATGGGGCCCCAAGGCACTGTCGGTGACACAACCTTTTCTGCCAGCAACTCGGGTATTCAGGGAGATAAAACCGCCAGCAGTTGGTGGGCGCCGGATTTCAATGTCACCTTTCCCGAAGTCAAAACCCCGACCTTTACCGGACAAAACCTGCCTCCCGCCGTGAATGGTTATATAACTCTCAGCAGTGGCAATTATACCACCACCAGCGCCTCCTTGGGTAATCTACTCATCACCGGACCCGTCACATTATGGGTGCAAGGCTCCGCCTCCATAGGCATCACCATCGCGACCACCAATAATGCCAACGCCTCCTTGATTCTTTACGTCGGCAAAGCCACCGGCAGCGGCGACACCATCACCCTCGCCGGCAGTAACGCCATAAACAGCCCAGGCTATGCGCGCAATCTCCAGATCTACGGCCTGCCCAGCCTCACCAGCATCGACATGCACGGCAACGCTGCCATCAATGCCGCGATCTATGCCCCCGATGCGGACCTGGTCGGTGGCGGTGGTGGTTCCAACACCCAGGATACTCAGGGCTCCCTTGTGGTCAAAAGCGTGAGTTTAAACGGAAAATGGAATTTCCATTACGATGAGTCCCTCAAATCCAATGGCGCCACCCGCGGCTGGGTCGCCAAAAATTGGTCCGAAATCAAGCTCACGGACAACTAATTCCGGCTCGTCCACATAGCGGAACTACTACTACTATTAACTCGGGAGTGTAATGGATGAAACAAAAACGCAACGGACTGTTGGCGCTGTTAACCGTTGCGCTCCTCTCCATTACACCCACTCCCCTCCTCGCCCAAACCAACCCGGTCAGTGTGGGCCACTTCAGCAACGGTGCCTTTGTCTATGGCGTGGCCATCTCCGGCAACTATGCCTTCCTCGCGGATGATCTCAACGGCTTGGACATCTTCAATATCTCCAACCCCACCAATCCCATCGCCATCACTCACACGAATAACGGCGGCTATGCTTACGGTCTGGTGGTGTCAGGCAATTACGCCTACCTCGCCAATTACGATGATGGGCTCCGCATTTATAACATCTCCAACCCGGCCAATCCCACCAACGTCGGCCATGCCTATGATGCGGGCTATGCCAATAATGTCGCCGTAGCCGGTCACTATGCCTACCTCGCCAATGACATCGACGGCCTCCGTATCTACGACGTTTCCAATCCCGCCAATCCGGTCAGCGTTGGACAAATCCATGATGCCGGAGCGGCCACGGGTGTGGCAGTGGCCGGCCATTATGCTTACCTTGCCAATGGCAATGACGGCCTCCGCATCTACGACGTCTCCAATCCCGCCAATCCCGTTAATGTCGGCGCCACTAATAATAATGGCTTTGCCTATGGTATAGCCGTATCGGGCAACTACGCTTACCTCGCCAATGGCGGGAATGGCCTCGTAATTTACGACGTCTCTAATCCCGCCAACCCGGCCTACCTCGGTTCGATTGATAGCGGCGGCCAAGCCAATGGCGTGACGGTCTCGGGCAACTTCGCTTTCCTGGCTAAGGACGCCGGCCTCCGCATCTATGACGTTTCCGATCCGGCCAATCCCGTCAATGTCGGTCACGTCAACGACGGCGGTCCGGCGGAAAACCTGGCCATCGTTGGCAACTATGGCTACCTGGCGAATGGCGCCGACGGGTTCCGCATCTACTCGCTCAATGTTCCCTCGCCGCGACTCTCCCTGCTCAACACGAGCACCAACACCACCCTGCTATCCTGGCCCACCCCCACTCTCCCCTTTTCGGTCCAGAAATGCTCCACCCTGCAATCCTCCAATTGGGTGACTCTGACGAATGTCTCCACCACCGTTGGCAGTCAAAACCAAGTGGTGCTCCCAAGGCCTACGAGCAATCAATTGTTCCGCCTCACCTATCCGTAGTTCGGAGTTCCCCTCCCCATCGTCCTCGTCGTCGTTCTCGCCCCTTCCTTCTCCGCGCCTCCCATTGCCAGTGCGGAAGCACCTCCGCGGTAAATCCCACTAACTCCTCCCTCCTGTCCATTCTTTCTGCTCGACTCCACCGCCACCGGCCTACATAAATCGCCCGGTGCGCATCTGTGTCATTTTCAATCCCACCGCCCGGGGCGAAAAAGCTAAACGCTTTCGTCGCCACTTGGACACCATCGGCGCGGATTGCACCTTGAAGCAAACCACCGCTGCGGGTGGCGCGCGTCCCCTCGCTGCGGAGGCCGTCCGCGAAGGCTTTAACACCGTGGTCGCTGCCGGTGGCGACGGCACCTTGAACGAGGTGCTCAACGGCATCGGCGACGAACCCAACGGCTTTGAACGCATCCGCCTCGGCCTTCTGCCGCTCGGCACGGTCAATGTCTTCGCCAAGGAACTCGGCCTGCCTACGGAATTAAAGCGCGCCTGGCAAATCCTGCGCCAGGGTCGCGAAGCCAACATCGATTTGCCGCGCGTCACTTGTGTCGTCAATGGCCGGCCGGAACCACGCTATTTCGCTCAACTGGCGGGCGCCGGCCTGGATGCGCGCGCCATCGAGTTGGTGGATTGGCAATTAAAAAAGCGGCTCGGCCCGCTCGCCTATGTCTGGGCCGGCATGGCCGCCTTGCGCGGGCCGGCCTCGCAAATCACCGTCACCAACGGCAAAGATTCCGCCACCGGTGAACTGGTGCTGGTCGGCAATGGCCGCTTCTACGGCGGTAAATACCGTCTTTTCCCCCGGGCGGATTTGCGCGACGGCCTGCTCGAGGTCTGCGTCTTTCCCCGCGCCAACTGGCTCACGCTTGCCCGTTGCACCGGCATGTTGCTGGCCCGTCGCGATCTGCCGGCCAGTGTCGCCATCTCATTTCGGGCTGAGTCCCTGTCCTTCACCAGTCCTACACCCACTCCCATCGAAGTGGACGGGGAAAACATCGGCCATCTGCCCGCTACCTTCACCATCGAACGCGAAAAACTCCGCATCATCGTCCCTTGAGCCACCCTCCAGGATCCGACGCTCAAGTTATTGTTTGTTTCCGGCGCGACATTATGGTTTAAATATCCCAACCAAATTGAAATATATGAACGCTACGAAACAACTTCTTTCCAGGCTGGCCTTCGCCAGCGTGTGGTTCACGTTGACGGCCGCCCTTCATGCCGCGCCCATTCCAGACGATTGCAAAGTCGGCGACTTTGTCCTCGGCTCCCAAGCCTGGACCTTCAACCACTTCACGGTGTTCGAGGCCATCGAAAAAACGGCCCTGACCGGCGGCAAGACCATCGAGTTTTTTCCCGGACAAAAGCTGAGCCTGGAACAGCCGGAAATAAAATGGGACCACAACGCCTCGGATGAAATCATCCAGAAGGTCAAGGACCAGCTCGCCAAAAATCACATCCGCGCCGTTAATTACGGCGTGGTTTATCCCAAGGGTGGCGCAGAGGAATGGCGGAAAATTTTTGAGTTTGCCAAAAAAATGGAACTCTATGGCATCACCACGGAATCCGTTCAGGATCTCGATATCATCGAACCGCTCGTCAAGGAATTCGATATCAAGGTCGGCATCCACGAACACTATAAACGCCCCGAAGATCCCAGCTACAAGGTCTGGGACCCCAACTACGTCCTCTCCGTCGTCAAGGACCGTGACCCCCGCATCGGCGCCTGCGCCGATACCGGCCATTGGGCCACCTCCGGCTTCACTCCCTTGGATTGCGTCAAATTATTGCACGGCCGCATCATCAGTGTGCATCTCAAGGAACGCAAAGCCATTGGCACACAACTGCCCGATTGCGTTTACGGCACCGGCGTCTCAAATATTAAAGGCATCCTCGATGAATTAAAACGCCAGGGCTTCACCGGAAATATTTCCATCGAATACGAAAACCATTGGGATTACTCCGTGCCGGAGGTCGCCCAATGCGTCGGCTTCGTCCGCGGCTACAACACCCGCCCGACCCCTTAATACAGCGCCTCAACGGGAAAATTTCCAGCAACTCCGTCTCCCTCACGCTGCCTGCGCCGCGGGTAGCGTGGCGTCAAGCGCCACACGTTGACAGCAAATAACGACTACAACCTGCAATTCTGGCAGGCAAATTGCTCAAATAGTCGTCAACGATGGAGACTGTCCATATATATTACGCAATTCCGCACCGGTGCCGCTCCGCTTCACTCCTCCGGTGCCTGACGTTGGCCCTGCTCTGGCTCTCGTCAACCAGTTCCCTGCGCGCCGACGCCCCCGCCTTCTCCGCTCCAGTGCGGTTGGTCAGCCCCACGTATGCCCAACTCACGCTGACAAACTGCAATAACGTCAGCAATTACTACGTGATGCAATTTTCCACCAACCTGCAGGATTGGGTTTCATACAAAACCAATCACGTGATCAGCCTAACCGATCCCATGATAGACTTTGCTCCTGCCACCAATGACACCTGTTTCTACCGGGTCATCGCCGTCCCGTTCGGACCACCCTACCCTTTCCAATGGGCCATGGCTCTGGGCACAAATTTTAATGGCAATGGGAAGAACCCGCTCGTGGACAGCTACGATTCCAGCGACACCAATTACAGCAGCGTGGCCACCAATGCCGTACAGTACTACGGCACCAATGTTGTTCAAATTTATGATGCCTCCCGGGCAAAATCAGGTGGCGATGTCGCTGTCTATGCCGCCGTGACGGGTAATGTGATCCTCGGCAATGGAACCATCAACGGCCATCTCCATACGGGGCCAGGCAGCCTTGAAACCCAGCTGCAAATCGGACCTCATGGCACCGTGGGCGACATAACCTTTGCTGCCAGCAACTCGGGTATCCAAGGAGATGGAACGAGCAGCAGTTGGTGGGCGCCGGATTTCAACGGCGGTTTTTACGAAGTCAAAGCCCCGACTTTCACCGGAACGGCACTGCCTGCTCCCGATTCCCATGGCAATACCGTTCTCAATGGCGGCACTTATACCACCACGAGCAGCACCATCGTATCTAAATTGGTGGTCACCGGACCCACCACATTGTGGGTGCAGGGTTCCGCCTCCTTGGGCGTAACCATTGCTGGCACCAACGCCTCCCTGATTCTCTACGTCGGCAAGGCCACCGGTACCGGTGACAGTATCTCCCTCTCCGGCAATGGCACCATGAACACTCCCGGCTACGCGCGCAACCTCCAGATCTACGGCCTCCCCAGCCTCACCAGCATCGACCTGCACGGCAATATGGCCATCAATGCAGCGATATATGCCCCCAATGCTGCCATGGTCAACGGCGGCGGTGGCACCAACACCCAAAACTCCGTCGGCTCCATTGTGGTCAAAAGCATGACTTTAGTCGGAAAATGGAATTTCCATTACGACGAAAACCTCAAGACAAGCCTGGCGCCTTTTTGAAACCATGAAACCTGTCCCTCTAAACCACGCAAGCCCGCACTTGCACCGCCACGCATCACTCCTGTGTTGGGGATTGTTGACCCTGCTCTGCTTCACTGCCACCGGTTCGCTTCACGCGGCTCCGCTCGTTTTCCTAAGTCCTCCCGCCGCGCCATCCAATTCCATGACTCAAATCACGCTGACGAATTGCGATGACCCCGGTTTTAACTACATACTCCAGGTTTCCTCCGATCTGCAAAATTGGTCCTCCATTTACACCCACTCGCCTGTCGATCCCACCAACATTCTGGTTGCGCTCGCACCGGCAACCAATGATGCCTGTTATTACCGTGCACTCGCAATTCCGCGAGTGCCGCTTCCTATGTTTAACCTGGCCATCACTACCAAAACAAATCTTTACTTGAACGGCAAAAAATTCCTTGGAGACAGCTTTGACTCCGCTGATACGAATTATAGCAGTATCGGCACCAATGCCGTGCAGTACTATGGCACCAATGTTGTTCAAATATATGATGCCACGAAGGCCAAGGCCGGTTGTGATATCGCAGTCAATGGATCGGTAGCTGGAAGCGTATTCTTAGGCAACGCTTATATATATGGTCATCTTATTACTGGTTTTGGCGACGAATCAACCGTCGTCCACATCGGCCCTAATGGCAGCGTCGGTGACTTCTCCTGGATTGCCAGCAATATCGGCATCGAGGGCGACGGAACCGCCGACAGTTGGTGGCAACCCGGATTTTATGCCACCCTCCCCGATGTTAAAATCCCAACCTCCATCCCCCCGTGGTGGGTCTTCACGTGGTCCGCGCTGCCTGCTGCCGATTCCCATGGCAATACCGTTCTCAATGGCGGCAATTATTCCACCACCAGCAGCTCCGTGGGTAATCTACTCATCACCGGACCCACCACTTTGTGGGTGCAGGGTTCCGCCTCTTTGGGCGTAACCATCGCTGGCACCAACGGCTCCTTGATGCTCTACGTCGGCAAAGACACCGGCAGCGGCGATACCATAACCCTCTCCGGCAACGGCACCATGAACACTCCCGGCTACGCGCGCAACCTCCAGATCTACGGCCTCCCCAGCCTCACCAGCATCGATATGCACGTCAACGCTTCATGGATTGCCGCAATCTATGCTCCGAAAGCCGACGTGTTCCTTGGCGGAGGCGGCAACAGCACCCAGGATGCGGCCGGTGCCATCGTCTGCAAAAGCCTGAGCTTAATGGGTCATTTTAATTTCCACTACGATGAGTCCCTTAAGACCAATGGTCCCTATCGCTAAAATCCGTGCGCGACAGCTGTCATCTGTGACAGCTCCGCCCGATTTTTGGCATGCTTCCTCCAGAAACGGACAAGCAGGACTAAGAAATTGAAATGGTGGGTTGGCAGGGACTCGAACCCTGGACCAATGCCTTAAAAGGGCACTGCTCTACCAACTGAGCTACCAACCCACTGAAGAATTGCGGTGCTGCACCGCTGCGCGAAGACCGTGACCGGTTCAAATGCGCCGCGAAAGCTAATCAACGACGCCTTCCAACGCAAGATTTTTTACAGCCGGATTTCAGGCTGATTATTGCGTCCGGCTCTGGCCGAGTTGCGCCTCGGCCTCCGGGATCCACTGCCTAATCTGTTGAATGCGAACGGAATCCACCGGATGGTCCCGCAGAAACGCCGGTCCACCGGACCCGCCCTGCTGCTGGCTATACTGGGCAAACCGCTGCCAAAAGTCGAGCGCCACCTGCGGGTCGTACCCGGCGCGTGCCATGTAAACCAGCCCGATATGGTCCGCCTCGGACTCCTGCTTGCGGTTATACGGCAGCGCGATGCCCACCTGCGAACCCAACCCATACGCCGCCGTCACCCCCGTCTGCGTGAGCGCACTGGCGCCGGATACCTGCGAACCGATGATCTGGCCGCCGGATTGCATGAGCATTTGCTGGCTCATCCGCTCGTTCCCGTGATGGGCCGCCGCATGCGCCACTTCATGCCCCAACACCGTCGCCAGCCCCGCTTCGTCCCGGGTAATGGGCAATATGCCGGAGTAAACGCCCACTTTCCCGCCCGGCAAACAAAAAGCATTCGCTTCCCTGCTCTGGAACATCACGAATTCCCACTTGGCATCCGGCATGTCCTTGCTCGCCACTACCGCAATGCGTTTGCCGACCTTCTGCAACAGGGCGTTGTCTGCCGGATTGGTGTCAATCGGCGTTTGCTGCTTCATTTTATCAAACTCCGTCAATCCCAGTTGCGACTCCTGGTCCGAAGAAACCAGGTTTAATTGGGATCGTCCGGTGACTGGCGCAGTCGTGCAACCGCTCAGGAACAGAATCAATAGCCCGGAAATCAGGCTTACCGCATGGTATTTTATGGTTTTCATTTGATTTGTCTTCTCCGCCTCTAACCAATCACATCTCTCCTGATTTTCAACCAACAAGTAACTTCTCGCCGCGCGGAACTTTTCACCGCTTCCGGTTATTAACTTGCCAAACCTGCTGCCGCATAACCGGCTGGGACCTTGATGACGCAAAAAAATCATCGTGCAATGCCCCGAATATGTGAATATTAACAGCACGACTGATTTATGAAGCTGATGTACCATTTTAAATCGACCCTCTGGCTGCTCGTCGCAACCGGCCTGACTGCAACTTTTCTGCCCTGCTCTGCCCCATCACAAACCAGCGAGAATCGGCCCTCGGCTCCCCGCCGGACCAGTATTCTGCTCATCATCGCGGATGATCTGGGCTACGGTGACCTTGGCAGCTACGGCCAGCGCCAGATCCAAACCCCCAACCTCGATCAACTTGCGCAAGATGGCATGCGTTTCACCAGCGCCTATGCGGGCGGCAGTGTGTGCGCCCCGTCACGCGCCGCGCTGATGACCGGCCTGCATTCCGGCCATGGCCCCATCCGTGGCGATGCCAACCAATCCCTGGGCGCCACAAATTTGACCATCGCGGAACTCTTGAACGTGTCCGGTTATCGCACCGGCGCCATTGGCAAGTGGGGCTTGGGCGAGGAAGGGTCCGCTGGTGTTCCCGGGAAAAAAGGATTCCAGGAATGGCTCGGCTTTCTCAATCAGCTCGATGCCGAAAATTATTATCCCCAACTCCTTTACCGCAGCGACCGCAAGGGCAACGAACGCCGCGTGACGCTGCAGGACAACCAGGACGGCAACAAGGGAGAATATGCCAATGACCTGTTCACTGATGCCGCGGGAAATTTCCTCCGCCTCAACGTGCCGGACAAGTTCAACCAGTACCGGCCCTTCTTCCTCTATCTCGCCTACACGATTCCTCACGCCAACAACGGGCTCGCCCGTATCACTGGCAATGGCATGGAAGTCCCCAGTGACGCTCCCTACTCCTCTGAATCCTGGCCCCAGCCGGAAAAAAGCAAGGCGGCCATGATCACCCGCCTGGATGCCTATGTGGGACGCCTGTTGAAACAATTAAAGGATTCCAAAATGGAGGATAACACCGTGGTCATCTTCACCAGCGATAATGGCCCACACCAGGAAGGCGGTGTCGATCCCGCTTTCTTTAACAGCGCCGGCGGCTTGCGCGGCTTCAAGCGCGATCTTCACGAGGGCGGCATTCGCGTCCCGTTAATTGTCCGCTGGCCGCATAAAGTTGCGGCGGGCACCACCAGTGACCTGCCCTGCGCGCTCTGGGACTTCCTGCCCACCGCCGCGGAAATTGCCCGGCTCAGTCCGCCTCCAGGCGTCGATGGCATTTCCATCCTCCCCACGTTGCTGGGCAAAGCGCAAACCAACCGCCATGAATTTCTTTACTGGGAATCTCACGAACCAACTTTCAAACAAGCCGTGCGCCTGGGTGATTGGAAAGCCCTCCGCACCGGTGTTGATGGTCCGCTGGAACTTTATAATCTCAAGACCGACCCGGCTGAAAAAAATAACGTCGCGGACAAGCAGCCCGAGGTGGTGACGAAAATTGAAGCCTATCTGAAAACTGCCCGCACAGCGGATGAACGTTGGCCCGCCAAAACCGTGGCCGAGAATTCGCCGCCAGCCGCGGCGGCAACTCCCTGACTTTCACTGCCGCCATCCGCGTCAGTTCGTTCCGTTGGTATTCCCCACCGCGGAATTAGTCCGTGCTGCGGGAATATTAGTCGTCATGGCTGAAGGATTCGTCTGATTGGGAGCAGTCGGTACAAAAAAACCATTTTGTTGCTGTTGGCGGGTTTTCTGGACGATGTTATACATCCAGACACCCCAAAGCACTGCCCCGATTACAAAAGCGCCCAGGAAAAGCGCCGGCCAAAAATTTCTTTTCTGTTGTGGTTCGTTATTCATGCCGTCGAATTATTATTTCACCAACCCGCCCGGAAGCACAAGCAGCATTCCCGCCCAAACGATATTGCCGCGCCCCGGTTTTTCCAAGCTTGTCAAACGACAAAAAACAAGGGAGCGTTGCCGCGGTTCCATTTATTGCCATGGCGGTAATAATCCAAAATGATCGCGGGTGGGCTTTTTTCCATTAAAGGACAATTATGAAAAAACCGGGGGTTCTCATTATTCTGCTGCTGTTGCTCGTGAGCGCAATTCAGACTGTTTTGGCCGACGACGCTCCGGAAGCGCTTCGCTATGACGACGATGCCATCTACCTCCCCTGGGTTGGGAAACCCGCCCAGGTGAAATTCACCGCCGTGGACGGTCGCGAGGTCGATTTGGAAAAGCTGCGTGGCAAGGTGGTGTTGCTCGATTTCTGGGCGACTTGGTGCGGACCCTGCCGGGCGGAAATTCCGGAAGTGCGCGCGATGTATGAGAAATGGCACGCGAGCGGTTTCGAAATCATCGGCATTAGTTTTGACAAAGATAAAGACGCGCTCCTGAGCCTGACCAAAAAGGAACGCATGGTCTGGCCGCAATCCTTTGAAAGCACGAAAAACCAATTCGGTGAGAAATTCGGCATCCATCACTATCCCAGCATGTGGTTCGTGGACAAACAGGGCGTGGTGCGTTACATCAGCGCGGGCGAAAAGATGGAGGAAAAGCTCCGGAAATTGCTCATGGAAAAAATGCTCCCGCCCAAGATGGTGGACCTCGCGAAGCTCGATTCCGCCTTGAGCGAATTGAAGTTGAAGGACGTCGCCTGGTCTGCAGCTCCCAAGGCCACCATCCAAACCTCACTCAACGATTACCCGTTAGCGTCTGGACAAAATACCGTGCTCAAAACCGGCGAAGGCGATTTGTGGGTTCATTGCATTTCCATCACCACCAACACGGTGTCTCTCAGCATGAGAGGCCGCACAACAATCTTCAAACTCTCCCTGCCTTGAAACCGCCGTGCCACCGACGCACGCGTCATCCATCCCGCACTCTTATGCATAAGCCATGGGCAATTATCACTCTATCTTTGCTGCTCGGCGGGCTGCTGCCCGCTTCCGCCGCCGAACTGAAAGAATCCCTCAAATACCAGGATGATGGAGTCTATGCGTCCTGGGTTGGCAAATCGGTTCAGGTAAAATTCACGGCGGTGGACGGTCGCCCGGTGGACTTGGAAACATTGCGCGGCAAGGTGGTATTACTGGATTTTTGGGCCACTTGGTGTGGCCCCTGCCGGGAGGAGATCCCCCATGTGCGCGGCGTTTATGACAAATGCCATACGAACGGCTTCGAAATTATCGGTGTCAGTTTTGATGATGATCGGAACGCACTGCTGAGCATGGTCCAACAACAGTCAATGGTCTGGCCGCAATCATTTGAGAGTTCACGTAATCAGATTGGTGAACAACTCGGCATCCACCACTTCCCGAGCATGTGGCTGGTGGACAAACAGGGCGTGGTCCGCTACATCAGCGCGGGGGCGAACATGGAGGAAAAGGTCAACACCCTGCTCAAGGAAAAATTCGACCCGGCTCGACGCCCGGCCACACCCGGTCTTGTCGTCGGCAACACACCCATGCCACCGGCACCGCCCAAAGATCGAAAGACCACTGTGAAATCCTTGCAGTTGAAAGGGATCACCGGAGGCTCGCGTCCCCTGGCTTTAATCAAGTCTCCGTTACGCAACTATAACTTGGAAGCAGGCGAGGAAGCCACGGTCAAGACTTCGGATGGAGACATCAAAATCCGCTGTGTGACGGTTAAAGAGAACTCTGTGGTGCTCGCCATTGAAGGTCAGGTTGACCAGGTCGAGCTCTCCCTGCCTTGACCGGGTGTGGCACACCTCGGGCAGATGGATTATTACGCGTGATGTGTTAGGTTCGTGACAGCGTTGCGGTCGCGCCAGGGACAGGCCGCGCAAAAAAACCGAGCATGGTGCCATATGGATCCGAACAACATCCCGCCACTTATTAATCCGCCTGCACCGGAGCCCGCGCCCGCTGTCTCGCGTTGGCGTTGGTGGCTTCATCTCATCATACTGGCGCTTTTTCCGTTGCTGATCGGGGCACTAAGCTATTCCCATGCGGATGACCGGAAAACCGCGCTGCTCCCCGGCAGTATCGCCGGCCTCCTTTCCGTCTCAGTTTATGAACTGCTTTTCTTCGGTGTGCTTTTTCTTCTGGCCTGGTTGTCATCACGGGTCAGCGCCCGGCAACTGCTGCTGAAATGGCGCGGCGGCACTCGCCCCTTCTGGCTGGGGCTGGGCTATTCGATTGCCCTGCGTCTTGGCGTGGCGGCGATTGCCACCTTTGTGTTGGTGCTCTGGTTGCTCATTCATGGCGGGCAATCCTCCGATCTCCTCTCGGCCCGGCCGCAGGTTGAACAAATTGTGAATTTATCCGCGCTCGCAAATAACCCGCTCTATTTTATTTTGACCATCACCCTGATCAGCTTTGTCGTGGCCGGGTTGCGCGAGGAGCTTTGGCGCGCGGGCATGTTCGCGGGACTCAACATGCTTTTCCCGCGCCTGCTCACCACCGTGGGCGGGCGGTTGGCGGCCATTGGCATGGTTGCCGTGATCTTCGGACTGGGCCACACGGCCCAGGGCTGGGGCGGCGTGGCGATCACCGCGCTGCTGGGCTTTGGGTTGGGTGCCATCATGGTCTGGTATCGCTCCATTTGGGAGGCGGTGCTGGCGCATGGCTTCTTCGATGCCACCACCTTCGTCTTCCTTTATTGGCTGGCCAAATTCCATGCTAACACGCTGCAAAGCATGTAAATCTCCACGGCGCAGCCAATCAACCCGCGTACAAAAAAAAGGCGGCGCAGCCTCTGCTGAGCCGCCCCAACCTACTAACCAAACATGGAACTAACCATGAGGTAATTATAATGTTCTTCAACTGGCAAAAAAATCCAGTGGGGTCTTTCCCATTAAAAAAGGCAGGTATCAAACCCTGGCTTAATATTTTGCCGGTTCTGTTCTCGGCGTCACGTTCCACCCGTCCGGTTTAATCACCGGGGACTTATGACCAGCACAGGCTCGGCCACACCGATTTCCAACCAGTTCCCGTTTGGATCACGGATGCGCAGCAGATGATCACTGTCACTGTGCGCTTCATAGCCGAAGCTCCGGGCGCGTGCCGATAATTCAGAAAGTGTTTTTGCCGTGGGGACTTCGAGCCGATAGGAAATGAGCCCGGTGCTGTTGGGCGGCGGAGCCCCCGGACCGGCCCAGGTATTGACTCCGACGTGATGATGGTATCCGCCCGCTGCGAGAAATAGCGCGCCCGGATAGGAGCTTTGTGTCACCGTCAGCCCAAGAAACTCATTAAAAAAACGCCGGGCTTTTGCCAGATCGGCGACATGCAAGTGGACGTGTCCCATGTCGGTCCGGGGTGGCGGAGCTGCCATTTCGGACTCACCCTTTATCGTAGCCAGCAGATCGTCTAGGTCGAGCGGCTCCGTGGTCATGGCCACTTGCCCCTGCTGCCAGGGCCACTGGGAGCGCAGCCGGTCGGCATAAAGCTCAACCCCATTGCCCTCCGGATCGCTGAGATAAATCGCCTCGCTGACCCGGTGATCGCTCGCCCCGTCGATTGCATAATCGTTGCGGGCGAGTCGCAGCAAAGCTTGCGCCAGGTCGCGCCGCGTCGGATAACGCAGCGCCAAGTGAAACAGCCCAACGGAGCGCGGCGGACGATGGCTGGCCTTCGCGTCTTCCGTCAACACAACCAGCGCCGGGCCCGATGGCGTTGCGGAAAGCGCCACACTGGCATCAGTTTTTGCGCTGGCGCTCAATCCCAGCACATCGCGATAAAAGCCGAGCGCCCGTTCCAGATTAGCGGTGCGCAAATGCACCACTCCCACTCGCGTTTCATCCGGCAACTCAATGGCAGTCATAGGCGTAATAATATGGCTGTTACTCTAATCGCCTTTCCAGGCCCAACTCTCTCGCAATGCAATCTATACTCTAACCAAGGTTCTCGCGCCTGGAAAACTGACTGATAACAGTCAAAGTTCATGGCCGGAAGCTTGTCCCCATGCGGAGTGCTGCTTCAGCTCCCAGTTGTCGCAAAACTTCCACGAGTCGTTGCTCCTGCTGCACCGGCCGCTCCGGTACTTTCGGTTCAATCGGCGGACGTTTAAGAAGTTCGCACAACTGGGCGGGCGTGTCGTAAACCTCCAGACCATCCAGATGGATATGACTGCGTGCGCCCACACCATTGGCAAATACCGGCACTCCCGCGAGCAGCATCTCAGTGATGCGCGTCAGGGCGCCAGTGGCCGCTCGTTGATGCACCAACACCGCCCGCGCTGTCAGGAGCAACTCCTCCAGCTTGGCCTCATCCACGCTCCCATGCAGGCGGAAGTTGGTGCCGTTTACCACATTTTGCAGTTGCTCCGTTCCAAAGCCTGCAATATCTACCGGCAGCGATGCCCCTCCCGGCAAATCCCGCAAAATCTGGATCAATTCAACCACCCCGGCAAGGGTTGGAGGATTCCACACCGTCCCCAGAATCAAAAAACGTTTCCCCTCCGCCGCGCGACGCCGGGCACGGATGGCCAGGAACTTGTTTGCGATCTTTTCCGGCGGAAAATAGGGCAGGTAAATCGGCGACAAGCCATAGAGGGCGAGCAACCATTGCTCTTCGCGGGAAGTCGTGAAAACTGCATTCGCGGCTCTCATTGCCCGCGCTTCTTCCTCAAAATGCCGGCCAATCATTTCCAGTGGCCGCGGCGGAACGCTGGGCACCAGGGTCTCAAGATTATGGGGCAGCGCCACGACGGAATAACCAAGCCGGCGGGCCAAAAACGGCACCGCCTGATTTTCCCGGCGCGTAACTTCCCACAACAAAATTTTGTTTCCCTTGTTTCCCTTGTTTCCCATATGCCGGGCCAGTCCAGGCACTAATCGCGCAGCCACCTTGCCATGGTCGTGGAGCAGACGCGGATTGCACCCTCCGGCAAAGCCGCCCTCACGTAAAAATTTTAGCCCTTTGAAAAAATAACGTAATCCAGACAAGGGGGCCGATGGCAGCTCAATAATTTGGAGCTCAATGCCAGCGCCTCTGATAATTTGATGAAGCTGGAGCGTTCTGCGATATCCACCATTGGTGCTCCCCCAACTTTCCGGCGTGGTTTCGCCTAGAATCTGCAGTGGTGAATTCATGAAACCAGTTGCCTGTTGTTGCCTGCTGCATCATGGCCTTGCGCCCCTGGGCCATCCGAAGACTCCGGCTTTTCAAATCCGGGTGCCCGCCCCAGGTAAAGATTGGCTCGTGACAATTCCATTACTCCCGGGAGCTTTGCTGCCACTTGCGCCGACAATTCAGCACGCCGCGCCACGATGTTGCCGGACCACACCGCGAGTTGGCCGGGCATGATCGCCTGCCGCCAATCCAAAACCAGCTCTTCAAGCCCGAACGCTGCCAGGAGACCCTCAAATTTGGAGTTATAGCCCAGGCAGACCGCTGGCTTCCCGCTGCCCAGCGCAGCCACCGCCAAATGCATTCTGCCGGTCAGCACCATATCGCAGTGCCCCATGATGGCTTTCACTCCCGCGGCGCTCAGCGGATCGCGCACCAGCAAAACCCGGGTCTGGATCTCTGCGGGAAGCATTTGTCGGAACGTCTCGCAAATCTCCAGTTCCCGGTGCTCGCGTCGATGATCATGCGGCACAATGACAATGCTCAGTTCGCCGCTGAAAGTTTTCCACCAATGCCGCAATGTCTCCACGTACGCGGCCAACAACGCCGCCGGCTCGCCGCCTCCCTTGCTCAACGGTTGCGCATTCAGATTGCACCCGATCACTGGCCCGCGCACCGCCTGTCGCTGCCGGGCAATCCATTCCAGCACTTGAAGTGCCGCACCCGATTCCTGATCCGGTTTCAAAAGAAATGCGATATCGGCAACCAAAGGAATTTTGCGCTGCATGGCGCGCTCCAAGCGGCGTTGGGAGTAACAATCGCGCGCGAGAACCGCCACTCGCGAATCCAACTGCTTAAGATATTCCACCACTGGCGGCTGCGGACTGTCAGAAAAGCTGCAGCCAACTATGGTGCTGCGCAAACCACATTGGGCGCCATACTGCGCCACCGCCAGCATGTGGAGAGAATGCTCGGCGCCATAAATACCATCAATCACATCCGCGCCAATCAGGTAGAGCGACGCCGCAGATCGCAGTGCCTGGTTAAACTTTGGGCTGCCGGCAAGATTTCCCAGCGGCAGCACTTCATGCGCCACCGGCCCGCCAGCCATTTCCCAACGGTCCTCCTCTCGCCACGTCGCAACCGTTATCTGCTCCACCCCGCGCAGCCGCAACTGCTCTGTCAGGGCCGACATCATCGCCTCATCTCCTACCGAACCGGGCGAAGCCGGCGCCACCACCACTGCCCGGCGCTGCTGCTGCTCCGTCATCCTGTATGATCCCCGCTCAACTGGCCTCTTCGTCGCACTTGGCAACACCCAATTTTGCAGCTTCTCTCGCACTTGCTTGATTGATCCACGGAAGCTCATGCCATCGGCTCCCGCCTCGCGGCAACCTTGGCGCCCACGATCCCTGTCCGAACTGTCAACCGGGGCGTGCTTTGCTTAACTCGAAGTTGTTGGGCCATGTCGCAATTATTTTTATTCTTCTCCCTCAAGGGTTGCCAGCTTTGAATACGATGCCTGGACGTTTTAATATTCCTGCCGGCGCCGGGTCAAGCGGCCCAAACACTTTTAATCACCAGTTGTTGCTCGCTCATCAGCCGGCGCTGGCGATTCCTTTGAGCGCGCACCCACCACGCACGGGGTTTGAAAATCCATGGCAGTTTGCAATCGCGCACTGCCACCAACTCTTGCTGCCATTTGATATATTCCCCGGTTGATTGGATGAGCTTAATGAGCCTCCTATAATCACCGCATCTTGCATCAGCCCGCATCACAGGATCGCTCGCCAAACGGTTACGCAACGTCTCGCACGCGAGCTGGAATAACTTCCGGCTGATGTCTGCAACGGCATATTCATCAGGCCGATATGCCTTGGGATGATGGCGAAAAGTGGAGAAAGTCTCCGGCGTCAATACAAACTTATACTCGAACAGGGTTGAGATGCTCCATGCTCCATCGCCGACCGTGCCGAAATCAGTAGGGAAAGGGAAACGTTGCAAAAGGTTGGTGCCATATAAATTGCTGGCCGAACTACCGAGCACGGCGGAAGGAATGTTGCGGAGCGCAAACATGAGCACCGCCCACGTTTCCAGCCGTACCGGCTCGGTGATTTGCAACGTGCTGAGCATGTCATGGATCGGCCACTTGACATCCATCATCGGCGCTCCTCCATTGGTGATAAACTGCGGCTTGGAAACCACCACGTCTGAATCAAGCTTCCGGGCGGCGTTGTGCAAATGCTCCAGCCCCGCGCGCGTGATGGAATCGCCCACCGTTGAAATGTAACAATACCGGGCGGTGAGATTGCGAATGCCATGATTCCACGATTGATACAAGCCACGCGGATGAGAAAGGATTTTCAAGCGGGGATGCCGCAACCGGGATTGCATAAGCTCCAAGGTTCCGTCTTGTGAAAAACTATCCACCACCACGACTTCTTCCACCAGGTCCAGCCACTCGCTCATTGATTCCAAATGGCCGGGCAGCGCTGCTGCAGAATCAAGGGTCGGGATAAGCACTCCAATGGGCAGCATAAATTAAGTTTGCAGGTGGTGCGGTTATTTGGACGTGTGGCTTCACGTCGATCCCGAAGTAAAAAGAAGTTACCTTTGTGAGCCCCTGCCACCGTAATTCCTGAATTACCCGAGAAACTCCATACCCGCTCCCGCCTTCTGAATATTGCCTAAGTCTTAGCGTCCCGAGCCGCCGCTGACAACCAAAATATCTCACGCAAATCCCGGTTCCCGCGACAGGCTAGATGATGCCCTGCTTTTTCGCGAGTCCGGCAAATATTCCACCGGACTGCAACAATTCATTGTAATGTCCCTCTTCAACGATCCTCCCTGCGGCAAGAACAATGATTCGATCTGTGTTGGCCAGCGTGGAAAGGCGATGCGCCACGCAGATTACTGTTCGTTGCTCGGCCAGCCTTTCAATGGCGGCCTGGACTTGCGCTTCGGCATTCGAATCCAGATTGCCCGTCGCTTCATCCAGCACCAGAATGGGAGCGTTGCGAATAAAGGCGCGCGCGATGGAGATGCGCTGGCGTTGTCCGCCGGACAGTAATTTCCCGGTCTCACCGATTCGCGTATTGTAGCCGCGGGGCAACTGGGTGATAAAATCGTGCGCGAACGACGCGCGCGCTGCCTCCTCAATCTCCGCCTGGGTTGCCCCCGGTTTGCCCAGGGCAATGTTTTCGGCCACCGTCTGGTCAAACAAAACGACGTCCTGACTTACCAGCGCCAATTGATTGCGCAATTCATTCACGGAAAGTTCACGCAGATCATGTCCATCGATCGTAACGGAGCCCGAAAACGGATCATAAAATCGGAAAATCAAATTCACCAGCGTGCTTTTGCCCGAGCCACTTTCGCCCGCGACACCCAGCCGATGCCCCCGCGGAATGGTAAGACTCAAATCCTGCAAGACCGGCTGCTTGCCATAGGCAAAATTGACATTTTTAAAGCTCAAGTCATGGCAGAAATTCTTCAAAGGCACAGGATTGGTTTTTTCAACCACCGTAGGCATTTCGTTAAAGATTTGTATCAATCGTTCCGCGCCAACTGTTGCCTGCTGAAAAAAGACCGGCAGCCCACCCAGCGTTTTGATGGGCCCATAGAGCAGCACAAAGCCGGTCAGAAAGCCGACCATGTTCGGTATGTCCCGGTTGGTGTAACAGACATAATTAATGACCACGCCCAACCCCAGGACCGATATCACTTCGATGATGGGATTCGCCAGTTCCTTGGCCTGCACGCTCTTCATGCCGATATGGACGAGGCGCTGGTAAATAGTGCGAAAGCGCTCAATCTGAAATGACTCCAATGAAAACGCCTTGACGATCCGGATGCTGGTATAAACCTCCACGAGCAAACTATCCTGCGAAACGCCCGCCTGGAAGCCGGAGTTGACTGCCGACTTGGCTTTTCTGCTGAGCACCCGAATGGGAATGATAATAAGCGGAATGAACATGATGGAGAGCAGCGTCAACTGCCAGTCCACCAAAAAGAGCGTGACCAGCAGGCTGACGATGGTAATCGGCTCCTTGATTAAATCGGAGAAACCCATGCTCATGCAGCGATACAGGGCCGCCGTGTCGCCGTTCACCCGACCCAGCAACTCGCCCATGGTGCATCGGTTGAAGAAGTCCATTGAAAGTGAGTTGAGCTTGATGAGGAGTTCAAGTCGCAAATCCTTGATTACCCGTTCGCTAACCCAGTTCATGCAATAACTGCTGAGATAACTTACTGCGCCTCGAAAAAAAACCAGCAATGGCAGCAGCAATAAGCCCCCGATCAGTTGCCGGACATCGAGCTCACGCCCACGCAATGGCAGCCAGGGGTCCAGCACGGATTGAGCCGATTTTTGCAGGCCTTTCACCAAAATCTCCGTTTGATGAGCGAGCGGAGCCGTCGCTGCTTTTTTAACTGTCACGGGTGGTGCCATTTCTCCCTGCGGCGCCATCCGCTCAAACAAGGTCTTGGTCGCCCAGACGAAGCTCGCATTCGATACGCCAAATAGCATTCCAAGCAAAATACCGGCCATGAGCCGCCCCTGGTATCGCTTGAGATAAGGCCAGCCAAATTTAAAAATGCTTCTTAGATTTGCCATTGCGCCCCCATTCTCTGCAAATCCTCGTATAATCACAAGCCTGCGAGGGAGAATCAGCCTGGAAAGCACGAAAGGGCCAATTGGACAGGTAATATGAAATTTTGCTGGGTGGCACCGACCCTGCCATTGGTTGTCACATTTCGGCACCAAAACCAATCGTTCGGCACTTTTCGTCGATGTATCACGCTGTTGGCCTTTATTTTCTCTTCCACATTTGACACCGGGAACAAAATTCGGTGTACTAAGCTGGCATGAAAACCCGCCAGCGTCGCCTCTGTGAGTGGTTCCATTTTATCACTTCAGATCAAACTTGGCATTGGGACTCAAGCAACTGACACTGTTGTTTGAACACCAAGGAAAACCCGATCGTCTTGCGTGGCCCCATCCGGCCCGACTTGTTGCGCAACGAATGTCTCGCCGACATCCTCACTGCCACCGCCCATCGACGTGCGCAACACCCGGCTTTGCTCTGGCAAGAACGGGTCGTCACTTACGGGGAGCTGAACGCCGCCAGTGATGCCATCGGTGGAGCCTTGGCCCAACGTGGTGCTGCGGGGAAACAAGTCGTGGGCTTGTTCATGCCCCGCGGAGCGGATTTGCTGATCACGCAAGCCGGTATCACCAAAAGCGGGGCGGCCTGGCTCCCTTTCGATGCCGAAACTCCCTTGGAGCGTGTCAAGACTTGCCTGCAATCCGCCAACGCAATCGGCCTCGTCACCTGCCGCGAATGGTTGCCACGTTTATCTGAATTGTCGGTGCCGGTTTGGGCGGTGGAAGATTTGCTGGCCGGCATTAAGGCTCCGCCCCCGCGCCTCACGGCACAACCCAGCGACCCGGCTTATCTGATCTACACCTCCGGCTCGACTGGCCAGCCCAAGGGCATCGTCATCAGTCACCGGAGCATCTGTCATTTTCTCCGCAGCGAAAATGAAGTCCTGGGCATCCGCGAAGCGGACCGGGTCTATCAGGGATTCTCCGTGGCCTTCGACATGTCGTTTGAGGAAATTTGGATCTCCTATCTCGTCGGGGCCACGCTGTGGATTGCGCCACCGCCGCTCGTGGGTAATCCGGATTTACTCGCGCAGGCGTTGACGCGCGAGCGCATCACGGTGCTGCACGCCGTGCCAACGTTGATGGGCTTAATCAACGATCCATTGCCGACACTGCGACTCGTCAACCTGGGCGGTGAAGCCTGTCCCGATGCCCTGGCTGCCAGACTCGTGCGGCCAGGTCGCCGGCTGTTCAACACCTACGGCCCGACGGAAACCGCCGTCAGCGCCAGTCTCGCTGAATTAAAACCCGGCGAAGCCGTGACCATCGGAACGCCACTGCCCAATTACGGCCTGCTTGTGGTGGATGAACAACATCATCCATTGCCGGCGGGTGTGGCGGGCGAGTTGTGTATTTTTGGACCCGGCCTGGCGCTCGGCTATCTGGGGCGACCCGACCTGACAGCGAAACAATTTGTGGCCAATCCTCTCGCGGATAATCCGGACGAAGCGCTTATGTATTTAACAGGCGACCTTGCGCGTCTCGAACCCGGGGGACCGGCACACTGTCTGGGCCGCGTGGACAGCCAGGTGAAAATTCGCGGCTTCCGCGTCGAATTGGATGAAATCACTGCCGCGCTCACCGCGCAACCTGGCGTCGCTGCAGCGGCGGTCGTGCTGCGTCCGGTGGCTGAACTGGATCAAATCGTGGCCTTCATCGTGCCCGCCACAAACCACACCATCGAGTTCGCTCCCTTGCGGCAGGCGCTAGCACCTTGTCTTCCGCCCTACATGCTGCCCACCCGTTTTGAAGTCGTGGCTGAACTTCCGCGCCTGATCTCCGGCAAGGTTGATCTCGAGGCCTTGCGCGCGATGCCGCTCACCGCGGTCGATCCGGCCGACAACCAGCGAACCAAACCCCGCAACGAAGACGAAGCCGCCCTCTTTCTCGCCCTCGATAAGCTTTTTCCCGGCGGTGAATTTCATCCCGCCGCGGATTTCTTTGACGACCTCGGCGGCCACTCATTGCTGGCGGCACGGCTGGTTTCGCTTTTGCGCGCCGAACCACGCTACGCGGCGTTGGGCGTGCAGGACGTGTACCGCGAACGCCATCTGGCTGGCATTGCCTGCGCGATGGAGCGTCAACGCCGCCAAAAGCAATCCGCCCCACCACCGCCGCGGGCCGCAACGCCCCTGCGCCGGCGACTGCTCTGTGGACTCGCGCAATCCGCCGTCATTCCGTTTTTCGTTCTGCTGCATATGGCCGACTGGCTGGCGCCATTTTTTGTCTATCACTACTTCACTGGCGACGAGGGCGACAGCATTCCGCTGGCAATCTTCTATTCGCTGGGAATTTTTGTGCTGGCACAAATGGCAAACTTTGGCGTGGCGGTCTTGGGCAAACGCCTGTTGGCGGGTCGCTTGCCGGCCGGTTCTCATCCATTGTGGGGCGTCGCTTACTTTCGCTGGTGGCTCGGCAGCCGGTTTTGCGAATTGCCCGATGTTCATCTGCTGGCCGCCACGCCGTGGATGCCACTGTATCTCCGGGCGCTCGGCGCGCGCGTCGGGCGGGACGTGATGATTGACACCATCACACTCGGCGCGCCGGAATTGCTGACCATTGAGGACGGCGTCAGCATTGGCACGTTCGTGAACATCGAAAACGCCCGCGTCGAGGGCGGTATGCTGATCGTCGGACCGGTGCATTTGCAGCGGGACTCCGTCGTGGATTCTTATGCCGTGTTGGAGAACCATACCAAACTCGGCGAACAGGCGCGATTGTACGGACAATCCGCTCTCGCCGCCGGCCGGGAAATCCCCGCTGGCGAAACTTGGGACGGCGCTCCGGCGCGTGTGTCCGCTCATCGTTCGGAAACCCTGCCGCCACGTCCCTCAATCGGTTTCGTCCGGCATTGGACGCAGGCCATTATATTTGCGCTCACCGCCATCGCGGTGTCGGTGTTGTTTTTTCTACCGACCTTCCCAGCGTTCATCCTGATTGACTGGTTGGACGCCCACACCTGGAATGTTTTCGACGCGGAACTGTCTCCGCTCATCGCCTTTGGCTTCTTTTTCTTGCTTGCCATTCCAGCCAGCGCGTTGCTCGTGTTGATGACGATGCTGGTGACCGCCGCGCTACGCTGGCTGTTGCCGCAACAAACCATTGGCTTATTTCCCGTGCATGGTTTCGCCTTCTGGCGCAGGAAATTCATGACGATGGTTATCGACAGCAGCCTCCACGTGCTCCACGGACTTTACGCTTCGGTGTATGCGCCGCTGTGGCTGCGCTCCTTGGGCGCCAGGGTTGGCCGTCATGCCGAAGTGTCCACCGCTGCGGGCATGTCACCGGAACTCCTCACGTTGGGCGACGATTGCTTCATCGCGGACGGCGCGATGCTGGGCGATGAGGAGCAACGCGGTGGCTGGATGATCCTCAAGCCAACTCAAATCGGCAACCGCTCGTTCGTCGGCAATGGCTCGTATGTCGCGGACGGCGCAGTCGTGCCGGATGACGTGTTGATTGGCGTACAAACGCGCACGCCCCGAAACGAACAACTCAAATCCGGCCAGACCTGGATCGGCTCACCACCGCTGCTCCTGCCCGCGCGCGAACAATTGACCAGCTTTCCGGCAGCGCTCACGTTTCGGCCATCCCTGCTGCGCCGACTTGGACGTGGCCTGATTGAAGGTCTGCGCATCGTGCTGCCTTTGGCATTGGTGATCGCGACCGGCTATCTCATCGTGGTTTTGGTAATGCCGCTGGCCGAGGAAAACGGCTGGGGCATTGAAGTGGCCCTGGCGCTATCGCTGGCCGGCTGCCTTTACGGACTCGCTTCGTTTCTGCTCGTCGTCGCGCTCAAATGGATTCTCGTGGGACGTTACCGCCCGCGCGCCACGCCCATGTGGACACCCTTCGTCTGGATCAGCGAGGCCGTCACCAACTTGTATGAATCGCTCGCCGTCCCGAATTTTTTGGACATCTTACGCGGCACTCCCATGCTGCCCTGGGCGCTGCGCCTGCTCGGAGTCCGCGTGGGCAAAGGTGTTTTCTTGAACACCACCGATATGACCGAATTCGACTGCGTCCGCATCGGCGACGAAGCCGAATTAAACGCGTGGTGCGGTCCGCAGACGCATCTTTTTGAGGACCGCGTGATGAAAATCGGATGGGTGGAAATCGGCGCGCGTGTCGTTGTCGGCGTGCGCACCACCATTCTCTACGATACGCACGTCGCCGATGACGCTCGCCTCGGTCCCCTGACCCTCGTCGCCAAAGGCGAACGCCTGCCCGCCGCAACCCGCTGGGAAGGCTCCCCCGCAGCTACCGTACAAAAAGAATAGTAAGAGCAAGGTGTCTCTGCAGAAATATGAGCGTGCCCTCCGCTTGGAACGCGACCTTATTTTGGGCGGGCGTGGTGATTTTTGAATTGCTGCCCGTTTCACGTTCTGTTAGGAATGGGGGCCATGATCCGGCTCAAAACTTTCTGGCTTTTGGCCGTATGGCTTTGGTCGGGAAGCTGCTTGCTGGCGCAAGCGCCAAGCATCCTCAACTACCAGGGCCGGGTCACCGTGGCCGATGCTCCCTTCAACGGGCCGGGCTATTTCACTTTCGTCATCCTGGACACCCAGGGAGTCATTCTTTGGGCATCGGGAGAGTTTCCTTTTGAAGGCACAACTAAAATGCCGGCCGCCGTGGTGAAGGTGCCGGTGAACAACGGTTCTTATTCTGTCCGCCTGGGTGACACCGGCGCGGGAATGCCGGCCTTGGATGCCGCTGTGTTGCGCAGTTCGGCTTCACCGCGATTGCGCGTCTGGTTCAATGACGGCGCTCATGGCTGGCAAAGAGCCGGCGAGGACGCTTCGCTCGCAGCCGCGCTGGGCATACCCGCTGAGTCGAACGGCGCCTTGAGTGGCACGCAGGCGGATTCGATCTTGCGCGAGTTACGTGACCTGCGCGCCAAGCTGGATCGGCAACAGGCGAATCCCACACCGCCAGCCGCCCCGCAACCCGCTCCGCCGACGATGGGAACCGTTTCATTGGGATCAGCGCCGTCGGAAGGCAGCAGCAATGCGCCACTGGTGCTCGTTGAATTCACGGATTTTCAATGTGGATTCTGCAAGCGTTTCCATGACACTGTCATGTCCGAATTGAAGAAGGATTATATCGACACCGGCAAGTTGCGGGTCGTGAGTCGGAACCTGCCACTTTCCTTCCATCCCAACGCGGAGCCCGCGGCGCAAGCGGCTTTGTGCGCGCATCAGCAGGAAAAATACTGGCCGATGCGCGACAAACTTTTTGCGATCAGCACGGACTTGACGGCGGCGAACGTGATTAAAGCCGCGGAGGAATTGAATCTGGACATGACCGCTTTCCATCAATGCGTGGACGCCAAGACGTTTGCCGGTCAGGTGACCAAGGATTCCCAGGATGCAACGGCGGTTGGGATATCGGGCACACCTTCGTTTGTGCTGGGCAAACTCACGGGTGACAAGGTCACGGGCAAGATCATTGTCGGAGCCATGCCGTACGCCGTTTTTGAGGGCGAAATTAAAAAAATGCTGGCCACCGCTGCCCCGTGATGCGCGAGTAATAGCTGAACATTTTGCCATGCCGCAACCCCAGTCGCAGATCCTGAAACAATTGCCGTTCCCAATGGTGGCCATGCTGGCTGGCTCCCTCCTGTTGGGGGTGGCATATAACAGCGCCAGTCCACTGGGTGTGCGCGCGGCCAAAGCCCAGGAAAGCGCGACGGCGGTGCCATCGGCAACCTCCCCTTCGCGGACCGGCTATGGCAACGAAACGATTTCATTGACGATGGAGAGCGCGCGCAATCCACGTGTTCCGGGCAGTCCGTACGGCAATCAGGTCGTCGCGGTGGGTTTGGAGCCGGTTCAGCCAGTTCAGCCTATGCAGACGGCGCCCGCGCAACTCACTTTTAAAAACACCTTTCCGAGTCTGGTCTGGCCGGAAGTTCAACTGCTCCAGAAAAGCGGCGAGATCATGCTCGTGGATGCGCGGATGACCACTTATTTCCAGGCGGAACATATTCCGGGGGCGGTCTCGCTGCCGGCAAACAGTTCGGAAACCGAGTTGACGGCTTTCGCCGCAAAGTATCCCAAGGCCACGCCACTGATCGTTTATTGTGGTTCGAGCACTTGTCCGATGGCACATAACCTCGCCGACCTGCTCGCCAGCCAATATGGCTATGTGAATATCAAGCTGATGCCGGGCGGCTTTGCGGAATATCGAATCGCGCAAGCCCAGGCTGGAACTGGAGGCGGAAAATGAAAGTCACCCTGGACCTTAATCTCAAAGTGTTGCTGCGCTGGATTCTGGGCGTGCTGCTGATCTGGGCGTCGATCTCGAAACTGGCCAACCTGCAGGATTTCTACGGCAGCCTGCTGGCTTACAAATTGCCGCTGCCGGACTTTTTTCTGCGCGGCACGGCGATGTGCCTGCCGTGGCTGGAACTGCTGTGCGGGCTGATGCTCCTCGCCAAAGTTCAGCTCCGGTCAGCCCTGACCTGGGCGATCATCCTGTTTTCAATTTTCGTCCTGGCCACCGGCTTCGCCTGGGCAAGAGGACTGGATATTTCGTGCGGCTGCCTCGATCTCAGCCTGCTGGGCCTGGGCTCCGAGAGCGAACTGGTCAAGGTGATGAAGTCGGTGACGTTCGCTTTCTTTCGCGCTTTGCTGCTGACCGTCGGAGCCATCTATTTGTTGCGCCAGGAAACCAAAGCCGCGACGGCAACAGTTCGATAAAGCAGCGCGAGCAAAAGCTTTTTAATTCCAACTGAGTTTAAGGAGAGTTGCTCTTTCCCTTTCCACCGCCGGCAGCCGCTCAGGGCAGCAACGGCCGGGTGGCTCGGATACGGAAGAAGCGTTGCGTCGCGGGGCTGTCGGAAGCGGACCGCGAGGTGCTCGTGCCCGGGTCGGGAGTTATCAACCCAAGCGTCAAATCCGTCCAGGGCGTAAACGGATTTAAGTCGGGGCGTTTTTGAATCGTGTAAAGGCGCAGCGAGACGCTGGTCCAGGTCAGGGAGTAAAAGGAATTATTGTTGTTGCTTTGGAAACTGGTGATTCTCAGATAATCGTTCGGATCCAGAGGATTGGTTCCGGCCAGGTATTCGTCACGGTCAGAAACGCCGTCGCCATCAGAATCACTGGTCGCAGTCATGGTTCCCAAATTGCCCGTCCAGATCAGCTCGTAGGCGTCGGGAATTCCGTCACCATCCGAGTCGAGGCCGGGCCGGAGGATGTCGGTTTGCACATAAGCCACAGCGTTGCTGAGGCTGATCCAACCGACATTGGCGCCGTAAACGTAGCCGCTTAATATGCCGGAGAAGAGGTTGAGCTTGGGAGCGCCGAGGTTCTCAAAGTTTACCCAGCCGATGTTCGCGCCATAGGCATAGCCGCGCAGATTGCCCAGCGCGTCGAGGTTCACCCCGAAATCCGCAGCCGAATTGTTCTGGTATTGGATTCCGTTCGCCGGAACTCCCCCGCCAATCTTGATCCATCCCACATTGGCGGCATAGATGTAGCCACTGCAAACGTATTCACCGACTACTGCGCCGTTCACGCCATCGGCCCGCGCGTCCGCCCAGCCGATGTTGGCGCCATAGGCAAAGCGATTGGAACTGTTGATGGTGGATTGAGCAAAAGAGCTTTGGGTGAAAAATCCAGCCAGCAGCGCGACCATTGTAAATCCGGACAAGCCGGAGCTGGTCAGCTTGGAGCCAAGATTATATGCCCGCGTAAACATCGCTGAATTCGCCCAACCGGTTATTGACAGACGCTGCTGATGCAAGTCTGAGCGCCCGGGCAGACGTGCCCGCACGTGCCGCAGTTATTGTGGTCGTTGGTCACGTTAATTTCGCAACCGTCGCTCTGCTTGTTGCCGTTGCAGTCGGCAAAGCCTGCGGTGCAGGTGCCGTTGCACACGCTGCCCGAGCAGGCCGCGGTAATGTGGTTGGCAGAGCAGACGATGCCGCAACCGCCGCAGTTATTGGTGTTGGTTGCGACGTTTGTCTCACAGCCATCGCTTTGTTTGTTGCCGTTGCAATCGGCAAAGCCTGCGGTGCAGGCGCCATTGCACACGCCGGAGGCGCAGCTTTGGATGGCGATGTGGCTGCTGGAGCAGACGGTGCCGCAATTACCGCAGTTGTTCGGATCGGTGTTGACGCTAACCTCACAGCCATTTGCCGTCACATTGTCACAGTTTGAGAATCCAGCATTGCAAGCAGCGATGGTGCAGGTGCCGCTAGCACAAGAAGACGTTGCATTGGGGGCCGAACACAGGTTGCCGCAAGAGCCGCAATTATTGACATCATTACTCAGATTGCGGCAGGTGCCACCGCAGTTAACCTGGCCCGCGGTGCAGTTAATGGTGCAAACGCCACCCTGGCAAAGGCCGCTCTGACAATCCCCGTTCCCCCCGCACATCTTGCCATTGACGCACGTCACACAAGTGCCGCCACCACAATCGATATCTGTTTCGGTTCCGTTCTTGATCGCGTCCGTGCAACTGGGATTCTGGCAAAAGCCGAACTGACAGACTCCGCTCCCGCATTGGTTGTTGCTGGCGCAAGCGGCGCCCGCTGCGCTCTTAGTTACGCAAACGCCGCCGGAGCAGTATTGATTGGTGGCGCAATTCGCGTCGGTGGTGCAACTCGTCTGGCATACGCCGGAATGGCAGGCGCCACCGGGGCATGCGGTAAGGTCTGGAACATTGGGATACGAGCAAACCCCCGTGCCGGGGTTGCAGATGCCACCACCGGTGCAAGGATTGCCATCTTCGCCGCAGACTACAGGCGCACCCGGGTTACACGTGCCGGCGCCGTCACAGACATCTCCCGTTGTGCAGGCGTTGCCATCACTGCAAGCGGTTCCAGCCGCGGCATTCGAAAATCCGCAAGTACCGGCCGTGCAGGTACGGAAATGGCAAGCGGTATCAACCCCGGGGCAGTCTGCGGCGCTGGCGCAGGTGCCCGTCGCCTGACAAACGCCGCTATTGCAGGTGCCACCAGGACAAGCAGTGCCATTGGCCACGAAAGTGTGCGAACAAGTCCCGGAAGCCAAGCTGCAAAGGTCGGTGGTGCAGGCGTTGCCATCGTCGCACTGGCTGTCATTCACGCAACCCGCCACCACGGCAGCACAGGAGAAATTGGCCCAAGGATTTGAGTTGGTGAAGCCGGACCCAGGGCCCACCAGAATCTGCCCGTAGTTGTTTCCCGACGCGATATCGTAGTCGGTACCAGTGCTGGAACAGGCGCTGTTCTTGATGACGAGATTGTTGGTGCCTTCCACTTTGATGCCATGTGCGTTGTTCCGGCTCAGATTGTTGGCTTCAATGCGATTGCCCGCTCCAGTGGAATGGATTGCCGCCTGGGTCAAGCCGCTGCCGTTGCTGTCACAGGTATTCTCGGCCACCCGCGATTGGGCGGTGACCAAGATGCCATCGGCTGTGTTGGATTGGACAACGCAACTAAAAACAGAACTGCCATCCCCGGCGCTGATGCCGATGCCGCTATTGCCGGTCGCAGTGCAGAGGTCAACCAAGGCCGCGCTGCCCACGACCATACCAGCCCCGCCATTGGCCGACACCAGCACGTGCTCAATCTGGCATCGCTGGACGCTGCCAAGGTTGATACCCGGGCCAGCACATTGCCGCACCGTCCCGTTATGAACGGCCACTCCACCCAGTCCGGCACCCGAGACGCTGATGCCGTTGGAACTGCCCGTAATGGAAAACCCCATCAGGTCAATGGAGACATTACTGGCACTGATCACGATACCCGCCTGTCCGGCTGTGCCGATCAGGTCGCCGGTGAGATAATAGGAACCGGAATTGGTGATGAAGTAAGGCAGGGAGGAAATCAGCGTGCGCGGCTCGACCTGAGTGAGTGTTTTCATCGTCGGCCCCGGTGGCCCCGGCGGCGTGAGACTACCCTGGCCAATGGCCAAGACTGGAGTTAGCAACAGCCAGCCCAATACCCGAACAAAAAACCCCGAAGCGGTTGCTTTCATAGGACAAATAACCCTGACAAGGTACGACCCTGCCGTTGAACCGGTGAACCGGTGAAACTCTTGGAAAGACAAATAGAACTATGCCGAAAACACCCGTAAAGTCAAGGCTGATTCCTCACCATTATTTTATACGAAAGCAGAAGCGCATCGATGCCCTGCTTCGCAATCTCCGCAACACAACTTTGAATTGCACTTGTGATGTCTCTTAATTGCAGATCGCGGGGCGTCGTTCAATGACGGCATGTGGCCCAAGGCTAGAGCATTGACAGAAATGATGTAGCGCGGCGGAGCGAGGATTTTTGACTTTGGGCGAGGCTTTGGCGAGGGAGCATGCCCAAGGTGGCCTGTGACCGAGCCGAAACGAAGCCAAATGTCAAAAAG
>JAQGPA010000217.1 GCA_028293325.1 Pedosphaera sp. | reverse complement strand
TGAATCGGCCTTGTGCAAGTGGAATATGACCTGTTTCAACCGATCTATGTATTCTTCATTCGCCACAGCGTTCAACCAGTTCCGCAACCGTCCATTGGCTTTGCTCAATGCCCGCTTCCATCGCCGGGGTGCAACGAATCGCCCCGTGCATCTTGCAAAAGTTATAGTAGGCGAAGTTCAGGGCAACCGCACCTTCAAAGTTTTCCAGCTTTTTGCTGAATGCGTTGGTCAACCGGGTGAGGCGTCGGCAATGCATCCAATTGTTAGAATATTGAACAAATTCAAAGATGCCCCGAATAAAGACGTTGGAGAAGGGCTGAACACGGCCTTCGAAGCAATGCATTCTTTGGGCCTTAAAGAGCCTGACATTTCAGAACGTGGCAACGCGGTATTGGTAACTATTAAGCATGAGACTTTGGCATCACCTGAAGAGGCCATCATGTCGTATCTTGCAAAGCATCAAACGATTCGAAACTCGCAAGCCAGAAAAGTGGCGCACGTTAGAGCGGATTACCAGATGAAAAGCATCTTCGGTCGTATGGTTGAAAAGGGCCTAATTGAACAAGTGCCGGGCACCCGCACGAGCAGCACGGCATATCAGAAAAAGCAGAATCCAAGTAAAATCCAAGCACAGCTACTTTAAACCGCAATTTTTCAATTTAAGACACTACCCGAAATTCAGCCGCCTTGCTTTTTGCCGCCTTTCTGCCATATTGGGCGAAACAAGTTGTGTTCCTGATCCATTTCAAATCCAAGCCGTTATGATCACCATTCATCGTCAGGGTAACGCGTCTCGTCTCTCCATGGTCCTCGCCGGCGCAATCCTGCTCCTTCTAACCGGATCGGTGGCCCGAGCCGACATGCTGGAATTGACCAATGGGGATCATTATTCCGGCACCGTTATTTCCGTGAGCCCAACAACCGTCGAATTTCAGAGTGAAGTACAAGGTCGCATCAAGATTCCCCGCGAGAAAGTTGCCGCCATTCCCCTGCACGAAACCTCCGCCTCCCGAGCGGCCGCCCAAGCCCCTGTCACTCCGCAACCCGCCGCAGTGGTGGGTTCACCCGCGGCCAAACCCGCGCCGGCGACTCCTGCGTCTGCGGCCGTTGCCACCGCCATCCCCGCCAAACCGGCAGATTCCGTCATCCAGCAATTACGCCAGCAGGGGATCGATCCCAACATGATGAACCAAATCCAGCAACAACTCATGGGCAAATCCAGCCCCGAAGCCACCCGCATGTTTAATGATACGGTTGGCGGGTTGAAATCCGGCTCCCTCAATGTTTCCGATATTCGCAACCAGGCCCGCTCCGCCATCAAGGATATTCAGAACGCCAAAAAGGAACTCGGCGACGACGCTGATGCCAATGAACTGCTCAACGGTTACATGGGCATCCTGGAAAAATTCATCCAGGAGAGCGATGCTCCCACCGCAGCCCCCGCGAAATAGTCCGCGCCCGGCCGGTTTCAAAGTCCAATCTATGGGTTGCTCCCATTCTTTCCCCCATTGACCCGTCCGGAAGGACACACCGCTAGGGTTTCGCCCCATTGAAAAAATCCCTCATTCCAGCCGAACTTCCTCTTGGGTATGGATGGGAAATATGGATTGTTCGGCCGGAGCACTTCCGGGGCTTCAATTGATCTCAAGCCGCCGGTCAAAGGGAAGGTGCGCCGGCGCCGAAAAACAGCCAAGCCGGGCTGGGCTCAGATGATTTCCATTATCATCCCCGCCCACAATGAAGAGGATTACATCGGCCTGACGCTTGATGCCGTCAACCGCCAGAACTATCCCTACTTCGAAGTTATCGTCGTTGCCAACGGTTGCACCGATCGCACCCCGGCCATTGCCCTGGACAATTGTAATCACCTAGTCGTCCTCTCCAACAAAGGCCTCGGCGTCGCGCGCAATCTTGGCGCCAAACTCGCCCGCGGCGAACTGCTGCTCTTTCTCGATGCCGACACCCTGCTTGAACCCGGCGCGCTGGAAACCATCGCCAACAAATTCAGCCGTCGCTACGCCGCCGGCACCCTCAAAGGCTGCCCAGATGGCGACCGCTTCGCCTTTCGCCTGATTTATTGGGTAAAAAATTCCCTGCACTGGACGTCGCTGCACTGCGGCAGTTCCGGCGTCATCATTTGTTGGAAAAAGAATTTTGTCGCCACCCACGGCTTTGACGAAGCGCTGCAAGTCCGTGAAAACAGCGAGCTCATCACCCGCCTGAAGCGTTACGGAAAGTATCGCTACATTAGCGAGACCGCCGCCACCACCTCCATGCGGCGCTACCAAAATTCCGGCACGCGGCGCACTGTCTGGCTCTGGTTCAAACTCTGGTGCCAATCCCTCTTCACCGACCTTCGCAATAAAACCTACGACACCGTCCGCTGAGCCCGCTGTAAATTCAGCGACACGTTGACTCATATCCTTCCGGCTTCGGTCGCCCAAATGGCCGTGCGGCAGCACCGGCAGCACCCCGAAAAGTCAGCAACTTTTCTCTAGCACCCCATTGCGCTCCAGAGTAATATGCGCACGCCTTGGGTATGCAGGTATGGCAGACAATTTGAATGGAACGCCTTTTCGCAGTCGAATAAGCCGTTGAGGTATCACCGGGGTCGCGGAATTTAACTAAACCATAACATGCAGCTACTCGCCAAGCTCAGCGCCACAACCCTGTTCCTTCAGGAACTGGTCACGCGTCCGCGTCAAGTCGGCGCCATCCTTCCCAGCTCCAAAAACCTGGCCGTCGCCATGGCCCGCTGGCTCCCGCTCGACCCTGACTGCTATGCTCTCGAACTCGGGCCCGGCACCGGCGTCGTTACCCAGGCCTTGCTTGAACGCGGCCTGCGCGAAGACCGCCTCATTGCCATCGAGAACTCTCCCAAAATGGCCGACCATCTCCGCACCCGCTTTCCCCGCGCCACCACCATCACCGGCGACGCTTTCCAGCTCGACACCCTGCTCAAGATGCACGCGCCCCATGCGGCCACAAAAATCGGGGTCGTCTTTTCCAGTCTCCCCTTGTTGAATTTTGAGCCCGCAATTGCCGACGATCTCGCCCGCAAAATCCGCGCGCTCCTGCCCGACAACGGCAAGCTTATCCAATACAGTTATCACATGGGCAACAAGCAGCCCAAAGCCGCCGACCATTTTGATTTCATCGCCTCCGACAAGATCTGGCTCAATCTCCCGCCCGCCCGCGTCAGCGTCTATCAGAAGTAACCGCGGCAGGCCGCCGGCCTGGATAAACTCGTTGATCAGATTCTCCAGCATTTCCTGGCGACCACTGCTGTTCGCCGCCGCCGACACGCAACGCTTTTATCGTCTTCTCCTGTCTCAATAATCATGGCCGCTGGCAGGTGGCACGCGGGATTACATTGAAGCCCGCCGTCCGAATGCAGGTGAACACCCCATGGTTCTCGTGGCGTAAAAAGGTATTTATCATGGTGCGGTATAAACGAGGACAAAACCATGCGTAAGAGTGACACTATCCAAACCAAGGACCGGGCCAACGGTGACCTGGCCACGCCAACCGATCTGAACCGCGATGCCGTCGAGGAAATCTCGAACGAACTCCGCCGATTGCTGGCCGACGCCTTCGCGCTTTATGTGAAAACCAAGAATTTCCACTGGCACATGAGCGGGCATCACTTTCGTGATTACCACCTCCTGCTTGATGAGCAGGGGGAACAAATCTTCGCCATGACTGACGATATTGCCGAGCGCGCGCGCAAAATCGGGGGCACCACCCTCCATTCCATCGGCGAAATTGCACGCAACCAGCGTATCCGGGACAACAACGCCGAATTTGTCGCCCCCAAGGAAATGCTCGCGGAACTTTGCGGCGATAACAAGCAACTTACCCATTTTCTCCGTTCCACGCACGATCTCTGCGACCGCCACGACGATTCCGCCACCACCAGCCTGATCGAAAATTGGATCGACGAAACTGAGCGCCGGACCTGGTTCCTGTTCGAGACCATTCGTGATCTATAAAAGCGACGCTTCGCCCAAATTCCCAGCGCAAGCCAGCCCAGCCAGGATGAACGCGCAAAGAGTGAATCCATTTGAGCCGTCGCAAACCCAATTTCCCCCTTAACTATTCATCATCCAATTCCACGCGCGTGCCGTCCGGATCATAAACATTCCCCACCCAGCGTCCCTTGGTGGTCAGGTGCAGGTCAATGATCACGGAAGGATCGCGGTTCGTGAGAATGGCCACGGACTGCTGGAGCGCTATTAGGACAAAAGGGAACCGCCATTTCCGCAACCACGCAAGGAGGGAGAGAAAATGCGAATCCAAAGCAAGAAACGGCCAGTCTTAAACCGGCCGTTTCATCTACATTACTGACAACGGCTATTGGCGGGTATATCCAGCGTTCCGATGCCAATCAGTGTCCGTGGCCCCCTCCGCCCCCTCCGCCGTGACCGCCACCGCCACCACCGCCATGTCCTCCACCCCCTCCGCCCATGTGGCCGCCACCGCCACCGCCACCCATGTGTCCGCCACCATGTCCCCCACCACCGGAGAATCCGCCGCCATGAAATCCGCCACCCATCGACCGACCGGTAAAGCCGGGTGATGAATGCGGCGCGAAGTGCGGACTGCCCGCTTGGAAGCCGTGGCTCTGGAAGCTGTGGCTTGTGAACCCCTGCCCATGATGGAAGCCAGGGTTCATTTGGTGTGTCATCCCAAAGTTTTGGTGGGCTCGCGAGTGGAAGTCGTTCGCGTGATTATGGAACTCGTTCGCGTGACGATTAAACTCATTTGCATGATGATGGAAGTCCTCATGATGACGGAAGTCCCCATGGTGATGATGGAAGTCATCATTATCAAACACGAACGCCGTCGAGAACGGGAAAAAGCCGACGCCCGCGAAGAACCCCGACGGCTGCCACCAATCCCAGCTCGGACCCCAACCAGAACCCCAACCACCATAGTAGGAATAAGGATAGTTGTAGGAATAAGGATAGTTGGCATAAGGATAGGAGGAGTAAGGATAGTAACCGGGAGGAGGAGCCGTCGCTGCCGCGTAGTCGTCGGGTGTTGTTGCATAATAATCATAATTATTATTATAATTAGGCTGGTAAGGCTGCACCTGGCTTTGCGGCTGGATGGGAGTCGCTGGATACGGCGATTGCGTGGCATTGGCCTGCCCCTGGTAAGCCTTTCTGGCCACGTCATAGGCCTGAACATAGGCCGTGCTCCGACCCAGGGTGTCACGAATTTTCGCCACCGTATCCGTGAGGTTCCCGGGAAGAGTCGATTTGTCGGCCTTTAAATCATACCAGGCCACGATTTCACCCGCCGTTCGCTGCACGAACGGATTACTGGGGGTCAATTGCGCCGCCAGATTAATGGAGGAAACCGCACTGGACACGTCACCCCGCCGCGCATCCACGTGGGCGATGACGGCCCACGCAAGGCCATCCTTGGGGTCCAGTGTGCTTAACGTCTGGGCCTGGCGATAGGCCAGTTCCGGCAGGCCAAAGTCCACCATGCGGCTGACAAAGGTCTCGTAAAGTTTGGGGTCGTTCCGGTCAACGGCGAACCCGTTGGCATAGGCGGCAATGGCCGCCGACGGATCCGGGGCGAGTTGGATGGCTTGGAGGATTGTACCCGTGTTTCCCGGCGGGGCGGTCGCTTGTGCCCAGGCCGTGACCAAAATGCAACTCCAGATACCCAGAAAGAGAGGGATTTTTTTGAACCAGATTTTCATAACTTTCAGCTTTGCTAACGGTTAAATGTTTCAGGCTGAGTTATCAGGCGATTCCACTTCTGATCCCTGTAGATTAGACGCTCTTCCGCGAGTGCTTATTCCCGATAATAGCCTCGTGCACCTGGCCGTAACATTCAATAGTGGCGGAGTGCCGTGGAATTCCACGAATTGCTTTTCACGGTGGCTGCATTACGCTGTTCTTTCTGGCCTAAAGCCAGACCGTTACAGTCCTTAATCTGTATGCGATTCCCGCCGGCGAATGGCGGGGCAAGTTCTTCTTCACGCTCTTTTCTCTTCCGCGCTCCGTTTGCTTTTGGCTTTCAACTTGACTTTCGCGGCGATTTTCCGTTAGCTCGTGGCCAGTTCAGGGAAGTAGTCCCACCATCATTACACCGGCCTGCGGTTGGCTTTTGCCATCCCACGGGCAAAAAGCTTCTGCCTTATCAATGCCGGGAAATTTTGTATTTGATGCACCCAAAAACTGTCAGGTCACAACCGGCCCAGGATCCACGTATCGGCAACACACGCAGCCCGCGTTCGTCGGCAGCGACCTTGGGGGCGGCCGTGTTCAGCGAGCAGGCGTGGGTGGAAATCGCCCGCACCCTTAATTTATCCGGCCGTGAATTGCAAATCATCCAGGGAGTCTTCGATAACAACACCGAATTCTCCATTGCCGCGAACCTGGCAATTTCGCCGCACACGGTCCATACGCACTTTGAACGTCTGCACCATAAGCTGGCCGTAACCAACCGTGTGCAATTGGTGTTGCGCGTGGTGGATGAATTCCTCGCGCTCAGGGCCCCGACACCTGTTTGGAACGAGAAGCCGACACCTTTTGGCGGCGGAACAGTTGCTTATTGCCCTTTGAACGACGCTTGAGACTTATTTGGCTTTGGGCAAAAAGAACCGCCAATTTTTCGGTCACGAGTGCTTTCGTCACAGTTCGAGATTATATTTACAACGTTGAGCGGGTTATTTTCCGCAGCCCTTGATCATGCCGGGCACATGGCCAGGACCGACCCTGCAGGAGTCCGGCAAAACCGCCGCTGAACCAAAAATAACATCTGCGCTATTGAAGCTGGGCAAAAAATTCTTCATGCTGCTGCCACATTATGAACACTCCTGAACTGCGCGAACGTTGCGCACAAAGCCTGCTCGCCGCCACAGCACGTGCGACAGAACTCACCGCATTTATTGGCTTCGACGGTTTCGTGGATGAAATCATCCAGGTGGTCGATAAACGGGAGAATGCCGAGCACTTTGAACGGCTGCCGACAATCGCCAAGCTGGCCGCCCGTTTGACCGCGGCCGCGGGCAAAAGCACCAACATGGAGCTGGTCAATCAAGTCACGAAACTGGGCGGCAATGGTCCCATCATGGCGAATGCCCTGGCCAGCTTTGGGCTGCGCGTCACCTATCTTGGCTCCCTCGGTTACCCCACGCTGCATCCGATCTTCAACCAATTCGCCCAACGCGTCACCACCCATTCCATTGCCGAGCCGGGCCACACCGACGCCTTGGAGTTCGAGGATGGCAAAATCATGCTCGGCAAGATCTACCCGCTCAAGGACATCACCTGGAAAAATATCCAGGACCGGTTTGGCCAGGACAAATTTACCGGCCAAATTCAAAATTCCGACCTGGTTGGCTTTGTCAATTGGACCATGCTGCCCTACATGAGCGACATTTGGACCGCCTTGCTGACGGAGCTTTGCCCAAACTTGCAGGGAAAGAAGCGCAAACTTTTCTTCGACCTGGCCGATCCGGAAAAACGCACCCCGAAGGATATTCTCCTCGCATTGGATCTAATCCGGAACTTTGAAAAATATTTTGATGTCATCCTGGGCTTGAACGAAAAGGAAGCCTTTGCCATCGGTGATGTTTTGGGCCTGAACCTGTCGGAGAATTCTCCCGCCGGCCTGGCGCAACTCGCCGCCGAAATCAACCGCCGTCTCCCCGTCAACACCGTGGTGGTGCATCCCGTGGCTTACGCGCTCGCCGCCAGCGGCGGCGTGGTTTCCGTGGTTGAAGGCCCTTTTGTCGGCAAGCCGCTGATCACCACCGGCGCCGGCGATCATTTCAACTCCGGTTTCTGCCTCGGCAAACTGCTTGGCTTGGACAACGATCTCTGCCTCCTCACCGGCGTCAGCACCAGCGGCTATTATGT
>JAQGPA010000080.1 GCA_028293325.1 Pedosphaera sp. | reverse complement strand
TATTTATTGGTTTAGTGCTTAGGGTGATGAATGTCCCGTGGACCATTCTTGTGCATACAGCTTGTGGGCTCCGGCAAAGGTGGCTTCAGCTAAGATACAGTTCGGTCTCGTGGGACGTTTGTTTATGGGAGCGGAGGCTGATCTCCGCGACAGGATCAGTAGTCATTAGCCGCAAAACAGTCTCTCCGCTCCCACCCCAGTTGTAGTTTGCCCGTCGGCTAACCACAAGCGAGTTGCCCATTCACATACAAGTCGCGGAGGTGCGGAGGAGGGACCGGAAGAAATAAGGTTGCGACGACGAGGACGACGACGAGGACGAGGACGATGGGGAAGGGGAGCGGTCCCGCATGCGGGACCGCGATCCGTTGGGCGTGGGGTTCGAGGGCTTTGCTCGACGGAACTTTTCCCAAGCTAGGGGACTTGTCTAGAGCGGAGCGTTTTTTAGGAAGTTGGCGGGCAAAGTCGTAAAAGAGTTGTAAACAGAGGGGATTGTTGTGGTTTGTGCCAATAAAAGCTGAGCGACAGGAGCGACACGAGCGACATCCAAGGTTTCTCGTTTGTGGTGAGATGAAAACCATGAACGATACAAAAGTTCGGAATGCGGAGTGCGCCGCCTTCGCCAAGGCTACAGCGCCCAGGGGAGTGCGGAATTTTTCGGAGGGGGAGTTTTTGCCAGGATTAACAGGATTGGGAGTGGATTGGGGAGTGCTTGCGCACGGCCAATGGGGGAAAAAGGACGATCCGCCTTCACCGAGGCTTCCGCCGTTGCCAAGGCTTTGGCGCGACGAGATGGCGGGACAAGCAAGGACGAAAGGGACCAAAGGGACGCAAGGGAGTGGATTGGGCTGGGTTTGCTTATCATGCGAAACCGTCTTGTGCGCGAGGTCGTTCACAGCTTGCGAATCCGGCGGGGTCCTTCCGGACGGGGCACCATGGGCCATAAGGCCGGTCAAGAGTAGTCAAGGTGGGGCCTTAAATTTAAGGTAAAATTAAGGTGGTTTAAGCCAATTCGAGGCATGTTTTTTTAAGGTGCTTGCGCACAGCCACCATTTGGAAGGGGAATAGACGATAGACAATCGCCGATCGGAGATTGGGCAGGGCAATTATGCGGAAAGGAACAATGCATATGTATGAGGAGTTTGCGAGATGGTTGTGTCGCCCCTCCGGGGCTTGGGTTGGTTTGGCGCGGATCCCACGGCTGGCGCCATGGGCTAAGTTCTGTCGCCCCGTCCGGGGCTGGGGATGGAAGGGGCTCGCGCGCGGAGCACAAGCTGCACAAGAAGGTGTCGGAAGGTATCGGAAGGTCAGTCAAGGTATCGGAAGGTAGTTTTTTTATGGGACAAGGTTGGACATGGTTGGTCAAGGTTCTGCCACCCGCTCCGGGGTGGTGGATTGCATCGGTTTCCGGAGGTGCCGCTGTGCTCAACCTTCGGCTACTGTCTGGCAACGCTTCGGGGTGCGTGAGGTGCTGGCGGACAGTCACCGTGGGCACAACAAGGTCAGTTAAGGTAAAACCAAGTGGCAACTGAGCCAGTTAAGGTAAAACTGAGTAGTTTTTTTATGAGATGCTTGCGCACGGCCATTATGGGGATCGAGGATCCGCCTTCGCCAAGGCTTCCACCGTCGCCAAGGCTACGGCGGACAGGCGACGACGAGGACGACGACGAGGACGAGGACGAGGTCGGACGGGGTGGGGTGAGGGGCTGGTTTCAATTGAATCGGTTTGGGGGGATGGGTATAGTCGGCAACACTGAACTGATGCGGCGCTAAATGATTGAATGACAATAACTCTCTTCATTCCGTGTTTTGTAGACATGATGTATCCCAAGGTGGGGATCAGCATGGTGCGAATCCTGGAACGGCTGGGTCATAAGGTGGAATATCCGGAGGATCTGGTGTGCTGCGGGCAGCCGGCGTTTAACTCGGGGTATTGGGATGAGTCGCGGTCGGTGGCGGGGAAAGTGTTGGGGCGATTGAAGGATGCGGAGGCGGTGGTGATTGCGTCGGGGTCGTGCGGGGCGATGTTGCGGGTGTTTTACCCGGATTTGTTTGCCAAGACGCCGCAGGCGCAGGAGGCCAAGGCGCTATCGGCAAAGTCGTATGAATTTTCTGATTTTTTGGTGAACCGGCTGGGCGTGACGGATGTGGGGGCGCGGTTTCCGGCGCGGGTGACGTTTCATGATGGGTGTCACGGGTTGCGGGAATTGGGGAACAAGAAAGCGCCGCGGGCGTTGCTGGCGGGGGTGCGCGATTTGGAATTGGTTGAGATGAAGGATGCGGAGACGTGTTGCGGGTTCGGCGGCACTTTTGCGGCGAAGTTCCCGATGATTTCGACGGCGATGGGTGAGGTGAAATGCGCGTCGGCATTTGCCACCGGGGCGGAGTATATCGTTTCCAACGATTCAAGTTGCCTGATGCAAGTGCAAGGATTGCTGAGCCGGCAGGGCAGCCCGGTGAAGACGATTCACCTGGCAGAGATTCTGGCGCAATCATGAAGAGCGTGATTCAACAATTCAAGGAGCAGTCGCGCGTCATCACAAAGGATTTGCGCCATCGGAATTTGATCCAGACCGCGCTGGGGAAATATGAAATCAAGCGCGACGAAAAGAAGGCGGCGTTTCAGAGCTGGTCTTCGGCGCGGCAGGCGGCGGCGGAAATAAAATGGGAGGCCATCAATCATCTGGACAAGCATCTGCCGGATTTTGTGCGTCGGTTGGAAGCGCGGGGAACGGTGGTGCATTGGGCGACCACGGCGGAAACGGCGCGGGACATCATCCTGAAAATTGTCCGCGACCAGAAAGCGCGCTCGATCATCAAGTCCAAGGCGATGACGGCGGAGGAGATTCACCTGAACGACGCGCTGGAACATGAGGGCTTTGAAGTGGTGGAGTCGGACCTGGGCGAATACATCGTGCAACTGCGGAAGGAAGCGCCGTATCACATTGTATTTCCGGCGATGCATTTGACGCGCGGGGACATCAGTGAATTGTTCACGCGCGAGTTGGGCAGCGCGCCGACGGATAATCCGGAGGAGCTGACGATGATTGCCCGGCGCGCGTTGCGGCAAAAATATGTCACGGCGGATGTGGGGATTACCGGGGCGAATTTTGCGATTGCGGAGACCGGGATGATTTCCATCACGGAAAATGAAGGGAATGCGCGGCTGACGGCGGCGTTGCCGAAGGTGATGATCTCGCTGCTGGGCATCGAGAAGGTTTTGCCGCGTATGGAGGATTTGGCGCTGTTTCTGCCGATGCTGGCGACGGCCGGGGCGGGGCAGGCGTTGACCTGTTACAACTCGCTTTATGGCGGGCCGCGGCAACCCGGGGAATCAGACGGGCCGGAACAGTATCATGTGGTGCTGCTGGATAATCGGCGGACCGAGTTGCTGGCGGACGCGGAACAGCGCGATGCGCTGCATTGCATTCGCTGCGGCGCGTGCCTGAATGTGTGCCCGATTTACCGCAACGTGGGCGGTCATACTTATGGCACGACATATTCGGGACCGATTGGGTCGGTGATTACGCCGCATCTGCGCGGGTTGCAGGAATGGAAACATTTATCATTTGCATCATCGCTGTGCGGCGCGTGCACGGAAGCGTGTCCGGTGAAGATTGATCTGCATCATCATCTGTTGCAGAACCGCCGGAACAGCGCGCACGAAAAACCTTCCGTGATTGAAAAGATCACATTCAAGATCGCTGGATTTGTGATGAACCGGCCCGGGTTGTATGCGGTGGTGAAAAAGTTGGCGCGACTTTTCCAACCACTGCACAAGCTGGTCAAGGGAACGCGATTGGACCCGGCGTATGCCTGGACGCAATCGCGCGATTTGCCGACGTTGCCAGCCGAGAGCTTCAAAGATTGGTGGAAGAAAAACAAATGAGCGATCGCGAACAGATTTTGGGACGCATCCGCGAGGCGTTGACGGTCACTGCGCCGAAACCGGGCGCGCATGGAACTGGCGCGGGGCATCATGGCCCGGCGGTTTCGCCCGGGCCGAGCAGCACGCGTCAATGGCTGCCGTTGGTCGGCGATAGTTTTGAGGAGCGGGTGGCGCTGTTTCGCACGAACTCCGCGGAGTTGAAGACGGATTTTCAATTGTTGAACAGTCGCGAAGAACTGACGGCGGCGTTGATCAAACTGCGCGATGCGGATGGATGGAAGCGCATTGGGAGTCATCAGGGCGAGTTGACGCAAGTGGCGTGTGACGCGCTCGGGTTGCCGGTGTGCCGCACGGATGCGACTTACGACGTGCGGGAATTGGAGCAGTGCGATGCGGGGGTGACGGAGTGCGATGCGTTGATTGCGCAGACCGGGAGCGTGCTGGTGACGAGCCGCAGCGCGGGCGGGCGGGCGCTTTCCGTGTTGCCGCCGCATCATGTGGTGGTGGTGCGCCGGGAAAAGTTGCTGCCGGATTTACAGGCGGGATTTGAATTGTTGAAAAGCAAGTACGCGGCGAATTATCCGAGTTTTATTTCGTTGATCACCGGGCCGAGCCGCACGGGGGACATCGAACGCATATTGGTTTTGGGCGCACATGGACCGAAGAAACTGACCATTCTTTGTCTCTGACAACGAAGGAAATATGACCGAACAAATTTATCTGGGAGTGGATTTGGGCGCGGAGAGCGGCCGCGTGATTGCGGGCTGCTGGGACGGGCGGCGGATGCGGTTGGAAGAGCTGCATCGTTTTCCGAACGGACCGGTGGCCATCGCCGACAGCCTGCGCTGGGACATTCTGCGACTGTGGAATGAAATTCAAACCGGCCTGACGCTGGCGGCGCGGCGGTTCGGAAAATCGGTGGTGTCGGTGGGAGTGGATACGTGGGGCGTGGATTTTGCGCTGCTCTCCAAGAGCGGCGAATTGCTGGGGCAGCCGTATAATTATCGCGATCCGCGGACGCGCGGGATGCTGGAGAAGGCGTTCAAACGGGTGCCGCGCCAGGAGATTTTTGCGGCGACCGGGTTGCAGTTCATGGAACTGAACACGCTTTACCAGTTGCTGGCATTGCAACGGAACAGTCCGGAAGTTCTGGCGGCAGCGGAAACATTGCTGACGATGCCGGATTATCTGAACTGGTGTTTATCCGGCGCGCGGGTGAGCGAGTTCAGCATCGCGACGACGACGCAATGTTTCAATCCCGCCAAGCGGACGTGGGCGTTTGACATGCTGGAGAAATTTGAACTGCCGACGAAAATATTTCCGGAGATTGTTTCGCCGGGAACGAAAATTGGTTCGATGCGGCAATCGCTGGCGGACCGGACCGGGTTGGGCAGCATCAATGTGATTGCGCCTGCGGAGCATGACACGGGGTCGGCAGTGGCGGCGGTGCCAACGTCGCACACGGGCAGGTCGAACTGGGCATACCTGAGTTCCGGAACGTGGTCGCTGCTGGGAGTGGAAGTGAAGGAGGCGCTGCTGTCCCCGCGCACGCTGGAGCTGAACATGACCAATGAGGGCGGCGTGGATTCGACGTACCGGCTGCTGAAAAACATCATGGGAATGTGGCTGGTGCAGCAGTGCAAGCGGGCGTTTGAAGCGCACGGGCGCACGTGGGATTATGCGGAGTTGGTGCGGGTGGCGGCGGAAGCACCGGCGTTGCGTTCGCTGGTGGATCCAAACGATGATCGATTTTTAAATCCGCCGGACATGCCGGCGGCGATTCAGGAATATTGCCGGGAGACGGGGCAACCGGTGCCGGAGACGGAGGGGGCGCTGGTGCGTTGCGCGCTGGAGAGCCTGGCGTTGAAATATCACACGGTGATTGGTTCGCTGGAGGAATTGACGGGCGAGACCATCGAGGTGATTCATGTGGTGGGTGGCGGGTCGCAAAATAATTTGCTGAATCAATTTGCGGCGGATGCATGCAATCGCCCGGTGTTGGCGGGGCCGGTGGAGGCGACGGGGCTGGGCAATGTGCTGGTGCAGGCGCGCGCGGCGGGCGAGATCAAGAATCTGGGGGACTTGCGGGGGATTGTGAGGGCGTCGTCGGACATGCGTGAGTTTGTGCCGGATGCGAAGATGAGCCAGATGTGGCAGGAGGCACGCGGGCGGTTTGGGGAGTTGATCGCGAAGCGGAAAGGGCGGTCGAATTGACGAAACTTTGTGAAGACGATTTCGATTCGGCAGATGAAATGGGTTGCTGCTGTTACGATGATTTTGTTGTCGCTGGCAGCGCAAGTGGCGGGCAGCGTTGAGAAGCAACTAGCGAAATATCGCGACGGGCGGAGGGCGAATTTATTTCCGGGAGGGAGGTTTGAAACGAATGATGGCCTTCTCTCCGCCAGCGGAGGCAATCTCAAGTTCCTGCCGATCCTCACGCAAAATCACCCGTTTGGTGCGGGGGACGGTATGGCTCAAATGCACGTTGGGTTGCAGATACAAAATGATGGAGGTGGTGTCCTTGTCGAGACGATTTTTTAAATCGATGGTGATCCCAAGCAACGGCAATCGCCGCGCTTCTGTCTGCGAGCGCCGGCTGCGGCCAGTTACCTCGACGGTGGTGGGCCAGTTGTTATGGTTTTTGCTGAAGGTGTCAAAAAATTTTACCCACTGAGAGCGGGGAATTTCCTGTTCGGGTGGAGCGGTGCGTTTGCCGGAGGATGGGCGTGGGGCGGTTCGGCCGCGAGTGGCTGTGTGACCCCAAGCGGCTTCGGTGCGAATGGGCGCCTTGCCGCGCGGCCAAGGACCGGAAATTGGATACACGCCTGAGCCGCGAACATCTTCGCGTTGGCCCTTGCCGGCGTTGGGCACTCCGGAGTCGCGCGTCCGCTGTTGATTTCGCCGGGCATTAGTTGCCGGACGACGTTGAGCTTTTCTGTTCATGATAATCTCCTTGCTGGAAAATCCCACCAGTGACGGCGGAAAGATAGATGGGGCTTTTCCCCAAGAGAAATGGAGCGATTAATTGAACGCCGGTCGTGGCTGTTTGGTCTGTAATAGTGACAACAATATACATTGCGAACAGAGCCTGGGATGGCGGTGTTCTCGACCGTGAGGAGAAAACCCCATGGAAGGCCGCGGTGTGTCGGGTAGTATGTAGATGATCACAGACTTTATGACTGGAAGAATTGTCGGAACGAAAGGCAGGCGAAAGTCTGCCTGGGGATTCATGAAGCCGGTGCAACCGGATGATAAACTTTCAGAGATTATCGGAAACAGTCCGCTGCCGCGGAGCGAATTGACCAAGCGATTATGGGATTATATCCGGAAGCACGGTTTGCAGGACAAGGAGCACAAAATAATTATTAATGCGGACGAAAAACTTCAGGTCATCTTTGGCGGCAAGGCCCGAGTTACGATATTTGAAATGGCGAAGTTAGTATCGAGTCACTGGATGCCGCTGGGACTCGTGCCAGCGCGGGTTGGGGGACGGTGAAAACCGGCGAGCTGTTTAGGCTGGAACAGTGGCACCAATCATTTGAAGAACAATGGGGCCGAGGTTGCGGAGGACTTCGGAATCATTTTTGACCTTGGCTTGAAGGAGCATGCCCATGACGAGGCAGAAAATGGCCGACGCCTTGGCGGAGAAATCCTGTTTTTCGATCAAGCCTTCCTTGTGGGCATCGCGGAGAGTATTTTCCAAATATTTACACATTCGATCGAACATTTCCTGGGACTTCTGACGAATCTTTTCGTCCTGCGTGCTCAATTCCGAGCCGACGGAAGCGAAGGGACAGCCGAGGACGCGTCCGGTTTTTTCCTGTTTCGCTTTTTGGCCCTCGTAAAGCAGTTTGCAGTAAGTATCGATTCGTTCGAGTGGCGGTACCAAGGGGGAAAAAACCCGGTCGTATTTGGGACGGTTGCACTGCCAATGCTCTTCGTAAGCGGCGACGGCGAGGTCCGACTTGGAGGGGAAGAAATAGTAGAAGCTGCCCTTCTTGACTTTGGCACGCTCGCAAATGTCATCCACGCTGACCGAGCCATAGCTTTGCTGCCAGATGAGCTCGAAAGCCACCTGCAGCAGTTTTTCTTTCGCATCGCTGGTTCGTCCCATAAGAGGTGTTTAGTTGACTGTTTAGTTAAATTAACACTGCTTCTGGGTGCGTCAAGAGTAATGGGAACGCAATCACAACAGAGCGTTCAGCTTCTCCATGAGCATGGTGCGGGAGACGGCGCCAACAACGCGGTTGACCAGTACGCCGCGCTTGAAGAACAGGAGCGTGGGGATGCTGCGGATTACAAATTCCTGGCAGATTTTTGGACTGGTGTCGGAGTTGACTTTGGCGACTTTAATTTTGCCGGCATACTGTGCGGCCAGGCTGTCAACAATGGGGCCGATCATGCGGCAGGGACCGCACCATTCCGCCCAGATATCGACGAGGACGGGGAAGTCGGAATTAAGGACTTCGGTGGCGAAGGAGTTGTCGTCCACGGTCACGGGTTGGTTCAGTTCGAGCACAGTTTTATTTGTATTCATAGCCATCGATTCAGATCCGCCACTGGTTTGCACAAGAGCGCCAGCCTGAGGGCCCAATGGCGGATTGGCATTGGGCCACTACGAGCGGACGCGAGGGATATCAATAATCACCCGACACAATATAATCGAGTTGACTGATTGGTCAACAAAGTGACATGCGGGCACACTCCAGTATCAATGCTGAAGTTAGGATTGGAAGTTTTTGGCCAGATGACGTTCAATTCCAGCATGATCCTAGGTGGCGATATTGGCGGAACAAAAGTGAATTTGGGGCTCTTTGAAGTTGAAGGGCAGCGCGTGAAATTGGCGGCGGAGGGGAGTTATGCCAGTCGCAGGTTCGCGCACTTGCAGGATATTGTGAGGGATTTCGTGGCGGTGAAGGGGGCGCCGGAGATTGAGGCGGCATGTTTTGGAATTGCGGGGCCGGTGAAAAACGGGCGGGTGCAGGTGACGAATCTGCCGTGGGTGGTGGAGGCGGTGGAGATGGCGGAAGAACTGAAGTTGGAGTCGGTCTCGTTGCTAAATGATTTGGAGTCGAACGGGTATGGGCTGGCGGAATTGGAGTCGGCAGATTTGAGGGTGTTAAATGCCGGAGATCCCAACGCAATAGGCAATGCGGCGATTATCTCGGCGGGGACGGGTTTGGGAGAGGCGGGACTTTTCTGGGATGGACAGAGGCATCATCCGTTTGCGTGCGAGGGGGGACATTGTGATTTTGCGCCGTTGACCAAGTTGGACGCGGAATTGTTCGAGTATATGAACGGGCGGTTTGGGCATGTGAGTTGGGAGAAGGTGCTGTCGGGCGCAGGATTGTATAATATCTATCAATTTTTGCGGGACACGGGGCGCGGGGATGAGCCAGCGGGGTTGGCGGAGGCGCTGGCGCAGGGGGATGCGGCGGCGCTGATTTCGGAGGCGGCGTTGAAGCATGAGAGTTCGCGGTGCGTTCAGGCGCTGGAATTGTTTGTGACTTATTACGGGGCGGAGGCGGGGAACCTGGCGCTGAAGGTAATGGCGACGGGCGGGATATATATCGGCGGGGGGATTGCGCCGAAGATTTTGGCGCGATTGCAGGCGGGGAATTTTCTGGAGGCGTTGTTCAGCAAGGGAAGGATGCGGTCATTGCTGGAGGCGATTCCGGTGCGGGTGGTGCTGAATCCCAAGACGGCGCTGCTGGGGGCGGGGCATTATGCGGCGTTTGGGGCGGGGAGTATTGCAAGTCCGGTGCGGGGCTAAAATGGAACCGGATTGTTTACCCACGGATGCGCAGGATAAACACGGATGAGAAGTGGGACAAGCTGAAGCTTGAACTCCGAACTGGGAGGGACGGGCGCACTTAACGGGAGATGTCGGTTTGGCGGAGGACGCGGAATTGGTGGCGGGTGAGGACTTTCTCGGCCATTTCATTGTCTTCCATGCTGAGGGCCATGATGGATTTGCCCTGCGGGTGAGGGATGAAGGAGTAGAGATAGTTGATGTTAATTTCGGCTTCGAGCAAGGCGGCCATGAGTTTGCCCAGTTCCGTGGTGGAATCGAGTTCGACGACGATGACTTCACTTTCAGTATAGGCGAATTCGTTTTGGTGCAATAGCTCGCGCGCGCGTTCGGGGTCGTCGGTGACTAGGCGGATAATGGCGCTGTCGGTGGTGTCCAGAACAGTCAGGGCGAGGACGTGGACTTGGTGCGAGCCGAGGAGGGCGGTGAGGTCATAGAGGCGTCCCAGCCGGTTGGCGGTGAAGACCGAGAACTGTTTAACCAAGCTGGGTTGTCGGGCCGAGATGGCTTTTGCAACCATATTGTAATAACGCACAAGTTGATGGGCCGCGCATCTTAAAATATTGCTCTAAAGCCAAAAAGCCGGGTTTGTTGGAACTGGCAGGCCGACGGCTAATCACGCACCGTGTTCAAGCCAAGGCGGATAATCCGGTCAATCAACTGGGGGTACGAAAGGTTTGCCTTGAGTGCCGACAGCGCGAAGTCTTCGTCCTGGGCGAGAATGGGATTTGGATTTGCCTCAATGAAATAAACCTCATTTTTGGGCGTGACGCGCAGGTCCACGCGGGCGTAGCCATCAATGGTGAGCAGATGGTAAATGCGTTTACAGGTCTGTTCAATGGTGGAAGCAAGGGCGGGATCGAGACCCTCGGCGAATTGATTTTGGAGACCCCATTTTTTTCGGTAGTCCTCGTCCCATTTGGCGCGATAGGTGGCGATTTTGGGTTCATCCGGCGGGACTTCCTTGAAGACAAGTTCGCGAATGGGGAAGACCTGGAGCCGGTGGTTGCCCAGGATACTCACATACAGTTCGCGGCCTTCAATGTATTCCTCAGCAATGACATCGCTATCGTGCTTCTCATGCAGGAACTGAACGCGTTCCTTGAATTGCTCATCGGTTTCAACGAAGGAGGCCTGTGAGATGCCATAGGAGGCCTCCTCCTTGAGGGGCTTGACCAGAATGGGAAACTTGAGCCGTTTGGGGCGGGCGATTCGTTTGCCCCGCGCAATGGTCACAAATTCCGGCACGTGGATGCGATGATAGCTCAGAATCTTTTTGGAGATGCCTTTGTGTTTACAAAGCGTGAGGCCGGTGGAACCGCAACCGGTGAAGGGAAATCCCTGCATGGCTAATAACGAAACGATGTGCTGGTCGAACGCGCGGTTGTTCTTAAACTGATCGGCAAGATTAAAAATAACATCAGGCGTGAAGCTCTGCATCTTCTGTTGCAGCAAATCCAGATTGTCAAAAATGGCGAGATGTTCAGTGGCATGGCCGAGTTCGTTGAGTGCGGCAAGGACATTGGCCTCGGTCTTCCAGTCCTCGGTTTTGAACTCCGCGCTTAAGTCCTGGTCGAGCGTGGTGGGCGCGATGGCATCGAAGAGCGCCAAAATTTTGAGTTTGCGTTTCACGGTTACTTGGTGCGTTTGAATTTGCCGGTGAACAGATAGTTCATCACCAGGGTGGTAATATAAGAGGAGACTTGCAGATTTTGTTGTGCGTCGTCCGCATGGATGTAGAGGTCGAGCTGGTCGCAACGGTCTATCAGGCGGGTTAACAGCTTGTTCACGCGATATTTCTTTTCATTGGTCCATTGGCAGACCGAATCCATTAGTTGGCGTCGGCGTTGCCGCAAATAGGCGGAAGCCTTGAATCTGCCGGTGACTTCGGGTCCGGCGGCAAAGAGTTGTTTCAGGTCGTTGTCATAGAAGTCCGGATACGAATCCTGGTAAAGCTTGCGTTTGCGCGCGTAGAAGGTTTTGAGCTTGATGTTAAGGCAATCGTAGTCAGCGGGGCGGTAGAGGGGTTGGTGAACGGGCGGCTTGCCGGCAAGGGAACGCATGAGCTCATCGAGGTATTCGAGCTTTTGCAACGCTTTCCAGCCTTTGTAACGCGCCCGCCAGTCGAGACCCGGGGTGAGCCAGACGGCAAACGTCTCAGCGAAATCCTCGTCGGGATGGCTTTGCGCATACCAGTCGTCAAGGTGCACCACGTAGGAACGGCTGTAAGGGCGAGGACGATAAAACTCCGTCTCCTCAGTGGAGGCAAGGCCAAAAGCCTGCTGCCATTTTTTCTTTTTATAGAGTTGATACGCGTAGGAATAGGCATGGGCGGCCTCATGGCGCATCAGTCTCATAAACCATTCGGGTGTTTCGCCTTCCACTTCGAGAATCATTTTGCGCTCCAGTTTGCGCAGGCGGTCATGCACAAGAAAAAACGGGATGAAGATTGCCGGGATGCCGACGGGAACAAACCATTCGTCGCCAACATGGCAGGGGGGATGAAAGACGAGTCCCTTTTGGGAAAGCTCATCATAGAACTGGCTAATAAGCGGCTGAAGTTCGGTGCCTTCCAGCTTCAGGACAAGCTGGGAAATTCTTTTTTCCAGCAATTCTTCATCATTGAGATTGACCCAATCGGCGGCATCCATGCTGGCAGCGTAACATACACTCAGGCGGTCACAAGCTTGTCGTTTTGCGGCGCCATTTATGTACACTGAGCACGATAACGGTTCAAAGGTCCGGGGGAATCCTTTGCAGCTATGGGCGCATTGCTGATCCGGAAGTTTCGGTTTCTGGCACCGACACAGTCTTTTTTCCCGGCTCAACAGGCCATTCCAGCCAAAACCGGCTGCCGGCGCCGGGTTCGGATTCTACTCCGGTGGAGCCGCCCATCCTTTCCATCCCTTTCCAGACGATCGCCAAGCCGATGCCGGTGCCAGTGTACTCATGCGTGCCGTGCAAGCGTTCGAAAACACGGAAGATTTTTTCCCAGTGCTCCATGTCGATTCCGATGCCATTGTCCTGAATCCAGAGCCGCAGAGCAGTGTTCTGTCGTTGCGCCCAAATGGTGATATGCGGGGTGACCTTTGGGTCAACAAAGGTTAATGCGTTTTTTATCAGGGAATTCAATACCTGATCGAGCACATGGGGATCGGCCCAGACAGTCCCCAACGGCTGACGCACTTCCACTTCGGCTTTTTTCGCCTTAATGTCCAGGGCCAAGGATTGCAGCACTCGTTCCACCGATTTTTCCAGATCCACGCGGCTGAAGGATATTCTTAAATGGCCCAAGCGTCCGTAGGCCAGGAGGTCCTGTATAAGTTGATCCATACGCCTGGCTCCGCCGATAATGCGCTCCACAGAATCTCTGCCTTCATCATCTAATTGTGAAAGCTGATTATCCACCAGCATCTGGGCAAAGCCCGCCATGGTCCGAAGCGGTGCGCGCAGGTCATGGGCAATGTGGTATAAAACTCCTTCCAGAGACCGGATGGTGGTTTCAAGTTTCGCGGTGCGTTCGGTGACCCGCGCTTCCAAATATCGGGCATGGTGAGCAATTTGTTCCTTGGCCCATTGCAAGTCCTGCTCGATTAGCTTTTGATCTTCAATGTCAGTGCAGGTGCCAAACCAGCGGAAAATCCTGCCCGCTTCATCCCAGACCGGGAGCGCACGGGCCAGATGCCAACGATAGCCGCCCTCCTTTTGTTTAATGCGAACTTCCATCTGAAATGTTTGGCCGGCTTGGAAGGCGTGGTGCACGGTGGCCAAGGCTCGGGCCACATCAGACGGATGGAGCATCATTTTCCAAGCCTTGTAGATATAAAGCTGTTCCCTGGAGGGATCGGTATGTTCAAGCCAGCGCTTGTTGACATATTCCATTCTTCCGTCCGGCAGAGCCGTCCAAACAATTTGGGGCATGGCGTCCGCAAGTTCGTGGAGTTGCGCTTCGCTTTTGCGCACGGCCTCTTCGATCCGACGGCGTTCAGTCACATCGTGAAAATTCCAGACCCGACCCACAATCCGGTTGCCGACGCGATGGGGTTGGGAATGACGCTCAAATACCCGGCCATCCTTAAATCTTAATTCATCCAGGCTCTCGGCTTCGGGTTGACTCAAGATTTCCTGAACCTTGCGCAAAAATGCTTCCGGTTCTAATAATTGATACAGGACATGGTTCAAAAGCATGGCATCATCCTGGGGAGCCAGAAGCGTCTCGGGAATCCGCCACATCGTCGCGAATTTATGATTATAACTTACAACCTTGCCCGTCAGATCGACTACGAGGATGCCTTCAACCGTCGATTCGAGCGTGGTGCTTAATAATGAGAGAGTTTGCCGCAGTTCCTCCTCGGCGCGCTTACGCTCGGTAATATCGTAGGCTGAAACAATGCGAACGGGGCGCCCCCGGTAGGTCAAGTTGCGGGCGCGCATTTCCACGAGGAGCTTTGAGCCATTTTTTCTCCGGACCAAGGCTTCGTAGGGCTCTTCGGAACCGGTTTGGATTTTTTCCAGAACTTTCATTTTGTATTCCGGTTCGACCAACAAATCCACCGCATTCCCTTTGCCGAGCAGTTCTTCAAGCTCATAACCGAACATCCGGCAAAAGCTGTGGTTCACCTCCAGTGGATTGCCATTCTCGTGGATCATGACCGCATCGAATGTTGCATCCGACAATGCGCGATAGCGTTCCTCGCTTTGGCGAAGCGCTGTTTCAGCCAGTTTAAGGCTGGTGACATTCTGATGGGATATCACCAGGCGCAGGAAGCCATCGCCTTCAAACCGTGTCACGCGCATGGTGAACCAGCGTCGCTCGGTGGACGAATGGCCGGGGTATTCCATGGAGAACCACTGCCGCTCTCCGCTCGCAACTGCTCGAATTCCGGCGGCAGCCATCCGGGCCTCTGCTTGCTCACCGCCTTGAGTCTGGTCACAAATAAAGAGGTAATTGGCACCCATACCGAATAAATCCATCTGCAAGTTATTGGCCAGTGCGAAGTCGCGCCATGCCTGATTGACCTCCAAGATGGTGCCATCCTGATCAAGGATGGCGATGTGCGAGCCCAGGGAATTCAGAGCTGATCGAATAAATCGTTCCGATCCGATTATATGGTCGCTGGACCGCTTGCGCTCGGTGATATCCATCATGACGCCGTTCATCAGGTCCGAGCGTTGGTGCCCGTCGTGCAGTATTCTGCCCTTGGCCAGAATCCAATGAATACTGCCGTCGGCCCAAACGACCCGGAATTCCAGATCGCAGGGCTTTCGCTCCGCGATGCAGGACGTCAGGGCATGAGCAAAGGGCAGGCGGTCGTCCGGGTGAACGTGGGTTGATGTGAAATCTGTAATCCTGCCATGAAAGGAGCCTTGTCCCGGGCCAAGCAGTCGTTCGCGATTGCAAGACCATTCAAAGTCACAAGTTTGAAGATTTAAATCCCAAGTGCAGAGGCGGGCCGCTTCCAAGGCAAAATCCAGCTTTTCCTTGGCTGAGCGGACGGCTTCTTCCGTCCGGGAATGTTGTTCAACGTCGTGCTCCAGCTTCCCGGCGACATGGCGGATTCGCTCTGCGCGATTTTTAGTGCGGTGCAGATTGTGAATGGCCGCCAATCCGACGGCTGCGGTGGTGGCATAGATGAGCATCAAAGCCAAATCGGAGGGACTTTGCGGCCCGATCCTATACCGGGGCTGCATAAAGAAAAAGTCACCGAGCAGGAATCCAGCCACGAGTGCCAACAAGCCAGGTCCAAGGCCGCCATACCAAGCAGCGAAGAAGGACGCCGCAACAAAGAGGATGAATGGAGATTGATGACCAACAAACGGTTCAAGTGCCAGGCTAAAGCCAAAGGCCAGCAGCACGCATATTCCGGCTATGGCATAACGCACCGACACTGAATGGGCAACGCGGGGTCGGTCTCTCCCAGTCGTAAACGGGTGCAAGTGCTTATCATCTGATGACATATGTCATTGCTGGTTGCTGTTGATACCCAGGCTCGTTTTGGATATTTCCCGGAGAATCTTTTGAAGAGCGCTGGCTGGCGGTCCGGCAGTTATGGCGCTTTTTTCCTTAAACGTAAGTTGCTTTGACCGCTCTGCGGTATCAAAACAAGTTTGCCGCCCTATTAAGTGTATTCGCATATCGCCCGATCGTACATTTTCATTCGAGTGTTTTCTCATTTCGTCCGTTCCAAAAGTCACGCCCAAAAATTTTTCAACACCACTCATAACGTAATCCTCTTCAAGTTGATGGCTAATAATTTATATGATTTCCTTCGGTCTGACTTATGGGGAGCCAGGTTGGGGAGAACGGAAGGCAAGGCTTCAATCGCTCACACTTTTTGCCCAGATGCGAGGCGAATAATCCCGGCAGCTTTGACTTGATATGGGGAAGGGGTAAATTTTATTCCAAGGCTGTAGCCAGCGTTTAAAGGAGACGCGCTTGAATATTATGAAACTGGAGATAGTTATTGCGGGCGGCGGATTTGCGGGGGCGTATTGCGCGAAGACGCTGGCGCGGGCGCTGGGCCGGGAGAGCATCCAAAGGGTGGGGTTGATTGCGGAGCAGAACGTGATGGTTTTTCAACCGATGCTGGCGGAGGTGGCGGGGGCGTCGTTGTCGCCGCTGGATGTGGTGAATCCGTTGCGGCAGTTTTGTCGCGGAGTGAATGTATTTCGGGGACAGATTGCGGAGGTGGACTTGGCGCGGCGGCGGCTGATGCTGGATGCGGGACGGTTCACGAAAAACACGGAAGTGGAGTTTGAGCATCTGGTTTTGGCGCTGGGGAGCGTGGTGGATTTGAGCCGGGTGCCGGGGATGCCGGAGCACAGCCTGGTACTGAAAAATGTGGGGGATGTGTTGCGGCTGCGGGCAACGATGATTAACCGGCTGGAGGAGGCGAATCTGGAATCCGACCGGGACGTGTGGCAGCGATTGCTGACTTTTGTGGTGGTGGGAGGCGGGTATTCCGGCGTGGAGATGGCGGGGCAAATGCTGGATTTCATGCAGGAAGCGAAGCCGTTGTATCATAACCTGGCGAAGGCGCAATTGCGGGTGATTTTAGTGCAAAGCGGGCCGCATTTGCTGCCGGAGGTGGGGAAGTCGCTGGGGTGTTATGCGGAGCGGAAGTTGCGCGCGCGCGGGATGGAAATCAAGCTAAATACGCGCGTGATGTCGATGACGGCGAGCCGCGTGTTTTTTGACAAGGGCGAGTCGATTGAGACGGCCACGGTGCTATCCACGGTGGGGAATGCGCCCCATCCGCTGGTGGTGGAATTGTGCCGTCGGCATGGTTTGGAGACATACAAGGGGCGGATTGTGACCGAAAGGACGATGCAGGTGAAGGGACGGGAGTGGTTATGGGCGGCGGGTGATTGCGCGGCGGTGCCGATGGATGACAAGCCGGCTTCCCCGCCCACCGCGCAGTTTGCGGAACGACAGGGGAAATTGCTGGGCAAAAACCTGGCACGATCTTTGAGGCAGGAAAAGCCGAAGCCATTTTTTCATAGAAACCTAGGGCAAATGGCGTCGATTGGGCATCACGTGGCGGTGGCGGAAATATTGGGGATGCGGTTTTCCGGTTTTATTGCGTGGTGGATGTGGCGGACCGTGTATTTGTTCAAGTTGCCCGGGTTGCAGCGGAAATTAAAAGTGATGGTGGATTGGACGATGGATTTGTTCTTTCCGCGGGACATCAGCCTGCTGCTGCCCGCGCCGACGGAGTTGTTGCAGGAAGTGCATCTGGAAAAGGGAGATGTGGTTTTTAACACCGGCGAGCCGGCGAAATCCTTTTACATACTCAAGGAGGGGCGGGTGGATTTGTTTGAGGGAGATCGGCTGGTGAAGTCAGTGATGGCGGGGCAGCATTTTGGGGAGCGGGCGCTGGAGGGGGACGGGGTGGCGTATTTCAGCGCGATGGCGGCGGAGCCGAGCACGCTGGTTTCGGTGAGCGAGAAGGCTTATAAAACGCTTCGCGAAGCGAGCGAGGCGTTTCGCAATTTGCTGGAGGCGGACGGGGAGCCGGAGAGGCCGGAGGCGAGAGAGCTGGAACCGAGAAGTTAAACCGCACAGGCACATGGATGAACGCGGAAGGGGATTTTAACCGCCGATAAACTCAGATGAACGCAGATGCAGGATAGGGAAAACAGCTTCCGGAAATTTTCAAGTTGTTGGTGTTGAATAAAATACGAATTGGCACGGCGCGGACGGGTTTGTGACGCATTCGTGACTTGATATGTGCGAGGGAGGGGGCATGATGGCGGCGGTGAAAAACCAACTTCACCACCTGACTTCCAAGAGCCGGTTAATCCCAAACTTTGATCGGTGACTGGAAATAACCTACGAAACCAAATGAAGCCTGAAACGCAAAGAAAAACGACCCCGCAGAGCAAAACAACAGTGACGACAGAAACCCGGACGGCGAAGCCCGAAGCCGTTGCAGCCAAGACTGAAACCGTGAAGTCGAAGCTGACACCCACGAGCGAAGATATAGCGCGGCGCGCTTATGAGCTTTATGTGGCGCGCGGGAAGAGCGACGGCCGTGATGCGGAAGATTGGGCCCAGGCGGAGCGCGAGTTGCGCACCGCGAACCATCGCAATAATTAGAGCCGGGCTGATAGCCGGATTCTAAGTTTTTGCGGAGAGCACCTGTTCGAGCAGTTCGTTGAGGCGCTGGAGCATCGCGCGTGGGTCTTCCAACAGGCCGGCGGCGACACGGGAATTGTCGAGGATCTGGTCCGCCACTTTGGTGGCGAGAGCAGCGTCCGCGACGCGCATTTTGTCGAGGCGCGCCATGAGGGGATGGGCGGGGTTGATTTCCAGATCGTTGCGGACGGCCAGGGGTGATTCGCTTTCGCGTTTCATGGACTTCATGATGCGACGCATGGAGGAGGTCATAAATTTATCGCTGTCGAGAATGACGGCGGGACTGCCGACAAGGCGTTTGGAGGCGCGGACTTCGTTGACGCGGTCGCCGAAAATTTCCTTCATCCATTTGGCAAGGGCTTGGGCTTGCTCGTCCGAGAGCGCACCCTCTTTGGAGGCGGTGTCAGCGAGGTCGAGTTCCGCTTTTTCGGCGGAGCGCAACGGTTTGGCGTCCACTTCGTGGAGATGTTCCATGACAAATTCGTCCCAGGGATCGTAAAGGAAGAGGACTTCGAATTTACGGGCGTGGAAGACTTCGAAGTAAGGGCTGCTTTCGGCAGCTTCGCGGTTGGGCGCGATGAGGTAGTAGATGTCCTTTTGATCGGCAGCCATGCGTTTGACATAGTCCGCCAGGGAAGTGCGGGTTTCGCGGGGGAGAGTGGAGGATTCGTAACGGAGCAATTTGCCCAAGGCCTGTTTGTGGGTAAAATCAGTAACCAGACCTTCCTTCAGAAAGCGGTTATACTGCTCATAAAATTTTTCGTAAGTGGCCGGGTCTTTTTCCGACTGCTCCTCCAAAAATTTGAGAAAGCGACCGGTGAGCACCTGGTTGAGCTTTTTCATGAGGGAGGAGTCCTGCATCATTTCCCGCGAAACGTTGAGCGGCAAATCCTCGCTATCGACCACACCTTTTAGGAAGCGGAGCCATTCGGGGAAGAGGCCCTTGGCCTTTGACTGGATCAAAACTTTGCGGCAGTAGAGATGGACTTCGGATTCGGTGCGGGACATGCCGGCGGTTTCGAAATTATGCGCCGGGACGAACAGCAGGGACTGGATGGAGAGCGGGGCATCGGCGGTAAAGTGGAGACGATAGAGGGAATTGGTCTGGTCGTGACCGAGATACTGGTAGAACTCGTTGTATTCCTCCTCTTTGATGTCGCTCTTGCTGCGGGTCCAGATGGCCGAGACGGTATTAAGGCGCTGGCCGTTCAGTTCGATGGGAAATTGGACGAAGTTGGAATAGCGCTTGATGATGTGTTCGAGGGCTTCGGGCTGAGCAAATTCCTGCGCGTCATCCTTCAGTTGCAAAATGATCTTAGTGCCGCGCGGCAGGTCATTCGCGGGCTCGAGATCATAACCGCCTGCGCCCTCGCTGGTCCATTGCCAGCCTTGATCGTCGGGCAGGTGCGAGCGGCTAAGAACGGTGACGCGGCTGGCGACCATGAATGCGGAGTAAAAGCCGACGCCGAACTGGCCGATGAGGTTGGCATCCGGTTTCTTTGCCTCGGCCAGTTGTTTAAGAAAAGCCTTGGTGCCGGAGTGCGCGATGGTGCCGAGATTTTCAACGAGGTCACCATGGGTCATGCCGATGCCGGTGTCGGTAAGGGTGATGGTGTTTTCGCCGGTGGTGATGGAGATTGCCGGCGGCAAATCAGGTTGATTGATCGTGTTGCCGGAAGCCTGGATAAAGCGCAATTTTTCACAAGCATCCGCAGCATTGGAAATCAACTCCCGCACGAAGATTTCCTTATCGGTGTAAAGCGAGTGGATGACGATGTCCAACAGTTGCTGGATCTCGGCTTGGAAATGATGTTTCTCGGTGGTGCTCATGGTAATATTTCAATAAAAGGTTTTCGTTCTTTCCGTCAATGCCGGTCTCGTGTCAGCGGTGGCCCTGTTTAAGATATTTCAACGAATGGCCAGTGCATTGGCCGGCGAACCCGTGCCGCCGGGCACATTGAGCGGGGCGGAGGAGAAGAAGAACTCATAGCGGCGTTCGTCGTTGCAAGCCGCGGCCAGGAGATCCAGATCAAACATTTTGCCCAGCGGCATGCCCAAATTGACCAGCAGCCGGTGATGCAGATTGTCTGCGTCGCTCTCAAAAGGATAGACTTCGACGGTGGGATTATCCGACGCAATTGCGGCGATGCCGGCGTCCCAAAGGAACTCGGCCATTTTTGCCGCGCCGCTGAGCCCGGGGATTTGGGGATTGCGGGCAACGTCATGCCGGAATTCCGGGATGGTGCGCCAATCGGTCAGCCAACCGGTGCGGCAAAGCAAAATGTCCCCCTCCTGCAAAACCGTATTCTGAGTGGACAACGCGGCTTTGAGATCGGCCAGGGTAATGGGGTCTCGCGAAATTGGGCTCAATCGGCGCCCCTGCTTCTTTAGATGGCGCGCAATGTCAACCAGTACACCGCGGCCCACGATGCCATGCCGGGCATACTGGTCGATGCCAATGGGATTGGCTTCCGGACGGGTGATTTTTTTTAAACCCAGGTAATGGCCGCGTTCGGAATGATGAACATGGCTGGCGGCCTCCCAATGACTGGAGCCGTGCAAATCAAACTGGTCGAGGGAATCGCCGGTGAAGGCTGGATCATCGGGAAAATTGTGCTTGCACGCTTTCCGGTTAAAGAGGCCGGGACTGGGATGCGTGATTTCCCAGTTTAGGTTGAAAACGCGGCCAGACTGGATGCATTTGGCGGCATCGGCGATTCGCTCCGGCGTAATGAAATTCAAGGTGCCGCGTTGAGGGCTGGCGGAGAAAACTCCCCAAGCCACGCCGGTGGGTTGGGCGGAGTTCGCCAGGAGTTCACGGTAACTGGGGCGTCTGGTCGTTTTCATCGCGGCCACAAAGTAAACACAAAGAGAAAGGAAAATCCATCCTCGTCTTTTTTACGGGCAAGTCAAAGGGTGACAATCAGCACGAAGGCGTTTCTCGATTTCATTGCTTCCCATTAACCGTTCACTTATTGCGCCCAGACGTCGCCGGCTTCGGATTTGGGGGAGATGGTCATGATGATGCCTTTGAGGACCAAATAAATGCCATAGATGCCGGCGATGATCGGGAGGGCCAAAAGTTGGGGGCTGAAGAACCCTGTGACCAACATGGCGATAGCGACCAATACGGGAAGACAGATCAAACCAGCGCCGATGAAGATCTTTTTAATTCCATTCTTGCGGATGGTGGCGGCTCTTTCTTTTAACAAATCCTGCACAAAGGCCGTTGCTTCCTGGGGGGTGAAGCCTTGGATTCGCAAGTAGCCGATGACCTCTTGTTGGGAGTCGCCCCAGGTGATTTTGGCCCGGGCCGTGTGTTCCGCTTGCGTGCGGTCCACTTGTCCGGGGATGGTTACCGGCCGGCGCGACGCAGAGGGGGGAGCTGAAACGAGAGCGGGTGCTGCCGCAGTGATCCGAGGAGCCGCGAGTGCCGGTGCCGGGGTCGGACCTGGAGTGGCAGTCTGCAAACGTACCCCGCTCGGCGGGGCGGCGACAACCGGAGGCGGTTGCGGCATACTCCCTGCAATCATCGTATTGGCGGCGGCAGTGCCATCGGCACCGCAGACGGGACAGGCGACAGGCGAGGGCATTCGATTGTTAACCGCCTCAACATCGAATGCGTAACGCTGCCCACATCCGCACTGAACCTTGATAGTAATCATAATAATGAAGTCCCCAGCAACCCCGACTTTCAGTGTGATTGCATATATTTATTCAGAATTACGCCAGGTATTCAACTTAAAATATGGGCGGGCGATGGGGCGGATCCGGGCGGTATAATGGCGGACTGCCAGACCGGCCGGCAGGTGCGATCCCGGCATTGTAGGAGTGGCGATAAGAACGGAACACTTTTGCATCGGAACCGACGATTCAGGGCTGGTTGCTGGTCCAGCGGACGGCATGGCGAATTAGTTCCATGCCATCCTTGAGACGCAGTTTTTCCTTGATGTGCGCGCGGTAGGTTTCCACGGTCTTGATGCTCAGGTGAAGCTGCGCGGCAATCTGGCGGGTTTTGCGGCCGTTGCCGATGAGCTCGAAGACTTCGAGTTCGCGGTCGCTGAGTTGCTCGACCCCGAGGCGGCCAGGAGACGATTCGTTATGCAGAAATTTTTCCACGACGAGCGAGCGCAGGTGTTGGCTGAGATAGATCTCCCCGCGCAAGACCAGGCGGATGGCGGACATGATTTCCCCGGTGGGCTCGTTCTTCATGACATAGCCGCGCGCTCCAGCGCGTAATGCCCGCTCCCCATGAATTGATTCATCATGCATGGAAAGGGCAAGCATTAATTGTCCCGACCCGCGGGCATGAATGTTCTTGATCAGTTCAATGCCACTTGTGCCATTGAGTGAAATATCCAAGATGGCCAAATCCGGCTTCAATGTGCCCAAGGCATCGAGGGCCTTGGCGGCGGTAGCCGCCTGACCACAGACATGAAGATCGGGCTCATGATTGATCAACTGCGCAAAGCCTTCCCTGAGGATGGGATGGTCGTCCACAATGAAGATGCGGTGCTTGCGTTTATTGCAATTGGATTTGGCAGCCATGATTTTCTATGATTCAGAACAGGGCAGGGAACAAGTCAGGAGGGTGCCGCTGCGGGAATTGCTGGTTAGATTCAGGGTAGCTCCCACCGTGCGAGCACGATATTTCATGATGTGCAAACCCATGCCTTTGGCAGCCGGAATTTTTTGAGGGAGGCCGACCCCATTGTCTTTCACAGAGAGGACAATCTGACCGCCTTTGGCCACCAAGCCCACGATTATCCTGCGTGCCCGGCCATGTTTAATGGCATTCATGATCGCTTCTTGCGCGATGCGATACAGATGAACGGCCACGGCATTGTCATGAATCAAAACCGGACGGGGAATCTTACACTGGCAGGCGCGACGGTGAACGGCAGCCATGCTGGAGGTCAATTCCTCAAGCGCTGAACTCAGGCCTTGGGATTCAAGCTGCACGGGATAGAGTCCCCGCGCCAGGCGGCGCGCCCGGTCGATGGCCACATTCACCATATCTTCAATGGCTCCAGCCCGCAGGGCTTCCCGGGAAGAACGTTGTTCCAATCTTTTTTTCAGCAAACCACTTTTAAATTTGATACCGGTCAGATGCTGGCAGAGTTCATCGTGCAGGTCCTGGCCAATGCGCTGCTGTTCCCGTTCGCTAATCTCAAGAATCTGACTTTCGCGTTCGCGCCGCTCGGTTATGTCCACCGCGACGCCACCAATGAACGGCCGGCCGCGAGGGTCGAGAATGGGAAACTGAATGAACAGCCAGGAACTGAGGCTTCCGTTCCCGATGGCATGGTCGCGCACCGTCTCCTGGCAGGTTCCGGTGGCGAGGATTTTTAGATCCTCGTTCTGGATTTGCCGGGCGGTGTGCGGTGGGTACAAGAGAAAATCGTTCCGCTCTTTTCCAGGAACGAGCCGGGCAGAATAAAACGACTCCCAGCGTTTGTTGGCGTACAAGTAGCAGCCTTTATCGTCCTTGATGTAAGACATGGCGGGACTGTTTTCCATAAAGGCCATGAATCGATGCTCGCTTGCATGCCAGGCCCGCTCGCTCTGTTTCCGGTCCGTGATTTCACGGGCCAGCAACTTTCGGGTTTGGGCCAACTCCACGGTCAGTTCCAGGAGTCGCCGCTTTAGCTTGGCTTGAGCGCGATTCATGGGCAGGAGATTGCGATTACCAACCGCGGTTTTCCGCGGTTGGATGAAAGGCAAAGCATTGGCAAATTTACGAGCTGAATCGACAGACAGCCGATCGCGATTTATGAAAGTCAGTCAGGCGCCGTTGTGGCTGGTAATGATAACAGGCTTTGATTTGGGCCAGGCTGATGACGCCCAAAACATGCCTGGATAACAGCGTTCTTGTAGCGGAGACGGGAGAAAAAGTCAAAGTCATAATCGGAAACCCCGAGATGTGCCCGACTTGAGCCGAACTTAAGGGATGCCCTGAGCGGGATAAGGCAGACCCTGAAGGAACTTTCAGGGGGCAGCCTGATTGTGGGAAATGGCGGCACTCCATTAATCTATTCCATAGCGAAATCGCACGAAGGAAAATCCAAGCCGAGACAGGAAGACGGGTCAGCCCCTGATCCAGAAGGCAGGAACCGTAACGTGGAGAAGCCGCCGATGACAGGCTGGGAGAATCATTTCCATGCATGACCTTGAACCAGAATCGGCATAGCCACTGTCTCCGATGCAGCAAGGCATGCTGTTTCACAGTTCGCTGGCGCCACACTCGGGGGGGTAACATCCAGCAGATCATTGGGACGCTTTATCATGAACTGGATTACGCCGTCTTCAAACAGGCCTGGCAGTGCGTAGTTCAACCCCAATATGATCAGTGCCGATTTGAGGCATCCGCCATCGTAGTGCTCGAAGCGATGCCATTAACGCCAAATGGAAAAGTGGGTCGGCGGAAACTTCCGGCTCCGGAAGTCATCCGCGCGGAATTGGAGGGGGCATTTGTGGCTCCGAAAAATCCGTTGGAGGAGGCGCTGGCAACCATCTGGCGCGAGATACTGGGCGTGGAAAAGATCGGCACGGCGGACAATTTTTTTGAGTTGGGCGGCCATTCACTGTTGGCCACCCAGTTGGTGTCACGCTTGCGAGAGGTGTTCAAAGTCGATTTACCGCTACGCCTGCTATTTGAGGCTCCCACTATTCGACAACTTGCGCCGGGCAAGATTGCCCAGGAACCCCAGCCGGGAATCATTGAGCGGGCGGCACGCATTTTGAACAAACTTGAGGCGATGTCCCCGGAGGAACTGGAGCGCGCGCTGCTTGAGCGCCGGCGCATCAACGGAGAAGCGTGACGATGCCGTGTAAATTTGATTTATGAAAGCACTGTAGCAGCAACTGGGAACCGGGTTATTTTTTCAAGGCGACCAAAGATGGACCGCCAATCATCAGGAGGCCCATGACTTTGTTTCCTCGATCAATGCCATGGCTTATTGTCAGCAGCGGGGCATTTTTGATGCGCAGATTGTTCTCAAATTTGACGTGGAAAGGTATGACATCATCCTGCCGGGGCATTACGCGCGAATTCAGTGCAAGGCGGGGAACGCAAACCCAAATTTTTAACAGTCATCCACCACGGCTTTCGGCTTGGCCGCGCGTTTAGAGAAACGTTTTTACCATTTCGGGGATCTCAAACTTTCTGCCTTTTATGAATCCACCCGCGAGCGAATTGATCCATTCCCGCGAAGTGTGAAACTCCTTGATCTCGATAAAGGTTTTGTCGCCGACGGTGCTGAGCTCGTAGCGTTCAATCGTGACATGCAGGGGTTGGGTTTCGCCTTTGAGATCAAGGTCGAGGGAGGCCTTCTTATTTGTGGCATCGATTTGCAAATGGGTCATATTACCAAGGTATTTATAGTGGTGGTTGAAATATTCGCGCACGCCCCATGCCACTGCTGAATCGGGAAGCAGAGGGCGTAGTGATTCAAGTATGGAAGTGAGCAGGCTCATCACTGACAATAAAGTAACACAATGGACATTGCGTGAAGTAATCGCAATGAGAAATTTTTAAAGGGTACAAGGTTCAGTTTTTTCCACTTCGACCGGCGAAGCAGGCCCAGTTAGGGTCTTCCCCCCATTTACCTAGTAATGTTGCGGTCGTAGTCTTGCGTGCGCACGGGCCGACTCTCGAGAGCAATTGGAACAACCTGTAAGGAAGGTGGATGCCGCAGATTTTTCGCCGCAGGAGCAATACGATTGCCCGGGTAAGCATCCTGGGTTCGGTGGTGTTTTTAGTCGTGGGAGGCTGGGCGCTGGATGCGGTTTGGTGGTCGCCCTATACGACGAAGGTAAATGTTCCGATCGAGCAGCCGGTGCCATTCAGTCATGAGCATCATTATAGCGGGCTCGGCATTGATTGCCGTTATTGCCATACCTCGGTGGAGAAATCCTCCTTTGCCGGCATTCCACCCACGGAGACATGCATGACGTGCCATTCGCAACTTTATATCGATGCCCCCTTGTTGGCGCCGGTCCGACAAAGCCTGGCTTACGACGTGCCATTGCGTTGGAACCGGGTCGATGACCTGCCCGATTTTGTATATTTCAACCACAGCATTCATGTCGCCAAGGGCATTGGCTGCAGCACTTGTCATGGGCCGGTGAATAAAATGCCGCTGACGTGGAAAGCCAATACGCTCTATATGAAATGGTGTCTTGATTGCCATCGCAATCCGGCGCAGTTCATCCGACCGCAGGAGGAGGTATTTAACATGCAGTGGGCGCCGCCAGCAAACCAACTGGCACAGGGACATAAACTGGTGGAGGCCTATCACGTCAACACCCAACAACTCACTGATTGCAGCATGTGCCACCGATGAAAGCGCCGACATTATCCGCTACCCCCATGGATTTGGCGGCGATTCGTGCACGGTTGGCCGGCACGCAGGGCCGGGAGTATTGGCGCAGCCTTGAGGAAGTGGCACAGACGGAGGAATTCCAGGCATTGCTTTATCGGGAATTTCCCGCGCAGGCGTCGGAATGGGAAGATGGCGTGAGCCGACGCAATTTTTTGAAGCTCATGGGGGCGTCCATGGCTTTGGCCGGACTTACCGCATGCACGCGGCAGCCAATGGAAAAGATCGTGCCTTATGTGCGACAGCCGGAAGAGATTGTGCCCGGCAAGCCGCTTTACTTTGCGACCGCGATGCCATTCAACGGGTTTGGCACGGGTTTGCTGGTGCGAAGCAACGAGGGGCATCCCACTAAAATCGAAGGCAATCCCGATCATCCCGTGAGTCTGGGGGCAACGAGTGTATTTCAACAGGCGTCCATTTTGGATTTGTATGATCCGGACCGTTCACAGGCAGTCACCCATGCCGGAGCTGTTAGTTCGTGGGGATTGTTTCTGGACATGCTCAACAACGTTTTGGGAGAACAGCAGTCAAAGCGTGGTGCTGGCCTGAGAATCCTAACAGAAACCATTACTTCCCCCACGCTGGGCACGCAACTGGAAGCGTTGCTGAAAAAATATCCAGACGCCAAGTGGCATCAATACCAGCCGGTCAACCATGATAATGCGCATGAAGGGGCGCGCATGGCGTTCGGTGAAGTGGTGGAAGCGCGTCATTATTTTGACAAGGCCCGCGTGATTCTTTCCCTGGATTCAGATTTTTTGTTCTCGCATCCCGAAGGCTTGCGCTACACCCGTCAGTTTACGAAAGGGCGGCGTGTCACCCGGCAAAACGGCGAGATGAACCGGCTTTACCAAGTCGAGAGTTCGCCGACGATTACCGGTTCGATGGCGGACCATCGGCTGCCACTCAACGCGATGGCGGTGGAGGATTTGGCGCGGGCGGTGGCGCAGCAATTGGGCGCGGGTGGGCAGGCGGGTTCCCAAGCTGCAGGCGAGCTCCGTGCCAAGTGGATCGCCGGGGTGGTGAGTGACCTGCAACGGAATCGCGGGGCGAGCCTGGTGATTGCGGGCGAGCGGCAGCCGCCAGTGGTCCATGCGCTGGCGCATATGATGAATCAGCAGTTGGGGAATGTGGGAAAGACAGTGGCCTATGCCGCTTCCGCTGAAGCCCGGCCGGTGGACCAAGTGCAATCACTCCGTGAGTTGGTGCAGGCCATGGACGCGGGCAAAGTTGATTTACTCGTTATCCTGGGCGGCAATCCGGTCTTTAACGCGCCGGCGGATTTTCGATTCGCCGAGCGGCTGATGAAAGTGAAGCTGCGCGTACACCTTGGTTCCGAAAGAAACGAGACGTTTGCTTATTGCCATTGGCATATTCCCGAATCGCATTTTCTGGAGTCCTGGAGTGATGTGCGGGCATTCGATGGCACCGTTTCCATTATCCAGCCGTTGATCGCGCCGCTTTACGACACGCGAACGGCCCATGAACTGCTTGACGTGATGACGCAACAGCCCGGGCGTGGCGGATTCGACATCGTGCGCGATTATTGGCAGTCACGGAAGGTGTGGCCTGATTTTGAGCAGCAATGGCGCAAGGCGCTGCATGATGGACTGATCGCCGGCAGCGAACTGCCGCCACGAGAAGTGAAATTAAGAATGGAGGGTGGATTGCCACCGGCTTCGCCGAGGACGCCCAGCGGCCAGCGGGAGCTGCTGGAGGTTTGTTTTCATGCCGATCCGACCATTTGGGATGGCCGTTTTGCCAATAACGGCTGGCTACAGGAAACACCCAAGCCGTTTACCAAGCTCACCTGGGACAATGCGGCATTGATCAGCGTTGCGTTGGCAGAACGTTATCAATTGGCAAATGGAGACGTGGTGCAATTGCGCTTTCGTGACCGAACATTGCGCGCGCCGGTGTGGATTACGCCGGGCCAGGCGGAGAACTCGGTCATGCTTCATTTGGGATATGGCCGAACACACGTTGGATACGCGGGGGCTGGAAGCGGGTTTGATGCGTACAGGTTACGCGAATCCCAGGCGCTGTGGTTCGGTTCGGGTTTGGAATTGAAAAAGACGGGCGAGCATTATTTGTTGGCGAGCACGCAGCAGAGTCACAGCGTTCAAGGACGGGATATTGTGCGTAACGGAACACTGCAGGAATTTCGCGCCAATGCCAATTTCCTGCAGGTGGGAAAGGAAGCTCCAGCAAAAGACGAAACGCTTTATAATCCAGACGAGTTCAAGAGCGATAATTATGCGTGGGGGATGGTAATAAACCTGAGCACCTGCATTGGTTGTAATGCGTGTGTGCTGGCGTGCCAGTCAGAAAACAATATTCCAGTGGTCGGGAAGAGCGAGGTGGCGCGAGGGCGTGACATGTTATGGATCCGGGTGGACCAGTATTTTCGGGGCGGTCCGGATACGCCGCAAGTCACCAATCAACCGGTGCCGTGCATGCATTGCGAGAAGGCGCCTTGCGAGCTGGTCTGCCCCGTGGAGGCCACATTGCACGATCACGAGGGATTGAATCTGCAAGTTTACAATCGCTGTGTTGGCACGCGCTACTGTTCGAACAATTGCCCGTACAAGGTCCGCCGCTTCAATTTTTTTGCCTACACGAAGGACCGGAGTCCCAGCCTGGAACCGATGCGAAATCCCAACGTGACGGTACGCTGGCGCGGGATAATGGAAAAATGCACGTACTGCATTCAGCGAATCAGCGCTGCCCGGATTGAAGCCAAAAAGGAGGGGCGGCAGATTCGTGACGGTGAAGTTGTGACTGCCTGTGCCCAGGCGTGTCCGGCCGAAGCCATTATCTTCGGCAACATCGGCGATCGAGACAGCAATATTTCCAAGCTCAAAAGCGAGCCGCTGAATTTCAGCATGCTGGGAGAACTGAATGCCCGGCCGCGAACAACCTATATTGCGAAAATCCGAAATCCCAACCCGGAATTGGAGTCCGGGACATGACTTGAAAGTTTTACATGCCGGACGGAGATAAAAACGTATTGGTGGGTTTGAGTCGTGACGGTGAAGACACCACCGTAACGCCGCTGGGCTATCCCGGGCGCGTGTTGGGGCCGGGAGAAACCTACGACACCGTCAGTGAGAAAATCAGCTCGATTGTTTTGAAGCAACCGCTGCCCAAGTCGTGGTGGTTCGGCTTCACGGTTGCATTTGCGATGCTGATGATGTTTCTGATGGCGGTCTCCTGGCTGTTTTACCGGGGCATCGGGATTTGGGGCGTTAATATTCCGGTCGCGTGGGGTTTTGCCATTGTCAACTTCGTCTGGTGGATCGGGATTGGTCACGCCGGGACTTTCATTTCCGCGATCCTGCTGCTGCTGATGCAGAAATGGCGCACATCGATCAACCGGTTGACCGAGGCTATGACCCTGTTCGCCGTGGCGTGCGCCGGCATGTTTCCACTGCTGCATCTGGGACGACCGTGGCTGTTTTACTGGCTGCTGCCTTATCCTGACACCATGGGTTTGTGGCCGCAATTCCGAAGCCCGCTGGTTTGGGATGTGTTCGCGGTGAGCACTTATTTTACAGTGTCGCTCATTTTTTGGTATGTGGGATTGATCCCGGATTTGGCGACGCTCCGGGACCGGGCGCCGACGCGGGGGAAACAGTTTGCGTACGGCATGCTGGCGCTTGGCTGGCGCGGGTCGGCCCGGCATTGGCAGCGGCATCAGTCTGCCTATCTGCTGCTGGCGGGATTGGCGACGCCGTTGGTGCTTTCGGTGCATAGCGTGGTCAGTTTTGACTTCTCCGTTGCCATCGTGCCCGGCTGGCATTCGACCATTTTCCCGCCTTATTTTGTTGCCGGAGCGATTTACTCAGGTTTCGCGATGGTGCTGAACATTGTGATTCCGTTGCGGCGGCTGTACGGGCTGCAAAGTTACATCACGCTGCGGCATCTGAACAACATGGCAAATGTGATGCTGGCGACAGGGATGATGGTGGCCTATGGCTATCTGATGGAGGCGTTCATGTCGTGGTTTAGCGGCGACATCTTCGAGGAATTTATGATGGTGAACCGGGCGTTTGGGCCGTATGGCTGGACTTTCTGGCTGCTGATGTTGACGAACGTCCTGATACCCCAGGTGCTCTGGATTCGGCGCGTGCGGATCACCCCGGTGTTGCTGTTCTTGGTCGCGCTCTCCGTGAACGTGGGGATGTGGCTGGAGCGTTTCGTGATCGTGATCACGAGCCTGGCTCGCGAATACGTGCCTGCCATGTGGCGAATGTACTATCCGACGCGTTGGGACTGGATGACTTTTATTGGATCCATCGGTTTATTCTTAACGCTGCTGTTTTTGTTTATTCGCCTGCTGCCGTTGATATCCATGGCGGAAGTGCGCGAGTTGGTGGCGGAACATGAGGAGGTGGAGCCGTGAAAGAAAAAAATACTCTTTACGGCCTGGTGGCGGAATTTGCGGACAGCAGCGCAGTGCTGAAGGCGACACAGCGCGCCTATGCGAATGGCTACCGCAACATGGACGCCTACTCGCCGTTTCCGATTCATGGCCTGGCCGAAGCGCTGGGAAGGAGGAGGACGGCAGTGCCCTTGATTGTGCTCCTCAGCGGGATGACGGGTGGCCTAGGAGGGTATTTCATGGAGTGGTATTCGATGCGGGTGGACTTTCCATTCAATATTGGCGGAAGGCCACTGCACAGCTGGCCAGCCTTCATCCCCATTACCTTTGAGCTTACCGTACTTTGTGCGGCGTTGTCCGCGATCATTGGAATGCTGGCCCTTAACCGGCTGCCGGAGCCGTATCATCCGATTTTTAATGCGCCGGGATTCGAACGCGCCTCGGTGGATCGTTTTTTTCTTTGCATCGAATCAGCCGATCCAAAATTTACACTCACCGATACGCGCAACTTTCTCCAAGATTTGAATCCAATTCAGGTTACGGAGGTGAGGGCGTGAAATTATTTGTGCAAGTGCCCATCGTTTGCGGATTGGCGATGCTGCTCCTGTGTGGTTGCCGGCGGGAAATGTACCATCAGCCGCGCTCCGATCCGCTGGCATCGAGCACGCTGTTTGCAAATGGCGCGGCCTCCCGACCGCTGGTGCCGGGCACGGTCGCACGCGGGCATCTGGACGCGGACGAGCAGTTTTATACCGGTAAGAAGGGGACAAATCTGATTGAGAATATTCCCATCAAGGTAACGCGGCAGGTTTTGGAGCGCGGGCGCGAACGTTATGATATTTATTGCTCCGTTTGCCATGGGCGCACCGGGGCGGGGAACGGAATGATTCCGCAGCGTGGCTTTCCGCCGCCGCCATCCTATCACATCGATCGGTTGCGTCAGGCGCCGGCGGGATATTACTACGATGTCATCACGCATGGTTATGGCATCATGTATTCGTATGCCGAGCGGGTGGAACCGGCGGATCGTTGGGCGATTACGGCTTACATCCGCGCCCTGCAGTTGAGTCATAATGCAAGTCTGGCAGACCTGACGCCGAGCGAACGGGCCCAATTGGAGGGGCAGCAACATGAATGAGGCTCTGCGCGCCGCGTTGACCCGTTGGCAGAAAATCGCGCTGGTGGCGGGATTGATTGGCCTGGCGTTTTGCGTCCTGGGCGCCGTCGTGCGCACGCCGCAATTTTTTGTTTCCTATCTGTTCGGCTATTTATTCTGGCTGGGGCTGGCCTTGGGTTGTTTTGGCGTGGCCATGATCCATCATCTCACGGGAGGCCGTTGGGGCAATGTGACGCGCCGATTTCTTGAGGCTGGATTCATGACACTGCCGGTGATGGCCGTGTTGTTCGTGCCGGTTTTTTTCGGGCTGCGTTTTCTTTATCCCTGGGCGAAACCAGCGCTGGTCGCCGAAGATGAGGTGCTGCGACACCGGCGGGTTTATGAGAACCCGGGAATGTTTATCGGGCGCAGCGTCCTCTTTTTTGCGATTTGGATCATTATGGCGTGGCTGCTGCGGAAATGGTCGGTGCAACAGGATGGGACGACCGACCCGGCGCCGACCCGCCGCTTGCGGAAGTTAAGCGGGCCGGGAATTGTCATATATCCTGTAACGGCGACATTTGCGTACGTTGACTGGATCATGTCGTTGGAGCCCGACTGGTATTCGACCATGTTTCCGGTGATCATCTTCATCGGCCAATTCCTTTCGGCTTTCGCATTTGCCATCATTTTGCTCGCCTGGTTCCGGAGAGAGCCGCCGTTTGTAGGGGTGGTTTCCACCACGCACTTTCATCATCTCGGCAATCTGCTGCTGACGTTCGTGATGTTCTGGACTTACGTTTCATTTGGCCAATTGCTCATCATCTGGTCGGGGAATCTGCCGCAGGAAATTACCTGGTATCTGCACCGCATCGCCGGAGGCTGGAAATGGATTGTGGTGCTGCTCGCGCTGTTCCACTTCTTTCTGCCTTTCTTCCTGCTGCTGTTTCGCGCCAACAAACAGCGAGTGGTGATATTGATGAGCATTGCCATGGTCGTTTTTCTGGTCCACATCGTGAACGTGTTTTGGATGGTGGTGCCATCCTTTTACCCGCAAGGCATCCGCATTCATTGGCTGGACATTGCCGCGCCAATCGGGGTGGGAGGAATTTGGATTGCGGTGTTTCTCGCGAATTTGAAGAGCCGGCGATTGATGCCGCAAAATGATCCCCGCATGCAACCTGTTATTCTCCATGCCAAATAGCGCGCATCCCCAGGCAGATCCCCAGCCAACCGGACGCGGCCTGGAGTATCGCGACGTCAACATCAAGTGGATCATGTTCTGGATCGGCATGCTAATCGCGACCGGGGTGGTGATTCATTTCGTGGTTGGCTGGCAGTTCGCCGGTTATTACCGGCGTCATGTTTTGATGGATCAGCAGGCCGCGCGGCAGGAAGTGGTGCCAGACGTGGCGATGTCCCTCCGGGAATTCCCCGAGCCACGGCTGCAAGTCTCACCGCCGCTGGACTTGCAAGAGTTGCGTGCACGTGAGGATGCCGAGTTGAACAATTATGGCTGGGTGGATCGCAAAACCGGCGTGGTGCGGATACCCGTGGAGCGGGCGATCGACATCATTGCGCAAAAGGGGTTGCCGGCATGGGCGAGCACCAATCAGGGCGGGGTGGGGCCGTCCATGTTGCAACTTATTCAAGGGCGACGAGGGCAATACGTAGCCCCGCCACCGCAACCTGCGAAATGAAAACAGAAATGAAAATCCGCAAAGCAACGGGCGCAGCCAGCTTGAAGCTGGTCATGCTTGCGGTGTGGCTGGCGATGGTGATGGTGCCAGCGGTGGCGCGGGCGGTATCCGATGAGGAACTGCGTCAGATCAAGTTTGACCAAAAGCTTCAGCAACAGGTGTCACTTGACCTGCCGTTTCGGGATGAGACCGGAAAAATAGTAAAGCTGGGTGATTATCTGGGGAAGCGACCGACCATCCTGGTGCTGGGTTATTACGGTTGTCCAATGCTCTGCACTCTGGTGCTCAATGGCCTGGTGGAGAGCCTGCAGGATCTCAAGTCGAGCGCGGGCGGAGAATTTGAAATCATTAATGTCAGCATTGATCCGCACGAAACAACGGCGTTGGCCGCCGCAAAAAAGAAGGCGTATCTGAAACGCTATGGCCGGCATGGCGTGGAGCAGGGGTGGCATTTCCTTACGGGGGACGAAGCGGCGATCCGAAAACTGACCCAAGAGGTGGGCTTTCGCTATGTTTATGACGAGCCGTCCCGGCAATATGCCCATCCCAGCGGACTGGTGATCCTGACGCCGCAAGGCAAAGTATCGCGTTATCTCCCGGGCGTCACCTACGCGGGGAAGGACTTGAACGCGGCGCTGGTGGCGGCGTCCGCGAACAAGGTCGGCACACCCGTGGAGCAATTTTTTCTGCTTTGTTTTCATTACAGCCCCAGCACTGGAAAATATGGCGCACTGGTCATGATGGCGGTGCGCGCGGGTGGTGTGTTGACGTTATTGGTGCTGGGGCGGGGGATGGTGATAATGATCCGGCGGGAGTCGGCACGAAAGGAGCCGGTTACGCCGGTGCGAACGGGACCAGGTTAAATTATGCGCTTCCCTCTTTTCCCCGATCAGGCCTCCACGCTCGCGCCAAAGGTGGACGAGCTTTATTTTGGATTGACGCTTCTGTCGGCGATCATGATGGCGATTATTTTCCTGCCGATGCTCTACTTTCTTTACAAATATCGACGCGGAAACAAGGTGGACCGCAGCCCATTGCGCATACCCCTTTGGAAGATTGAAGTGACCTGGACAGTCATTCCGTTGCTCATCGTATTTGGTTTTTACACTTGGGCAGCGGATATTTTTTTCGACCAGGAACGTCCGCCAGCGGAGGCGATGGATATAACAGTCATCGGCAAACAATGGATGTGGAAAATTCAGCATCCCGAGGGGAATCGGGAGATAAACGAATTGCATGTGCCGACGGGGCGGGCGGTACGGTTAATCATGACGTCGCAGGATGTGATTCACAGTTTTTTTCTGCCGGCGTTCCGGGTCAAACAGGATGTGCTGCCGGGGCGTTATGTCACGGAATGGTTCCAGCCGACGAAGGTTGGTACGTATCATCTTTTTTGCGCGGAATACTGCGGCACCAGTCATTCGGGGATGGTGGGACATGTAATTGTGATGGAACCGGCCGATTATGAGGAATGGCTGCGCGTGGGCAAGCCGGCGGAAACCATGGCGCAATCCGGGGAACGATTGTTCCGGGAGTTGGGTTGCAGCGGGTGTCATATGGGGAACTCGCAGATCCGCGCGCCACGTCTGGAAGGATTGTTCGGGAAACCGGTACCGCTGGCCGACGGCCAAATAGTGATGGCCGATGAGAAGTACATCCGCGATTCAATCCTGTTACCCCAGTCGCAAATTGCCGCGGGTTATGCGCCGGTAATGCCCACGTTTGCGGGGCATATTTCCGAGGAGGAATTGCTGCAATTGTTGCTCTACATCAAGAGTCTGGGCTTGAAACAACCGGAGGAAACGAGATGAATGAAACTGAAGCAGTGCCGGTGCCCGCGCCCGCGGAGGTGGAGGAGAATTACCTGTCGGCAGGCCACACCGTCCGCTCGTGGCTGTTAACCACGGACCACAAACGAATCGGCCTGCTCTATTTATTTTCCATCATCTTCTTTTTTGCGATTGCGGCAGTGGCCGCGGCCATCATGCGCCTGGAATTACTGACACCGCCAGGTGACCTGGTCCTTTCTGCAACGTACAATAAGTTGTTTACGCTTCATGGAGTGATCATGGTTTGGTTTTTCCTCATCCCTTCAATCCCCAACGTGTTGGGGAATTTTTTGATTCCGATGATGATTGGAGCACGCGATGTCGCCTTTCCCAAGCTGAACCTGCTGAGCTGGTATTTATTCATGGCGGGTGGATTGCTGGCATTACACGCGATCATAGTCGGCGGAGTGGACACGGGTTGGACATTTTACACTCCTTACAGCAGTCGTTATTCAAACACCCACACGGTCGAAATGGCCTTGGGGATATTTTTGTCCGGATTCGCATCCATTCTTACCGGGCTGAATTTCATTATTACGGTGCATGAGATGCGCGCGCCGGGATTGACCTGGTTTCGACTGCCGCTGTTTATCTGGTCCCATTACGCAACGAGCCTGATTCTGGTGCTGGCCACGCCGGTGCTCGCGATCACGCTGTTGCTGATGATGCTGGAGCGTATCTGGGGCCTCGGGATTTTTGACCCGAGGCTGGGCGGCGACCCGGTGCTCTTCCAGCACCTGTTCTGGTTTTATTCGCATCCGGCGGTGTACATCATGATTTTGCCCAGCATGGCGGTGGTGAGCGAATTGATTCCTTGTTTTTCGCGCAAGCGGATTTTTGGGTACAAGTTCATTGCCTTCGCCAGCATGGCCATTGCCGTGCTCGGCTTTGTTGTCTGGGGGCATCATATGTTTGTCAGCGGCCAATCGGTTTATGCCGGGATGATTTTTTCAATCCTGAGTTTTATCGTGGCGATTCCATCGGGAATCAAAGTGTTTAACTGGACGGCCACGCTGCACCGGGGTTCGATTTCCTTTGAGACACCGATGCTTTATGCGCTGGGCTTCATTGGTTTATTTTCGCTGGGGGGCCTGACCGGGCTGTTTCTGGCCGCGTTGGCGGTGGATGTGCATGTGACGGACACGTATTTTGTAGTTGCCCACTTTCATTACATCATGGTCGGCGGCACGGTGCTGGCGTTCATGGGCGGGATACATTTTTGGTGGCCGAAGATCACGGGACGAATGTATCCGGAGAAGCTGGGACAACTGGCCGCGCTGGTGACCTTCATTGGGTTTAACCTGACTTTTTTTCCGCAGTTCGTGATGGGTTATCTCGGCATGCCGCGACGCTACCATGCCTATGCACCTGAGTTTCAGATTTATCATGTGCTATCCACTGCCGGAGCAACCATTCTGGGAGTGGGCTATCTATTGCCGGTTATTTATCTGTTATGGTCGTTGCGTCACGGGAAGAAGGCGGGCGCCAATCCTTGGGGGGCAACGGGTTTGGAATGGCAAACACCATCGCCGCCGCCGGTGCATAATTTTGCGGAAGTGCCCCGGGTGACGGGGGAACCGTACGATTACTCACCCCAGGAGGAGGAGAAAAAAGCGGAGGATGATCATGCCTGAAACCAAACGAGCGCTGGCGGAGCATTTTGAAACCTTGGAACAGCAACATCAGGCTGCATGGCTGGGTATGTGGACGTTTTTGGCCACGGAAATCATGTTCTTTAGCGGCTTGTTTATGGGATATATTATTTATCGCCATACCTACTTTCAGAGTTTCGAGATAGCGAGCCGCCATACCAATATTATTTATGGCACGGTCAATACGGCAATCCTGCTGACGAGCAGTCTGACCATGGCCTTGGGCGTTCATGCGGCGCAGGAAGGCAGGAACAAGGCGGTGGTGCGTTATATATTGATTACGATCCTCTTTGCGGCGGCGTTCATGGTGGTCAAAGGGGCGGAGTACTACGAACATTTCAAGAATCATGAGATTCCGGGACAAGCTTTTCATCCGATACCACAGGCGCCACAAGCGGTAATATTCTTTTATTTATATTTTGCCATGACGGGGTTGCACGCGGTGCATGTGATGGTGGGGATTGGAGTCCTATCGGTAATGGCATGGCTGGCTGCGCGACAGCGATTTGACCGCGTGTATAACACGCCAGTGGAGCTGGCGGGTTTGTATTGGCATTTTGTGGATATCGTTTGGATATTCTTATATCCACTCATCTATTTAATTGATCGACATACATGAGCACAGAAATTGTTTCAAAAAAGATTTATTTCGTGATTTGGGCAAGCTTGATGGTGCTTCTGTTCGTGACCTGGGGGGTGGCACAATTCGATCTGGGCCTGTTTAATTCGCTGGCGGCTTTGACCATTGCGATAATCAAAATGCTGCTGGTGATCCTGTATTTCATGCATGTACGGTACAGCAGCCGATTGACATGGGTGTTCGCCGGAGCCGGATTTCTGTGGTTGATGATCATGATCACTTTGACGCTGAGTGATTATACGACACGCGGATTTGTCCGGCCTTACAACCGGGTGCTATCCAATTGGCAGGATAAAAACTGGAATCATCTGCCGGGGGATAAGCCAATGGAACCGCGTCCCTTGCCCTGACTTTACGTTTAGCGGCAGGGTTACTAAAAGTCCGATGAGGTCAGCCCAATCAAGAGTTTGATCCGTCAGGACGCTTTCCCTTTTTGCGACGCGTCAAGCAGGAGCTGATGTTCTTCACGAGTGAGGCTGTCCATGCCAGAGCGGGAGATTTTTTCAAGGATGGCATTGACCTGCCGTGCTTGTTGGTCGCGTGTGAGGGGAGTTTTTGGCGGGCTACGCGGCGGGGAAGAAGAGCGAGTGGACGCGTGCAAGGGCAGGAACATTGGGTTTTTGATAAGGACTATCAGGAGCACCAAGGAGAGAATCATTACCGCTGAATAAAGATAGGGTTGCGCGGAAATAATCCCAGGATAAATCATCGTGGTGACGACCAAGCCGATGATTGCGCCGCCCAAATGAGCATCGTGGCCAATGTTATCAGCGGATTTTTTAATGCCATAGAAGGAACCCAGGAGGAAGAGGATGGCATAGAGCCACGTGGGTATGGGGATTGGGAGCATGAGCATGCGGATATCGCCGCGAAGAAGAAAGATGGAGGCAAAGATTACGCCGCAGACTCCGCCAGATGCGCCGTATGCCTTGTACACGTGATTTCGGTGGAGAAAAAGTGAGAGGAGATTGCCGCCAAGGATGCTGGAAAGATAGATGGCCAGCAGCGTGGCGGGGCCGTAGTAAGTCTCCAAATTCCGACCAAAAGAGTAGAGGCTGTACATGTTGAAGGCCAGATGGGGCCAATCCGCATGCAGGAAGCCGGAGGTGATCAGGCGATAACCCTGTTTGTCGCGGAGAATCGCTGCCGGGGAAAAGATGAACTTTTCGACAAAGGCGTGATCGCGGAAGCCCCAAAATGAAATCATCACGGTCAGGGCAATAATGGAAATGGTGACGGGTTCTTGCATGCGGTTGCTGGTTTAAGAAGTTTCTGAGCGGAAGAATTTTTTATTATAGCTTGAGTTCGATGCCAAAATCACCCCGTTCACGCCAGCCGAGATATAATTTAAAGCCCCGGTGATTATACGAGATAAACGGCAGGCGGACCCATTTATATTTACAGACCGTCCAATTCCAGCCCGGGCGGGGATTGAAATTGCGATCGGGGAAGCGACCGGAGCGCCGGAAGGTTTTGTCGGCGATGCCGATGACGTAGAAGTTGAAATTATGACCCGGATTGCGAAAATACCACCGGCGCACGCGATGTTTAACATTGGGGCGGTAATCGGGCGGGGGAACGGGGTCATCCAAATTGCCAAGCCAGAAGCGGGGATGCCATTTCGCGCAAGGCTCGATATAAACCTGGTTGGTAACCGTCACCGTGTGGCAGGTTTCTGAATAAGCCGGACACGCGATGGCAAGCCAAGCAAGAATTGCCGGAACAAGCGCCAGAACCATGCGGGCATTGCTTTTTATCAGCGGCAAGGTCATGAAATCAGATTAGCGGAACACCTCTCGGATACATATATAACATCTACGGAGAGAAACGTCGTTGAACCAGGCTTGGGTCGCAAGAGGAAAGGTGGAATCCGCTTTATCGGCTTGGCACCAGTATTTATCGAAGGTTTGGCGCCAAAACTCGTTTTAAAGGAAACAAGAGATAGTTATGAGCAGGGTTCTGGGGGTGCCATTGATTAACAAAACTGATAGATAGAATTAAACTCGCCTAATTCGTGAAATATTTCACAAACTTTCTTGCGGAGAGGGGCGGGCGCGATTTAGCTTCGAGGGCGGACAGTGAGAAAGTTTCAATTTTCGGGTGTCCAAATGTTTGGTGCGGGTCGCATCGTCAGAAAAATTTTCAAAGAAAACGGTTGACGCTGAACGGATGATGGTAAGAATCACGAGTTTGGTGTCAATGTGGTTGAATGCCCTGTTTGGGGCGCAACTTATTTTGCGGTTAGTTAAACAAAAATTGTAGAGATGTCAGACATCTTCCCCAAGTGGACAAATCGGCTGCCGTTGATGATTATCACCGGCGTATTACTCGTGGGTACTGGAGTGACTGCCGGTGTCTGGTATTATTTCACCAATAAGTACACGAATGTTGGATATATGCCGGTGCAACCGGTGGCGTTTTCCCACGCCATCCATGCGGACCAACTGGGCATGGACTGCCGTTATTGCCATAATGCGGTGGAAAAATCGTGGTATTCGAACATTCCAGCCAGTTCGTTGTGCATGAACTGCCACAATCAAGTGTTGAAGGATGATCCCAAGCTGGCGGTGGTGCGGGAAAGTTTCCAGAGCGGCCAGCCGATTCCCTGGGTACAGATCCATAAATTACCGGATTACGTTTATTTCAACCATTCCGTGCATGTGAACCGGGGTGTGAGTTGCGTGGAATGTCACGGTCAGATCAACAAAATGGACGAAGTAGCCCAGGCCAAGCCGTTGAGCATGTCTTTCTGTCTGGATTGCCACCGCGATCCAGCCGCCCATTTGCGTCCCCCTGACAAAATCACTGATCTCGATTGGAAATGGAGCGAAAATCCCAAGGAAGCTGCAATCAAGCAGCGGGTTGAAGGGACAAAATTCGTTCACGATTGGAAGGTAGAATCCTTGCAAAACTGCTCCACCTGTCACCGATGAAAACAATTCCTCCACCTTGTCCAATTCCGGAGACCGGCCCCAAGTATTGGCGCAGTTTAGATCAATTGGCAGAAACGCCTGAGTTCCAGCAATGGGCGCAGCGCGAATTTCCTGCCGGAGCCAGCGAACTGACGGACCCTTTAACCCGGCGCAATTTCGTAAAAATCATGTCCGCCTCGTTCCTGCTGGCGGGCTTTGGACTGACCGGTTGCCGGCGTCCGGTAGAGAATATTTATCCCTTCTCGAAGATGCCGGAAGGGTATGTCCATGGCGTGGCGAAGTTTTTTGCGACGTCGATGCCGACCCGCAACAGCGCCGTGCCATTGCTGGCCAAGTCGAATGATGGGCGCCCGACAAAGTTGGAAGGCAATCCGCATCATCCCGACAGCAATGGTGGGACGGATCGTTATACGCAAGCCTCCATACTGGATTTGTATGATCCGGATCGCGCCACCCGCTTCACGCAGAACGGGAACAACGTCGCGAGCGACACGGCGATGGGTTTTTTGACGGAGCTCGGCAGCAAAGCCAAGGCAAATGGCGGGCAGGGGCTTTGTTTCCTTGCGGAACAGAGCAGTTCGCCGTCCCGCGCGCGGTTGGAGCAGGTGATTGCGGAGAAATTGCCACAGGCGAAATGGTTTGTTTACGAACCGGTTGATTTTGACATTCAACGGCAGGCAGCTTCCCTGGTGTTTGGCCAGCCCGTTGCGCCGTACTATAAGTTGGATGACGCCCGGGTGATTGTTTCCCTGGATTCTGATTTTATTGGTTCCGAGGAAAACGCCTACGTCAACATCCGCCGCTTTACCAAGGGCCGGAAATTGAGCAGCAACAAGGATTCCATGAGCCGGCTGTACGCCGTGGAAGCGTTGCTGACCTTGACGGGCGCCAATGCGGATCATCGCCTGCGAATTCCGTCGAACGCAGTGATTCAAATCGCCGCCTTGCTGGCGCGCGAGGTGCTGCGTCAATCGGGCAAAGTGGATGGCGCGGTTGCGGTGGCCATTGCCGGTCTGATTGATGAAAAGGCCATCAAGGCGCTGAACGAGCAGCTTAAGCCGCGGGATGTGAAATCAAGCCGGGCATGGAGCGCGGACTGGATTAACAAATGGGCGGCAGAATGCGCGGCCGATTTGCTGAACAACACCAATCGCAGCGTCGTATTAGCCGGACATCGCCAACCGCTGGCGGTGCATGTGATCGCCCAGACGCTGAACGTGGCGTTAGGTAGTATTGGTAATACTGTGCTTTTGCATGCTGCACCCGCGCCGAAGGCCGGAAACATTGCCGAATTGGCTCAAGCGCTGAACGGAAGCGCGGTTGATACGCTGGTAATCCTGGGCGGCAATCCAGTTTACAATGCGCCCGCCAATTTGGATTGGGCGAAGGCGCAAGGCATGGCGAAAACCGTGGTCCGGCTCGGTTATTCCGAGGACGAATCATCGCCGACCAACGGCTGGAATTTGCCAATGGCGCATTATCTGGAATCCTGGGGTGATGCCCGAACCAGTGATGGCACGATGGTTTCGATTCAACCGCTGATTGAACCGCTGTTCGGTGGCGTCACTGAACTGGAAGTGCTGGCCCGCATTGCCGGCATTGAAAAGGCCGGCGCGTATGACGTTGTTCGTGAGACTTTCCGGAGCGTGACGGGCGGTGGTGAGGAAGCTTGGAAGAGCTTTTTGCATGACGGCTTTTTGGCGAACAGCGCGGCCAAGTCGATGAGTGCGCGAGTTGACACAGCCGCCGTCTCGCAAGCGCTGGCGTCCGCGGCACCGGTGGTTGTGCCGGACAAGGACAAGCTGGAAGTGGTGTTCCACCGCGATTACCGGACAGATGACGGTCGTTTCAATAACAACGGCTGGATGCAGGAATTGCCGGACCCGATCACCAAGATGACTTGGGAAAACGTGATTTTGATCAGTGCTCAGACGGCCAAGGATTTGGGCCTGGAAATCAAAAATCGGGAAGACAACCAGCTCAAAGTTCCATGGGCAAAAATTGAATTGGACGGACGTTCGGTTGAAGGTCCCGTCTGGGTTCAGCCAGGCCAGGCGGATAATGTCGTCGGTTTGGCGCTCGGTTACGGGCGCAAACAGACCGGGCGGGTGGGGATTAATTCCGGTTATGACGCTTATGCGGTGCGCACGACCAAGGCCACACATATTGCGACCGGAGCCAAGCTGGCAGCGACCGGCAAGTTGCATCAACTTTCCACCACGCAAGATCATTGGGGCATGGAAGGCCGGCCGATCATCCGCGAGGCGACGCTGAAGGAATTTCAAGAGCACCCGAATTTTGCGGGTGAGATGAGCATGGAGAAGCCGCCGGTGTTCGAATCGCTTTATCCAAACCCGATCGACAAGCTCAAGGAAAAGGCGCACCACCAATGGGGCATGTCCATTGACCTGAGCTCATGCGTGGGTTGCTCGTCGTGCATGATAGCGTGCCAGAGCGAGAACAATGTGCCGATCGTGGGCAAATACCAGGTGGCGAACAACCGCGAGATGCACTGGCTGCGCATTGACCGTTATTACACGGGTGAGATTGAAGACCCGCAAATGGTCACCCAGCCGATGCTCTGCCAGCACTGCGAAGCGGCGCCGTGCGAAAATGTCTGTCCCGTCAATGCGACGTCGCATGACCAGGAAGGTTTGAACGTGATGACCTATAACCGGTGCGTGGGCACCCGTTATTGCTCCAACAATTGCCCGTATAAGGTCCGGCGCTTTAACTTTTTCGATTACAACCGCCGGCCGCTGGAACAATTGCAAGGCCCGGTTTACACGACGCCAATCCTGCACAAGACCGAAGGGGAGTGGGATTTGTTGCGCTGGTGGAAGGATCCGGATCGCGGCACGCGGCCGACCGAAGAATGGGAACTGCTCAAGCTGGTGAAAAACCCGGACGTGACCGTGCGCATGCGCGGTGTCATGGAGAAGTGCAGTTTTTGCGTGCAGCGCATCGAAGGCGCCAAGATCACGCAAAAGGTCAAGGCGGGCGCGTCCGGCGATGTGGTGGTTCCGGATGGCACGATCAAGACCGCCTGCCAACAGGCATGTCCGGCCGAGGCAATCGTTTTTGGAAACGTGGCCGACCCGAACAGCGCGGTGTCGAAACTCAAAGCGCAGCAGCGTGATTATTCGGTGTTGGAATTTCTCAACACGAAACCGCGCACGACTTACCTGGCGAAAGTGCGCAATCCCAACCCGTCCATGCCGGACGCGTATGAGATGCCATTGAGCACGAAAGAATTCAAAGAGCATGGTGGAAATCCATTTGAAGAAGTCGGTGGCCATGAGGCGCATTCGGAAACCAGCCCGACTGGTTCCAAGAAAGGAGCGGAGTAATGGCTGACGCGCTCGTAGATTTCAAAACCGAAACCCGCCCGGCGTCGGTGCCGGTTGGGTCGGCCTTGCAAATAAAGGCTCCACCCGCTGAGTTGCAACGGGAACCTCTGGTCACGAACCAACGTTCCATTGGCTGGATTTCGGACGCCATCGCTGGAGTCGCCGAGGGTAAGACTCCGACTTGGTGGTGGATCGCATTTGTGCCGAGCGTGGTGTTGATGACGACCTGTTTCACCATGATCGCCTACCTAATGTCGGTGGGCGTGGGTGTATGGGGACCGGGTCATCCGGTCATGTGGGGCTGGGCGATTATCAATTTCGTGTGGTGGATCGGTATCGGACACGCCGGCACGCTGATTTCCGCGATTTTGTTCTTGTTGCGGCAGCGCTGGCGGACCTCGATCAACCGTGCGGCGGAAGCGATGACCATTTTCGCCGTGATGTGCGCGGGTATTTTTCCGCTGATTCATATCGGGCGTATCTGGCTCGGCTGGTGGCTGTTCCCAATTCCGAACTCGAATGGCATCTGGCCGCAATTTCGCTCGCCGCTGATGTGGGACGTATTCGCGGTTTCAACCTACTTTACCGTATCGCTGTTGTTCTGGTTCATGGGTTTGATTCCGGACCTGGCGGTCATGCGCGATCGGGCCAAGACGAAGATCCGCAAGTTTGCCTACGGACTTTTCTCCCTGGGTTGGACCGGTTCGAACCGGCATTGGAGCAACTATGAGAAGGCGTATTTGATTTTGGCCGGTCTCTCGACGCCGCTGGTGTTGTCGGTGCATTCCATCGTGTCGATGGACTTCTCGGTGTCGCAATTGCCCGGCTGGCACACGACCATCTTTCCGCCTTACTTCGTCGCGGGAGCGGTATTCTCGGGCTTCGGCATGGTGCTGACGTTGCTGGTGCCGTTGCGGAAGTTGCTCAAGCTGGAAGATATCATTACCGTGCGGCACGTGGAGTTGATGTGCAAGGTGACGTTGGCGACCGGTTCGATTGTTGGTTATGCCTATGCGATGGAGTTCTTCATTGCGTGGTACAGCGGCAATCCTTACGAGCGCTATGCGTTCATCAATCGCGCGGTCGGTCCCTATGCCTGGGGTTACTGGATCATGATCGGTTGCAATGTGATTACGCCGCAGCTTTTCTGGTTCAAGAAAGTTCGGACCAATATGTTGCTGGTATTCATCCTCTCGATTTTTGTGAACATTGGGATGTGGTTTGAGCGGTTTGTGATCGTGGTGATTTCATTGCATCGCGATTTCCTGCCGGCGAACTGGGGATATTTCCGTCCGACGTGGGTGGACATCCTGACTTACCTGGGGACGTTCGGATTGTTCTTCACATTTTTCCTGCTGTTCCTGCGATTTGTGCCGATCATTGCCATTGCGGAAGTCAAGGGTGTGACACCCCAGGCGGATCCGCATCATCCGTTGGGCGGCGCAAAGGAAGGAGGGCATCATTAAGATGGCTGCGACTCCAAATATTTACGGAATTCTTGCCGAGTTTGAAACCCCCGCGGATGCCATGCATGCCGCCGAGAAAGTTCGGGACACCGGTTTTCGGAAGTGGGATGTATTCACGCCCTATCCGGTCCACGGGATGGACAAGGCAATGGGATTGAAGAATTCAAAAGTGGGCTGGTTCTCATTCATCGGGGGCGTAACCGGTTACACCAGCGGCATGGTGATGATTTGGTGGATGAACGCGGTGGACTATCCGATCCCGATTGGCGGCAAACCGATGTTCAGCCCGTTCGGCGCTTTCCCGCCGTGCTACGAATTGACGATTCTGCTGGGGGCATTTGGCGCTTTGTTCGGCATGTTATTCATGAACCGGTTGCCGCGGTTGCATCATCCGCTGCTCAAGCATCGCCGTTTTGCGCTGGCGACCCACGACCGCTATTTTATTGTGATTGAGACCACAGACCCGAAGTATTCGGAAAACGAAACCCGCAAGCTGCTGGAGAGTGTCGGCAGCAAGCGCATCGAATTGGTGGAGGAATAAATGCGCTACTTCCTGCTAATATTCGTACTGTGCGCGGTGGTAGTGGTGGCAGTGGCCGGCAAGCGCGGAAGCATTTCCCGCCGGCCGCCAATCGAGGTGTTTCCGGACATGGATCGCCAGCCGAAACTGCGGCCGCAGACGCCGAACAATTTTTTTGCCGACGGCAAGAGTTCGCGGCTGCCGATTGCCGGGACCATTGCGTGGGATGATCATTACCAGGACACGCCGCTGAATACCGGCCGCGTTTCCGGCACGACAAACTTTGTGGAAGTGCTGCCGGTGGAAGTCAGCTCCAAGTTGCTGGCGCGCGGACAGCAACGGTTCAATATCAATTGCTCGCCCTGCCACGGTGCGCAGGGTGAAGGCAACGGCGTCACGAAGAAGCTCGGAATGTCCGTGGTGGCCAATTTGCATGATAAACGCATTGTGGAGCTTCCCGATGGGGAGATCTTCAACACGATAACCTACGGGAAGGGTCTGATGGGTTCATATGCAGCGAATGTGACGGTCGAAGATCGTTGGGCCATCATTTCGTATCTCCGCGCTTTGCAATTAAGCCGTTTGGGATCGATCGATGACGTGCCGGATCAACTGCGTGCGACGCTGAAAAAGTAGCCTATGAGTTCGCCAACAAATTCCAACACGCTGCCGCCGATGGACCTGTCCCGGTGGCGTTCCGTGCCGACGCTGCTCATGCTGATCGGCGGGGCCCTGGCTGCGTTCGGAGCCTTTCACGATTACCGGCAGTTCAGTTATTCCTGGCTGCTGGCGTTCATGTTTTTCCTGAGCCTGGGGCTGGGCGGTTTGATTCTGGTCATCTTGCATCATCTTTTTGATGCGGCATGGTCGGTGGCCACCCGCCGTATTTGCGAAAACCTGGCGTGCCTGTTGCCAGTGATGGCGTTCATGTTCATTCCCATCGCCCTGAATGTGCTCTTTGCCCATCATGACAACATCATTTATGCGTGGGTGCAAAAGCTCAGAGACGGTGAGATGGATCATGCGCTGGCATCCAAGCAGCCGCTGTTTACCATCAAGGGATTTTTCATCGTATCGATCATTTGCTTTGTGGTTTGGTGGGTGTTGTCCAACCGGCTGCGTTATTGGTCGTTGAAACAGGACCAAACCGGATCAGTGGAATGCACGCGGATGATGCGCCGGTATGCAGCCGTGGGAGTGTTTCTTTTTGCACTGACGCTGACGTTCGGAGCCATCATGTGGATGAAATCGCTGGAACATGAATGGTTCTCGACGATGTATGGCGTTTATTACTTCGCCGGCAGCGTGTGGATCACGATTTATACAGTTTACACGTTGACGTTGATTCTCAAGCGACAGGGGCCGTTGCGAGAGGTGGCGACGGAAAAGACATTTTACTATATCGGGTCGTTGATGTTCGCGTTTACGGTGTTTTATGCTTACATCACCTTTTTCCAATATTTCATCATCTGGAATGCAAACGTGCCGGAGGAAACATTTTGGTTTATCCAACGCGAGGCGGGGAATTGGTTTTATGTGAGTTTGGTCATTATTTTCGGCCATTTCTTTCTGCCGTTTCTCATGCTGTTGCGCATTGATGTCAAACATAAGGCATGGATCATGGTGGCACTGGGAGTCTGGGCGTGGTTAATGCACTTCGTGGACATGTCCTTCAACATCATGCCAGTGTTGCATACCAAAGGTTATCACCTGGATTGGATGGACCTGGCGTGCGCGGCATTTATTGGCGGCGTGCTGAGCAAGGTATTTTTAAAGAATTTCAACGCGCATGCACCGTTCCCGCAGCAGGATCCGCGCATTGCCGAGGCGATGGATGTTTATGTGCCTGCGGATGAATATGTGCAGGCGGCCACGGCCAAAGGGCTGAAGCCCAAAAGCGGAGGTAGCCATTGAATACCCAACCGGAAAAGAAATGTTGTTACGGCGTTTTTGCGTATGCCATCGCCGTTATCGGATCGTTCCTGATCGTGGCCGGGTTGGCGTGGGTGATGTATCACTTCACGCGGCCGGAACCGCTGGGTGAAGACCGGGCGGCATTGCGCCGAAAGAACCTGGCGGAACTCCGGGCGGCCAACGCGGAGATTTTGAATAACTACGCATGGCAGGACCAGGGCAAGGGTGTGGTGCGTTTGCCGATCGATCAGGCGATGAAGATTGCCGAGAGCGAGTGGCGGGTGAATCCCGCGGCGGCGCGTTCCAATTTGATTGCCCGCGTGGAAAAGGCCACGGCGGTTCCACCGAAGGCGCCGGAGAAGCCCAGCCAGTTTGAATAAGCAGTCCGTTGTTTGATGAGCGCGACGATTTCCCCATCGCAGTCGATTTCCACCGGCAGCCCCCAGGCTGTTCCGGAGATTTCTGCTGCCGAGATCGATGCCTCATGCCGGGCGCCGGTGATGCTATTGTTTTTGAGCGCGGCGGGTTGGGTGTTGGCGAGTTCGTTTTTTGGCATCATTGCCTCGCTCAAGTTTCATAAGCCGGTCATGCTGGCAGATTACTCGTGGCTGACTTATGGACGGGTTCATCCGGCGGCGAGCAACGCGCTGGTTTATGGGTTTGGCTTGCAAGCCGGGTTGGGGGTTTTGCTCTGGCTCGTGGCGCATCTAGGCAGGACGAAACTTGCAAGTGCGCCATTGGTGATTGCGGGCTGGTTGTTTTGGAACGTGGGTGTGACCCTGGGCATTTTAGGCATCATTGGAGGCGACAGCACCGGATATGAAATGTTGGAACTGCCGCGCTATGCCTCGGTGCCGATGTTTTTTGGCTATTTGGGGATTGGATTGGCCGGGATGCTGACATTTCACCAGCGGCGGGAGCGGGAGCTTTATATTTCACAATGGTTTTTACTGGCGGCGCTGTTTTGGTTTCCGTGGATTTATTCCAGCGCCAATTTGCTGCTCGTGGCGAAGCCGGTGCGCGGTGTGATGCAGGCCGTCATCGACGCATGGTATGCAAATAACCTGACGACCGTGTGGTTTGGGTTGGTGGGATTGGGCGCAGCATTTTATTTGATTCCCAAGATTACGAAGCGGCCGCTGGCCAGTCATTACCTGGGGCTTTTTACCTTCTGGACACTCATTATTTTTGGCTCGTGGAGCAGGGTGCCGGCTGGCGCCCCGGTACCGGCATGGTTGCCGGCGTTGAGCACGTTTGCCGCCGTGTTGACCTTGGTGCCGATTTTGGCGGTGGCAGTGAACGTCAAGCAGACGTTGTGCGGATATTCAGGATCGGAGGGATGTAATCCAGCGTTGAAATTTATTGCATTTGGCATGGCAGCGTATGTGCTTTCCGGGCTGATGAGCGTGGGAGCTTCACTGGGACGGGTCAGCAAGATCACAAACTTTACCTGGTTTGTGCCGGCCCAGATGCAACTGGTGATTTATGGTTTTTTTGCGATGACGATGTTTGGCGCAATTTATTACATCGTACCGAAGCTGACGCAGCGGGAATTTTGCAAGCCGAAGATGGTGGCAGCGCATTTCTGGCTGGCGATGCTGGGCATCGTGTTGTATGCGGCTCCGCTGGCCATTGGCGGAGTGAAGCAGGGTCTGGCGCTGAATGATGCAAAGACGCCGTTTCTGGACGTAGTGACGGGGACACTGCCATTCCTGCGCGCAAGCACGACGGGCGATTTGCTGATGGCGGTTGGGCACCTCATCTTCCTTATGAACCTGGCAGGGCTGCTGGTTAAATTGGGACACGCTTCATATAAGACAGCCATGAGTTTGAACACCAAAGCGGCGGGGGTGGCATCATGAATCCGGGACCTTTGGTGTTTTTGGCGACCTTCTTTGCGCTGGCCACTTCATGGCTGGGTTTTGTGGTGATGCCGCAGTTGCAGATTGGGCGTCAGCAGCAGGTGGAAATCAAGGATACGGGAGAGATGTATCCGGCCCGGCGGCCCGGGTTGGCCAAGCAAGGCGAGGAAGTGTATCGCGCGAATGGCTGTTATTACTGCCACAGCCAGCAGGTGCGTCCGCTGGGATTTGGAACAGATGTTGCCCGCGGTTGGGGCGCGCGTCCAAGCCCGGTGCAGAGCGTGGCGCAGGATTATCTTTATGATCAGCCGGTGATGTTGGGCTCACAACGAGTGGGGCCCGACTTGACGAACATTGGGCTGCGGCAGACCAACGAGGTCTGGTTGTTGTCGCATCTATACAATCCGCAATTAACATCCAAGGGTTCGACGATGCCGCCGTACCCATTTTTGTTTATGAAGAGCAAATTGGCGCTGGGTGAAAAGCCTTCGCCGAATGCGGTGTTTGTGGTGAACGGTCCGAAAGAGAATTACGAGATTTTGCCGACGGATAAAGCGAAGGCACTGGTGGCGTACCTTGGCAGTTTGCATTCCGAAGCGATTGTTTTTGAAACGCCGCCATTCCCGAGCACGAATGCCCCGGCGGCATCGACCAATGCGCCTGTGATCGCGACGGCCACGAACAGCGTGCCAACGAATTCTCCTGCGAAATGAGTCCTGAGCCCAAACAATCAATGCCACGAACAACGGACGAAGCCGAGCCAACGGCGAATCGGTCCGTGGTTCCGATTTGGTTGATTATTCTGCTCACGTTGCTGGCGTATTGGGGGATGCTGTATCTCAATACACACGGTGGCGGGTTCAGCTCCAAAGTTTACGCGCCGTACGGAAGTTTCGCGCTGGTGGATGATGCGCAACCCCATGTTATTGGTCCCAATCCAAAGCAAGGATTAAAAATTTTTACAGCCAACTGTGCTGTTTGCCATCAAGCGACCGGATTCGGTGTGCCGGGGCAGTTTCCGCCTTTGGCCGGATCTGAATGGGTGCAGGCGGCAGCGGCAAATCGGCTTGAACGAATCCTGCTCAGCGGGTTACAGGGGCCGGTGGAGGTCAAGCAGCAGCAGTTTGGCGCTGTGCAGATGCCGCCGTGGAGAGATCTGTTAAAAGACGAGGACATTGCGGCGGTGCTTACTTTCGTCCGTGGGAATAAGGACTGGGGTAACAGCGCGGGGCCGGTGACGGTGGAACAGGTCAAGGCAATCCGCGCCAAAATTGCGACTCATCCTGATCCATTTACGGCAGAGGAATTGCAGAAACTTTCTGACGACGAATAGTCCTGGGAACTTCTCCGAGTCCCGCCACGCAACAGCGTTCAGTTTCCAACGGTAACGACCTCCCGCTAATTTGAGGCCATGCGCGCCTGAATTTGTTGGAGGGCCCATTGGGCGTGTTCCGCAATCAAAGGCTCCCGGTCGTGAGTTGCATGTTCCAAGGCGGGCAGGGCGGAGGCATCCCCGATATTTCCCAAGGCGACGCAGACATTGCGTAAAAACCCGCGGCGTTTGGTGCGCAGAATAGGCGTGCCGGCGAAGCGACGTTTGAAGCCGGCATCGTCCAGCGCAAGCAATTCAACGAGGTCGGGCGCAGTGAGGTCCGGACGTGTGTGTGCCTTCATCAGGCTGCCTTCCCGCGCAAAGCGGTTCCAGGGGCAAACGGCAAGGCAATCGTCACAACCGTAGATGCGATTGCCAATGGCGGGCCGGAATTCAATGGGAATGGAGCCTTTGAGTTCGATGGTGAGATAGGAGATGCAACGGCGGGCATCGAGTTGGAAGGGGGCGGTGATGGCAGACGTGGGGCAGGCGGCCAGGCAGCGGGTGCAGGAGCCGCAACGGTTTTTCTCCGGTGGGTCCGGAGCGATTTCCAACGTGGTGATGATTTCAGAAAGAAAGAGCCAATTACCGAGTTGGCGACTGATTAGATTTGTGTGTTTGCCGACGAAGCCAAGACCGGCGCGTTGGGCGAGGTCGCGTTCGAGAAAGGGACCGGTGTCCACATACCAAAGCGAGTGGGTGGATTCGCCACTGAGTTGATTTACAAAGTCGGAGAGCAACTTCAGTCGTGCGCCGATGATGTCGTGGTAATCCGCATAGCGAGCGTAACGAGCGATGATGCCAGCGGTGGGTGAAGGTTCATTCGATTGGTCGGCCGTTTCATAACTAACGGCCAGTGAAATGATGGTTTTAGCGTTGGCGAGGACCTGCTGAGGATCGACGCGTTTGTGGGCATTGCGCGCGAGGTAGGCCATTTCGCCATGCTGCTGTGCGGCGAGCCAGCGTTCGAAATTTGGGGCCGTGGCGGGCGGGGCGGCTGTGGCAAAACGGCAGTCATCAAACCCGAGTTCCCGGGCGCGTTGCTGGATGGCGGTTTTCAACGTCGCTGCGATCTGGCGAGGTGGAATTGATGGATCACCTGGGCGGCGACTTCCTTGAGGGAGCGCAGTTCAGTGTTCAGAAGCACGTCAGCTTGCTTGTAATAGGGCTCGCGGGTGGTGAGCAATTGGCGAATTTTGGCCAGTGGATCGGCTTCCTTGAGCAAGGGTCGATGCGTCTGGCTCCGGACGCGCTCCCAGATTTTTTCGGGCGAAGCCCAAAGGCAGACCACCAGGGCATGTTCCTTGAGGCTGGAGAGATTGGCCTCGTTGGCGCCCAAACCGCCACCGGTGGACATCACCGTGCGTTTGCGCGTCGCCAGTTCGATCACGAGTTGCTGTTCATATTGGCGGAAAGCGGCCTCGCCTTCGCCGGCAAAGATGTCCGAAACGGATTTTTTGGTGCGGGATTCGATGAGCTCGTCGGTATCGAGAAAGTTAAAGTGCAAATGGTCGGCCAGCAGGCGGCCGACGGAGGATTTGCCGGTGCCCATGAAGCCGATTAACGCGATATTGTGCATTTGCCGCACGCTGCTCATTACCATGACTTACCGCAGAAAGCGGGGATTGGCACGCAGTTTTTCGCGGTGGAACCGGCAGGGAGCTAAATGATGTAGTCGAGCGGATTGGATTGCACGCCCTGGAGCTGTTTAACGCGGGCGCAGAGTTCGGCGACCGTCACGCCTTCCAAAATGCCGACAATGGCTTCGCGCACGTCGCGCATGACGCTGCGGATGCCGCATTTGTTTTCGTCCGGACAGGAGCAGCGGGCGTAGAATTTCTCGCTGACGCAGCTCACCGGGGCCAAAGGGCCTTCGATATGGCGGATGACCAAAGCGAGGGAGATTTGCTCGGGTGGTTTGCTGAGGCGATAACCGCCGGCAACGCCGCGTTTACTTTCGACGATGCCAGCCGATTTCAGGTCATTGAGGATCTGTTCGAGGAAGCGTTTGGGGACGTTTTGCTGGTCGGAGATGGTTTGAATGCGAACGACAGCCTGGCCGTAGTTCAACCCCAATACGATAAGGGCTCGGAGGGCATATTCGCCGCGGAGGGACAATTTCATGATTCAAGATGCGAAAACTACATTATTTAACTCAAGATTATTCGTAAAGTGTCATTAAGAAGCGAAACAGTCAATAAAGACGGGCTAAAACAAATATACAAATCTCTATTGACATAGTGTAGATTAATGATAATCTCGACTCGTAATTGAAGAGCGCAGCATGAAAACAAACAGCAAGGGCCAATTGGAAGCGATCAGCGGTATCAGCCGTTCCAAGGGGAATTGGTTGAGCAACGGGGTGGTGCTTTGCGGTTTGGCGTGGCGCAAATCGAGAGCAGAAATGGCCCAGTCAGACCCAAAAAACACCTAACTTGAATACCCCATCCCCAAAACGGAAAAGAGTAATAATAATTCAGGCGAACTGACCCAACAACGGAAGTTCACAACCCAATGAAAACCAAACTAAAAAAGATTCACAGCCTGGCTGCCGTGGCGGCGGTCATCGGCACACAATTCCACTCATCGCATGCTTATGCGGCGGAGATTTCAAATGAGGATCTTCAAAAGCTGATTCAGCACGTTGATGAGCTGGAACAGAAGGTGAAAATCCTGGAGCGGAACCGGGAGGTTGATAAAGAGACCTCGGATGCGGCGGCCGCCCAATTCAAGAAAGAGGCGCCGCAAATTTCGATCGGGCAAAATGGATTTGGCTTCAAGTCCGCCGACGGGAATTTCGGGCTGAAGCTCGAAGGCGTGTTGCAGTTGGACTCGCGCACGTTTTTCAACGATCACGGCATCCAGGGGAATGATGGTTTCATTTTGCGCCGGGTACGTCCGATTATTGAGGGGACGGTATATCGCGACTTTGATTTTCTGTTCGTGCCGGACTTCGGCGGTTCGACGGTGCAGATATTCGATGCATACCTGAATTATCGGTATGATCCGGCGTTGCAATTGCGGGCGGGGAAATTCAAGGTGCCGGTGGGATTGGAACAGTTGCAGTCGGATGCGTGGCTGCCATTCAACGAGCGCGCGTTGCCGACGGATTTGGTGCCCAATCGCGATCTGGGCGTGCAACTGCACGGGGCGCCATTTGGAGGAGTGGTGAACTATGCAGCGGGTATTTTCAACGGTGTCGGCGATGCGCGGAACTCAGCCAACTCGGATTTTGATAACAACAAGGAATTTGCCGGGCGGCTTTTCTTCCAGCCGTTCAGGACAACCAAGATCAACGCGCTGAAAGGGCTGGGTTTTGGTGCTGGCGGCAGCTACGGCAGTCTCAGCAGCCCGAGCGCCACGGGATTGCCGAATACCACGGGTGGAACATTGCCGGGTTATACGACCGATGGGCAGCAGCAATTCTTTGCTTACAATCCCACGACCGGCACGGTGCTCGCGGATGGGGAGCATTGGAGGATTTCTCCGCAGGGATATTATTATTACGGGCCGTTTGGATTGTTGGGGGAATATGCGATTTCCAATCAACGAGTGGTCAAGGGGGCGGCAGCGAAGCGTTTGGAAAACACAGCGTGGCAGGTGTCCGCTTCATGGGTGCTGACCGGCGAGGACAACACTTACGCGGGGATCGTGCCGGAGAGGCCGTTTGATCCGCGGGAAGGGAAATGGGGCGCGTGGCAGTTGGCGGCCCGGTACGCACAGCTGGACATTGATAAGAACGCGTTCCCGACATTCTCAAATCCGCTCACCTCAGCCAACGAAGCGAAGGCGTGGTCGGTGGGGCTGAACTGGTGGCTGAACAAGAACGTCCGGGTGCTGACCAGTTTCTCGCGCACCACATTTCGCGGAGGTGGAGGCACGGGGACGACGGCTCCGGCAATCGTGACGCGCCAGCCGGAGAATACTTTCTTCACGCGAATCCAACTGGCATTTTAACTCTGCAGGCAAAACCAAAGATTATGAAAAAAACACTTATTATTTTAGCGCTCGCGGAGATGGCTACGGTGATGGTTCTTGCGCCAGCCGTGCAGGCGGAGAAGGCGGTCACATTGTTGAATGTCTCCTATGATCCGACGCGCGAGTTATACCAGGATTATAACGCGGCATTTGCCAAGCATTGGAAGGAAACGGCGGGTCAGACGGTTGTCATCAAGCAATCACACGGGGGTTCGGGGAAACAGGCGCGTGCCGTCATTGATGGACTGGACGCGGATGTGGTGACGCTGGCACTGGCGTATGACATTGATGTCCTGGCAGAAAAGGCGCATTTGCTGCCGGCCGACTGGCAGAAGCGGCTGCCGGACAATAGTGCGCCCTATACTTCAACCATCGTCTTCCTAGTGCGCAAAGGGAATCCTAAGGGCATCAAGGACTGGGATGATTTGGCGAAGCCGGGCATTGCGGTGGTGACGCCCAATCCCAAGACGTCCGGTGGGGCGCGCTGGAATTATCTGGCGGCTTATGGGTATGAGTTGAAACGCACCGGTGGCAATGATGCCAAGGCGCGGGAATTCCTGAAGGCCATCTTCAAGAACGTTCCCGTGCTGGACACCGGCGCGCGGGGCGCGACTACGACGTTCAGCCAGCGTGGCATTGGGGATGTGCTCATCGCCTGGGAAAACGAGGCTATCCTGGCCAAGCAGGAGTCAAAAGAGGGAGAGTTTGAGATTGTGGTTCCCTCGGTAAGTATTTTGGCAGAGCCGCCGGTAGCGGTGGTGGACAAGTTTGCGAAGCGGCATGGCACGGAAGCAGTGGCCAAGGCTTATCTAGAATATCTCTACAGCCCGGAGGGGCAGGAGGTGGCAGCGCGAAATCATTATCGTCCGCGGCTGGAGGCCGTGGCGAAGAAGCATGCGGACGAGTTTCCGCAGATAAAGTTGTTCACCGTCGACGAGGTGTTTGGCGGCTGGCAGAAGGCCCAAGCGGCGCATTTTGCGGATGGCGGGTCGTTTGACCAAATCTATCAGAAATAGGCTGGTAACTCCGGGCGGTGGCCTGTGTATGCAGCAGGCCGCCGCCACACCACCCCAAAAAGCAACCAGCAATCCGACTAAAAAACCAACGAAGCCCACCATGAATTGTACCATGAAGACTGAACCGACCATTGCCAATGCGAGTCAAGTTGCCAGGCCGCTGCCGGAACGGCGCGCGGTGGACCGGCTCCTGGCGCAATTGGACCAGATTGCCGAACATTCCGAGCATCTGTTCAAGAAGCCGTTGGGTCAATTTGAAGAAGGTGGTAAGAATTATGCGCTGCCCCGTTATGTGTATCTCGGGCCGAAGGGGGGCGGGGAGACGGTTCGGATTGGAATATTTGCGGCGATTCATGGTGATGAACCGGAAGGGGCGCTGGCGCTGACGCGATTCGTGGCAGCACTGGAGAAAAATCCGGAACTGGCGAAAGGGTATTGCCTGTTCCTTTATCCAATTTGCAACCCGACGGGATTTGAAGACAACACGCGGCATTCGCGCAACGGGAAGGATCTGAATCGCGAATTTTGGCGGGATTCCCAGGAGCCGGAAGTGAGGTGGCTGGAGACCGAAGTGTGGACGCATGCGTTTGACGGGATCATCAATTTGCATTCCGACAACACCAGCGAGGGAATTTATGGTTATGTGGCCGGCGCGGTATTGTCTGAGAATTTATTAGAGCCGGCGTTGCGTGAGGCCGAGCAATTTCTGCCCCGGAATCTGGAGCGGCAGATTGATGGATTTGCATCGCGAAACGGGATTATTTCCCAGGGCTTTGAAGGAGTACTGCGTGCGCCGCAAAATCTAAAGCGGCCGCCGTTTGAGATTACCCTGGAGACACCGCAGAAAGCTTCCCTGCACCGGCAGGTGGAGGCGTTTTCCATCGCACTGCAAACCATCCTGGTGGAATACCGATACCTGATGGCCATCGCACAAAATATTTAACCCCGGACAACCTTATGGCACGCATTTTCAATGACATCACGGAAACCATCGGCAACACGCCGCTCGTGCGGTTGAACCGCACGGCGCGGGAGCACGGCGCGGTGGCCACGATTCTGCTGAAGTTGGAATTTTTCAATCCACTTTCCAGCGTCAAGGACCGGATTGGCGTGGCAATGATCGATGACGCGCTCCGTGCGGGACGCATCAACCCGGATACCATTTTAATTGAGCCGACGAGCGGAAACACCGGGATAGCGCTGGCGTTTGCCGCGGCCGCGCGCGGATTGCGGATTATACTGACGATGCCTGAAACCATGACCCTGGAGCGGCGGAAGCTGCTGAAGATTCTGGGGGCAAGATTGGTGCTGACAGAAGGCGCCAAGGGAATGAAGGGGGCGATTGCCAAGGCCGAGGAGTTGAACGCAAAAATTGCCAACAGCGTGATTCTGCAGCAGTTTTCCAATCCATCGAATCCGGAAATCCATCGCCGGACCACGGCCGAGGAAATCTGGCGGGACACTGATGGGCGGGTGGATATATTCATTGCGGGGGTGGGGACGGGCGGCACGATCACCGGAGTGGCGGAAGTGCTGAAGCAGCGCAAGCCGGAGTTCCAGGCCATCGCGGTGGAACCGGCCGGCTCGCCGGTGCTTTCCGGTGGACCGGCGGGGCCGCATAAACTTCAGGGAATTGGGGCAGGGTTTGTGCCGGATAATCTGAATTTGGGCGTGGTGGATGAGATTATTAAAGTAAAAGAGGAAGAGGCCGGCCCGGTGGCCAAGCAAATCAACCGGCTGGACGGAATTCCGGTTGGGATTTCCAGCGGGGCAATCACGTGGGCGGCATTACAGGTGGCAAAACGCCCGGAAAACAAAGGGAAAATGATTGTAGCCATCATTCCCTCCTCCTCGGAACGGTATTTGTCTTCATGGCTATTTGCGGATATCGGGGTGGAAAGCGATGTAATCAATGATTTTCTTTCACAAGCAGCGTGAAATAACTTTTTACTGGCCAAGCGAATTGAGATAGCTTTTGCTCCGGGCTTCCAATAGTGCATGGCAGACAAAAAATTTAATCCGCTCCCCGGCTTTGGGCTGACGATGGGCTACACGCTGTTTTATCTCAGCGCGTTGGTGCTTATTCCCATTGCCGCGTTGTTTCTAAAGACGTTTCAGCTATCCTGGCATGATTTCTGGAGGGTCGTTACCCACCCGCAGGCCATAGCGGCTTATAAATTAACCTTTGGGGCCTCTTTAATTGCCGCCCTGCTCAACGCCTTTTTTGGGACCTTGCTGGCCTGGGTGCTGGTGCGTTACGAATTTTGGGGAAAACGATTTGTTGATGCGCTGGTGGATTTTCCGTTTGCGCTACCCACGGCCGTTGCGGGATTGACCATCTCCAGCCTGTTTGTGGCCAACGGCTGGCTGGGCAGGTATCTGGTACCGATGGGCATTCAGATAGCGTACACGCGAGTGGCGATTATTATTGCGTTAACCTTCGTGGGACTTCCTTTCGTGGTGCGGACGTTGCAGCCGGTTTTGGCAAATTTAGAAGGGGAAATTGAAGAAGCTGCCGCCACGCTGGGAGCGAGCCGGTTGCGCACTTTTTTCAGCATCCTGGCACCGACGCTCTTCCCGACCGTGCTGACCGGATTTGCCCTGGCCTTTGCACGCGCAGTTGGTGAATACGGATCGGTGGTTTTTGTTTCGACCAACATGCCTTATAAGACGCAAATCGCCCCGTATCTCATTGTGGTTCGGCTTGATGAATTTGATTATCACGCCGCGACGGCTATCGCCGTGGTATTGCTAATCATTTCATTCTTAATTCTGGCACTGATAAACTATCTGGAAGGCTGGGCAAGCCGGTTTCACAATTAATTAACATGGCTGGCCACGTTCAATCCAAACCGACATCGTTACAGACGGCTTCCCGTCGCGGCACCGAAGATGCGCCATGGGTCAAGTGGACGCTCATCAGCATTGGGCTGGTTTTTGCGCTGGTCTTTCTGCTGCTGCCGCTGCTGAATGTTTTTTTTCAGGCATTTGCAAAAGGGTGGAGTGTATATATCGCATCGCTGACGGATCCGGACTCGTGGTCGGCCATTCGGTTGACATTGATTGTTGCGGTCATCAGCGTGCCTTTAAATCTGGTATTTGGGCTGGCGGCGGCATGGGCCATTGCCAAGTTTGAATTTCGAGGGAAATCGCTTTTGATAACCGTGATTGATTTGCCGTTTGCGGTATCCCCGGTGGTTTCGGGACTCATGTTTGTGTTGCTTTTTGGAATGCAGGGGTATTTTGGCCAGTGGCTGGATGACCACAATATCAAGATCATCTTTGCCGTGCCCGGCATTGTGCTCGCCACGATCTTTGTTACTTTTCCGTTTGTGGCGCGAGAACTTATTCCGGTGATGCAGGCGACCGGTTCGGAGCAGGAGCAAGCCGCGCTGACCCTGGGTGCGAGCGGTTGGCAGACTTTCTGGCATGTGACCCTGCCATCCGTCAAATGGGGTTTGCTCTACGGAGTGATATTGTGCAATGCACGGGCGATGGGGGAATTTGGGGCGGTCTCCGTGGTATCCGGCCATATTACGGGCCAGACGGACACGATGCCATTACGCGTGCAGAAATTGTATGAGGGCTACGGGACCACGGAGGCGGCATTTGCCGTGGCAAGCCTGCTGGCGTTGCTGGCATTGCTGACATTGGGGATCAAGACCTGGGTTGAATGGAAGACCCAGAGGGCCTACGATCAGGCACAACGCGCAGTGGCGGACTTAAAATCAGAAATTTGAAGCGGGCAACCCGGACATGAGTATTGAAGTAAAAAACGTCAGTAAAGCCTTCGGCAACGTCGCGGCGGTAAATAAGGTGAATTTCTCCGTGAAGGAGGGTGAACTCATGGCGTTGCTTGGCCCGAGCGGCGGCGGGAAGACGACGGTGCTGCGCATGATCGCCGGTTTGGAGATGCCGACGGAGGGGGACATTTTCATTCGCGGCGTGCGGGTGAATGATATTTCGGTCCAGAAGCGCAACATCGGTTTTGTTTTTCAGAATTACGCGTTGTTCAAGACAATGAATGTTTTCAAGAACATCGCGTTTGGACTCAAGATCAAGAAATGGAAGCGGGCGGACATTGCGGGACGGGTCGAGGAGTTGCTTAAATTGCTGGGATTGGAAGGGCTGGAGAAGCGTTATCCACATCAGCTTTCCGGCGGGCAGCGGCAGCGGGTGGCGATTGCGCGCGCGCTGGCCTCCAAGCCGAGCGTGTTGCTGCTGGATGAACCGTTCGGGGCGGTGGATGCGAAGATCCGGCAGGAATTGCGTGAGTGGCTGGTGCATCTTCACAAGGATCTGAATGTCACCACGCTATTCGTGACGCATGATCAGGAGGAGGCGATGGAGGTTTCGGATCGCATCGTGATTTTCTCAAAGGGTAATCTGGAACAGATTGGCGCGCCGCGGGAGGTTTATGAGCAACCGGCCAATGAGTTCGTGGCGCGGTTTATTGGCGTCATGAATGTGCTGGAGGTGGAAGTCCAGAATGGAGTGGGACGGGTGGCGGAATTGGAGTTTCCGGTTCCGACTCATCCTGACGGGAAAAAGATGCTGATTGGTTTTCGGCCGTATGCGGTGCAAATTTCCACGGATTTAGCGCAGTATCGGTATCGTGCGGTGTTGGTGCGCACTTATTTTCTCGGCATCATGCTGCGGCTGGAATTGGAACTGCCGTCCGGGCTGGTGCTGCGTTCCCGCATAACGAAGGAAGAGTATGCCTTGCTTGGCTTGTCCGATGGACGAGAGATTTCACTGCAAATCCGGCAGTATCGTGTGCTTTCAAGCGAGGCAAGCGGACTGCCGCCGGAACTGCACACGACTTACGAATTGCCGCCGACGATTGGGGAACATATTTAATTACAAACCGTCGAGGCCTTTCAGGTACGCGAAGATGAGTTCGGGGAGATCGTCACTGTAGCCGCCTTCCAAAAGACTGAAAGTGGGGATGCCCAATTTGCGGATGGATTGGCCGAGCCAATAGTAGTCCTCCGCTTCGAGCGTTTCTTGAGCGAGTGGGTCGCGGGCATAGGCGTCAAAGCCGGCGGAGACAGCGACGAGGTCGGGTTTGAATTTTATCAGGTCGGTCAAGGCGGCGGAGAGGATTTGGCGGTATTGCTTACGTGGTGTTGCGGGAGGGACAGGATAATTGAAACAATTGTTGCCTACATTCGCCGCGCCAGTGCCGGGGTAGCAGGGGAATTGGTGGATGGAAAAGAAGGCGGCACCTGGTTGGTTGAGGAGAATGGCTTCGGTGCCATTGCCATGATGGACATCAAAATCATAGACGGCCACTTTCTTTGTGCCGGTGGCCAGGGCTTCGAGGGTGGCGATGGCGATGGAGTTTAGGTAGCAAAAGCCCATGCTTTGGTCACGCGTGGCGTGATGGCCTGGCGGGCGGATGAGGCTGAAGGCGGTTTGGCCGGCACGGGTTGACTGCAACGCAGCCAGAGCGGCACCCACAGAGCGGCGCGCGTGGTCGGCTATGTTTGGATACCAAGGGGTGTCGGCGTCGAAATCCGCGGGTTCATCAAGTCGGGCGAGGAGTTGTGCGGAGTGGGCGCGCAGGATGATGGAGTCAGCGACCGAAAGCGGTTTATCCCAGGCGATGGTGAGTTCGGTTTGGGTGCGGAGTTTTTCGAGAGTGCGGCTGATGCGGGCAGGCCGTTCGGGATGGCCGGGGGAGGAATAAGTGAGGCAGCGCTCGTCGGTGATGATCTTCATGGTTTGAGAATGGCCCAAGGAACCAAAGGGATATGGGACAATTCCTCATTTGGCTTTTGCCTTTTCCGCAACGTGCCCTATGATAGGCGAAAACCATAATAGAAGCCATGAAAAAAATGTTCGTGCGGTTGTCGGGATTGTTACTTATTGCCGGTCTTAGCTCCTGGGAATGCCAGGGATGGGACTATGAAGGTCATCGCATCGTCAATCAACTGGCACTCGCCTCGTTGCCGACCAATTTTCCAGCGTTTGTCCTCACACCGGAGGCCAAGGAGCGGGTGGCCTTTCTGGCGGGCGAACCGGATCGTTGGCGTAATAACTCCGACTTGAGCCATATCAATGCGCCGGACCATTTTATTGATCTGGATGAGTTGGACATGTATGGGGTGGATATGCATGCCTTGTCGCCTTACCGATATGATTTTGTGGCGCAATTGGCGCTGGCACGGGCGGGGCATCCGGACAAATTTCCGCTGATTGATCCCGACCAGAATCGCGATCATACGCGGCAGTTGGTGGGTTTCCTGCCGTGGGCGATCATGGAGAACTATAACAAGCTGAAGTCGAGCTTTTCATATTTGAAGACTTTTGAGAAGTATGGCACGCCGGAGGAGGTTGCGAACGCGCAGCAGGACGTGCTCTACATCATGGGCGTGATGGGGCATTACGTTGGTGATGCCTCGCAACCGTTGCACACGACGAAGTACTTCAACGGCTGGGTGGGGGAGAATCCGCAGCATTACACCACGGCCAAAATTCATAGCAAGGTGGACGGCTACTTTTTTAAGCTGGATGCAGCAGGCCTGAATGAAATGAAGGCGCGCATACACCCGGCGCAATCGCTTTCGGCGACCAATGGAGAGGGCAAGTCGATCGATACGTTTACACAAATTGAGTCCTATATCCTGGAGCAGCACAAGCAAGTAGAGCCGTTGTATAAGCTGGAGAAAGAGGGCAAACTGTTTGGGGAGGGTGAAGCGATCCACGATGGAAAAGCTTTTCTGACCACGCAAATTATCGCAGGCGGCCAGATGCTGGGGAACATATGGTATTCCGCCTGGCAGCAGGCAGCGCCCGATAGCTACCTGAGGGGAACCTTGGAAAAGAGAAACGCCGTGCACGCTGGCGAGGCGCCCAAGCCGTAGGGAGAATGGATTTACGGGCAGGCTTCGTGAGATTCCGAAGCCTGCCCATGACAAATCGTGTTTACCGACTTGGAGTGGTGGAGGTGAAGGAATTGAAAAGAGTGGCGAAGGCCCAAGGCTGGCTGGGGGCGGGGGTGGATGCAGCCACGTTGTTCGTGCTGGTGTTGGCGGCGTTGGCGGGTTTCTTTTTGCGAGGGCGCGCGGCATCGTCGTTGATGGACCAGTAGTGGAGCGAACAGATCCAGGGTGTTTTGTCGGCGAAGGCTTTGATTATCTTGGCGTCGCTCAGGATGAAAACTTCGTCCTTGGAGCCGTTTTTGCCGAGGCAGGGACAGAGACCGATTTGAATGGCGGGGTCGATTTTTTGAAGTTGCTCGTGAGTTTTGTTGGCGGAATCGACGCCGAGTTCGCCTTCGGATTTACCTTTGTTAATAAACTTTTTGCCGAAGTACATGACCATAATATTGGCGGAATGGACTTTGACACCTTTTTTCGCGGCATCGGTTAAGATGGCTTGGGACGCGTCAGAGATTCCGTCGGGATCAACGGGGAGAGTGTAGGAGATGATAAGGCCGGGGTTTTTCTTTTGCAGGCTGGCGAGGACGGTGTTGCGGCGTTCGCTGTCCTGTTTGCCTTTGTCGAGATTGTTGCCTTCGACGTCGAAATCAAGCCAGGTGATTTTGTATTGATCGATGACTTTTTGGTAGGCGGATTCAAGTTGGGCCGCATCGTCGATGACGTTGGCCAGTTCCTTGCCGGCTTCGCCGCCGAAGGAGACAATCACGTCGCCACCACGTTTGCGAATGGCCTGGATTTGGTCTTGGTAAAGGTTCTGGTCCATGGGGAAGCGGCCGTCCCAGGCGGGTTCCTTATGGTAGGTGGCATCTTTGCCGGTGCCATCCTGACGGGCGATGATGAAGGCGAGGGTATAATATTTGAGGCCGCAGGCGTCGTCGCAGGCGGTAAGTTTGAAGTCGTCGCCCGCGCCGAGATACATATAGGGGGCAAAGACGCGGGCGGGCCATTCGGCGCGCGCCGGCAGGACGAGGGTGAGCGGGAGCAGGAGGGAAAGGATGAATTTATTCATAGTGATCTCCGAAACTGAATTGCCCCAAATCACGGGACGGTTGTTTGAATCAAAAAAACTCAGGTGTTCGGCACAATCCTTAGCATTTCATCCCCCGTTGAGGCAATCACATTCAAGCGGCCAACAATTTATCAAAGTTCCCGCAAGGCCGATGCGATGGGCAGGCGCGCGGCACGCACGGCGGGAAAGATTCCGCCGATCAGCCCGATGATTGCCGCCCACACAATTCCTTTCACCAACAACGCAGGCGTCACATCAAACGCGAACGATACCTGGCTAAAACTTTGGAAATTCATGGCCGAGGTGCGATGGCCGTTAAAGAACAGATAAGCAAGCGCCGCGCCGAGCAGGCCGCCGATCAACGCCAGCGCCAGCGATTCCAGCATCACGGAAAACACCACCGACCCGCGTCCAAAGCCCAAGGCGCGCAGCGTGGCGATCTCACGTGTGCGGGCGGACACAGCGTTGTACATGGTGTTCAGCGCACCGAAAACAGCGCCCACAGCCATCAACCCCGCGACCAACACACCGAGGGTATTAATCATCGTTGTCATCATCGCCGATTGGGCGTCGTTAAATTCAGCCTGCCGCTCGACCTTTACATCGAGTTGCGGATTGGTGGTGAGAGCGTCCTTGAATTGGCTGAAGGCGCCGGGTGTGGCCAGCTTTCCATAAACCGCTTGAAAGGAGTCGCCGCGATTAAAAGCGCCCTGCAACATGGTGGCATCGGTCCATACCTCCGTTTCCGCCGCTGCACCGTTGGCGGAAAAGATTCCCACGATCGGCCATTGTTCGCGGCCCACTTTTATTTTGCCGCCGACCTGCATACCGGCGAACTGGCTGACGGCGGCGGTGCCGATGATGACCTCGTTTTTGCCCCATTCAAACGCACGGCCTTCCACGATTTTCAGTTTGTCGCGGACCTGAAAGGCCGCGTGCTCCACGCCGCGCATCGGCACATTTACATCGGTGCCGGTCGAGCGTTTGGGCAGGTCGATGATGACAAATAATTCCGCCGATGCCAGCGGTCCGTCCGATCCATGCACCAAGCCCGGCGCCTCGGAGATCAAACGCGTGTCCGAGCGTGTCAGCCCGCTGACCATTTCGCTAGTTGCGCCGCTGCGCAATACGATTACGGCATCGGGCGGGATGGAGCCAGACATCGTCTTGCGAAAACCGGTGGCCATGGACAACACGCTGACGAGCACGGCAACGACGCCGGCGATGCCGATGATCGAGGCCAGCGCGGAACCACGCCGTTGCGGAATGCTCAACAAGCCAAACTTGGTGACGGACACGACCTGCAAAAGCCAATTGATAGGGCCAGCCATATTACATTTTCCTTAATGCCACCGCAACTTGCAGGCGCATGGCCTGCAGCGCGGGAAAAAATCCGGTGGCCAATCCCAAAGCCACACTCAAGGCAAAACCGACAATCAAATCCCGCGACGGCAGGTAAAACAACGGCAGCATGCCACCCGTCGGATCGCCATTTGAAGTGATCAGCCACGCGAGGCCAAGTCCCAAAACTCCGCCCATCAGCGCCAGCACGCAGGACTCCGCGAGCACGAGCGCGACGATCTGGGTGTTGGTAAAACCGATGGCCTTGAGAACCCCCAACTCGCCCGTTCGCTCGCGCACCGCCTGGGACATGGTGTTGCCTGTCACCAGTAGGATGGTAAAAAACACAGCCCCGAGAATTGAGGTGGTGATTAAACCGATGTCGCCCATTTGATTCGCCCACGATTGCGCCATGGCCGCCTCGGGCTCCGCCTTGACTTCGGCCATGGAGTTTTCAAATTCCTTGTCGATCAATTTGGCCACCTCCGCGGAGGCTTTCGGGTCTTTTACCCGGACAGTGTACCAACCGACCTGGCCACGGTCGCCGCGATGCGCCTCGTCAAAATAGTCATAGCGGAAATAAAAGGAGGTCGAATCGGTATTTTTGTCTTTGCCGTCGAAGATGCCGACGATATCAAATTCCCAGGTGCCGCCGCCGTCTTTTTTGCTCCAAAGGGGCGTTTTGATGGGGACTTTGTCGCCAATTTTCCAATGAAATTTGTTGGCGGTTTTGCGGCCGACGATGGCGCCCGTGCGGGTCTCGTTCCAAGCCTTCAATTGGTCCGCGGGCAGGATGAATTCAGGGTGGATGTTGAGAAATTCATCCGGTACCACCGGGTTTTGCATAAAGAAATTCTTCGGATCCTGGTAGATCCCGCCAAACCAGGTCTGATGCGTGGCCAAATCCACCCCGGGGATATGCTCCATGCGCGCCTTGTAGCTTTCCGGCAACAATAGGATGAGCGACACCTTGTGTTGAACGACCAAGCGGTCCGCCCCCGCCATGCTGATGCCCCCGGTCATCGCTTCCTTGATGGAGCACAAAAGCCCAAACAAAAGGAACGCCACGAGGATGGAGAGCAGTGTAAGGAACGTCCGGAGTTTCTTCCGTTTCAGGTTACACCAGATCAGCGGGAGGAATTTCATGCGACGGGTTCGGCGCTGAGCTGGCCCTTGTCGAGGTACACCGTGCGGGAGGCGCGAGCCGATGCATGGGGGTCGTGCGTAACCATGATCACCGTTTTGCCGTGCTCGCGGTTGAGTGCCTGGAGCAGGTCAAGAATTCCGTCACCGGCCTTGCGGTCCAAATCCCCGGTCGGTTCGTCGCAGAGTAGCAGCGTGGGATCGGTCACAATTCCACGGGCGATGCCCACGCGCTGTTGCTCACCGCCGGAGAGCGTGCGTGGAAAATGTTTTGCGCGATGTGAAAGACCCACGACGTCCAAAGCGGCCGCCACATGTTTCCGGCGCTCCGACTTGGACAGGTGCGTGAGCAGGAGCGGCAATTCGACATTACGCTCCGCGTTCAATGTCGGCATAAGATTGTAAAGTTGGAAAACGAATCCAATATGCCGGGCGCGCCAGGCTGCGAGCAGGCGATCGGAGAGTCCGTCCAGACGCTCGCCGCCGATACTGACCGAGCCTCGCGTCGGCCGGTCCAAGCCGCCAATCAGGTTCAGCAGCGTGCTCTTGCCGGAACCGGACGGCCCCATCAACGCAAGAAATTCGCCGGTGGGAACATTCAGGTTCAAGTCGCGCAGGACGTGAATGTCCTCCGACCCGCGGCGGAAGACCTTCTCCACGCCGTCCACGCTGACCAGCGGGCCATTGTTTTTTGTTGGTTCACTCATTGCTTGTAGTTATTCGTTTTTCGCCCAGTCCAAAACCAGCCGCTCTGAACGTGCTGTACCATCAATACGACGAACAGGGATGGCGTTTCTGGACATCAGGGCTCAAAATTTTCACCCGACCATGACAGGAATAAGGCATATGTGAAAAGATTTCACGGCTTTTTCTCCTTCACCTTCGCGCCATCGGTCAAGTCTTTCGGCCCCAGCACGACAACTCTTTCCCCGTCCGCCACTCCGGCGCTGATGAGCACGTCGTCCCCATCGGAGCCGCTGACGGTCACGGCGCGTCGCTCGACGACGCCATTTTGTACCACCAAGACCACGTCCCTGCCGCCTTGTTGCTGAATGGCAGTTTTGGGAGTCAGCATGGTCCGCGCGGCGGTTGGGGTGGAACCGCCGGTCTCACGGAAAGCCACCTTCACTCCCATTTCCGGAAGGATGCGGGGGTCAAGCTTGTCGAAACCAACGCGGACCTTTACGGTGGATTTTTGCCGGTCGGCGGTGGGGATGATGGCGATTACTTTGCAGGGAATTTTCCAGGTGGTATACGCGTCGAGTGTGGCTTCCACCGGCTGATCCGCCGCCACACGATTGATGTAACTTTCGTTGACGTCGATCTCGATCTCCAGCGATTCCATATCGACAATCGTGCAAACTCCGGTGCGCGTAAAGCCACCGCCGGCGGATACGGGCGAAATCATTTCGCCAGGCTGGACGTCCTTGGAGGTGACCACGCCGTCAAAGGGTGCGCAAATAATGGCATCGTCCAGCTGCTGTTTCCACATGGCTACCTGGCGCTCGGCGACCGTCACATCCTGTTCCTGCCGCGCCAGTCTTGCCTTGATGGACACGGCGTCGGACTCTGCCTTATCTAGATCAGATTGGGACGCGATGTTTTGATTGGCGAGTTGGGTGGCACGGCGGAATTCATTGTCCGCCTGCTTTAACAGGGCGCGCGTTTCATCGAGGTTTAGACGCGCCGAGTCAAGCTGGCTTTCCGCCACATCGAGGCTGGTTTTGAGATTGGAGTTGTCCAGTCGTGCCAGTACTTGCCCCGCCTTAACGCGCATACCCTCCTCAATGAGCACCTCGGCAACTTTGCCGGTAATCTTCGCAGAGATCGTTGCCTTGCGCCGGGCGGTGACGTAGCCCGAGGCATTCAGCACGATGCGTTCGGCGTCGCCACTGGTGATGGCGCGCACGGGGGCGGTGGTGACTTCAATCGCCTGAGAATGCGTAAACCAAAGAACCGCCGAAATTGCCACGATCAATGCGAACAGCAACAGCGGCCAAAGCCAGCGGTTGGAGCGGCGGGCGGGCGCATCATTGCGCTCGATTCTCAAATCATCGAGCGATGTTTTGGGAGCATTCATGAAAAGCCTGCGCTGTATTGTTCATCGTTGGAGCGTTGCATCGCCGCAGGCACGGATGCCACACACGGATTGTGAACGTACGAAAGAGAGGGCGGCAGTTCAACCTTAAAACGGTCACTGGAGGCCAAACGGAGACATAGATTTTGCAGCTTCATATGTGAAGCTGCGACACGAGCCAAATGGTGGGCTTCAGCGGGATTTGACCTGTGAGGAGCCCTAATGCTTTCGGGGTGGTTTGAGGCCCGATACGCCTTAGGTTGCCCCGGTTCAAGCCGGGAGGCCACGGAGGGCAGTTTGTTGGGTAAAAAGAGCTTGTCAAGAACCGCTGTTTTCGATTACTTGAACTTACAAGTGTAGATGTTTGTGATTAACCCCTTGGAACTAACGGCTCTGTTGAAATTGGCCAGGCAGCCATGTCCGGGAGCGGCGCCGGTAATGCGGGCGGCTGTTTTGGCGGACACAGCTTCCCAGTTGCTCGCGGGTTCATTGAGGGGTTACGCACGGCATTTGGGTTTTAAGCTGGAGCTTTTTGAAGGGGAATTTGATCAGATCGAGATGGCCGTGTTTGACCCGGCATCGACCTTGCACATGTTTCGTCCAGAGACGGTAATTATTTATCTGGCTGCGGAAAAAATGGGGGTGAAGTTTGGGACCTATTCCGTGAAGGAGCGCGGCGCGCTGGCCAGCGAATTTGCGTCGCGAGTGCGTGGCCTGCATCAGACGTTATCGACCCAGGGATATCAGACGCTGTTTTTCAATCTGGCCGATCCCGGAGACGGAGTATTTGGAAATTATGGCAATAAGGTGGCGTGGTCATTCCAAAACCAAATCCGGTTGTGCAATTTGGAGCTGGCGCGGTTGGCCGAAGAGGCGAGTGATTGCCATGTGTTTGATCTGGCGGCGTTGCAGTCCGCACAGGGCCGCAATGCGCTGTTTGATCCCAAGCTTTATTTCACAGCCAAATTCGCACTGACGCCGGGGATTCTTCCCTTGGTGGCGCGTGAGGTGGTCAAGATGCTGACGGCGCGCAAAGGTTCCTTCCTCAAATGCGTGATTCTGGATTTGGATAATACGTTATGGGGCGGGGTAGTGGCGGATGACGGGCTGGATCGAATTCAGATCGGGGAGCTTGGCCTCGGGCCGGCATTCACGGCATTTCAATCGTGGCTCAAGCAGTTGCGGGATCGGGGTATCGTGCTGGCGGTGTGCAGCAAGAACGACGAGGCGAATGCTCGCGAACCATTCATGAGGCATCCGGACATGGTGCTGCAACTGGAGGACATCGCGGTATTCAAGGCCAACTGGCAGGACAAAGCGACGAACATCCGGGAGATTAAAAGCATCATCGACATTGATTATGGAGCGATGATGTTTCTGGATGATAATCCGGCCGAGCGGCACCTGGTGCGGGAGAGTTTTCCAACCATGACGGTGCCAGAATTGCCGGAGGATCCTTCGGAGTATGTCTCCTATCTAATTGGATTAAATCCGTTCGAGACCGCGAGTTACACGGCCAAGGACGCGCGGCGCACGAATGAGTATCAGGTCGAGGCCAAACGCCATGCGGAACGGGAGAAATTCGTTGATCTGAACGATTTCTTGCGAAGTCTGGAGATGCGGGCGCTGGTGCAGCCATTTCTGCCATTCAACTTTCCCCGCGTGGCCCAGCTTACGCAACGGTCAAATCAGTTCAACCTGCGGACGGTGCGTTACACAGAAAAGCAGGTCGAGACGCTGGCAAACTCGGCGGCGCATGTGACGCTGGCCTTTGAATTGAAAGACCGGTTTGGGGACAACGGGTTGATTTCGGTGGTTATTTTGGAAATTCTGGGTGAAACGTTCTTTGTGGATACCTGGTTGATGAGTTGCCGGGTGCTGGGGCGAGGGGTGGAGCAGTTTGTGCTGAACACGATTGTGGAAAGGGCCAGGGAACACGGGATCAAACGCGTGACGGGCGAATATCTGCCGACGACAAAAAACGGGATGGTAAAGGACCATTATTCAAAGCTGGGCTTTGCGCCGGAGGCAGCCAACCGGTGGGTGTTGGAGGCCGCGAGTTACACTGGCTGGCCGATAAACATTGTGTGGGAAAAAGTGGAGGAAGAGGCCAGCGCGTGACTATCGTTGTAGGCAAGTAGTGGAAGTTAATGCAGACTATGGAAATGCGCGACGGATTGGCGAAGCCGGCCCAAGGTGCCTGGAAATAATTATTTTATAACTTATGAGTGATAATCTATGGAACGGCCTGACAACGGTTTTCAGGGAAGCGCTGGACAACGATTCGCTTACGCTTACGGAAGGGACGACGGCCAAGGAGGTGGAAGGATGGGATTCAATAACCCATGTGCTGATCGTGGTAGCGGTTGAGAAAAAGTTCCGGGTCAAGTTCACGGCCGGGGAGATTCAGCGCCTGCAGAACGTGGGAGAATTTGCGGCGTTGATTCGAAGCAAGCAGGTATAAACGGCATGGAGTTGACGCTTCACCATATAGGCTGCCTGGTTGAAGACATGGCGGCGGCGTTGGAAACCTACGCGGGGACGCCGCTGGCCACCGGCGCTTCCGCACCCGTGGCGGTAAGCAGCCAAAAAGTGCGGGTATGTTTTCTGCCTGCCGGAAACGGCACATTCATCGAGTTCGTGGAACCGGAACCGGATAATGCTTTTCTTCTGAGAATGCTGCGCAGAGGAACGAGTTATTATCATGTGGGATATATGTGCGCGGACTTGGACAAGAGTGTCCAGGCTCTGGTGACAGCCGGCGCGCATGAACTGACCCGGTTTCAATCAGAAGCCTTTGGCGGACGATATTGTGTGTTCCTCATCACCGCCCAACAACAAATGATTGAATTGATTGAGGCGGCCTGACCCGACACAGCAATGAGAATCGATACAGCTCTGTTTCTGCTCTTCCTGGGAGTTATCGCGGTGGTTCAAGCCATGATGCCGGGGCGGGGGCGGGTAGTGGCGTTGTTGTGCGCCAGCCTGATTTTCTACGCAGTTTCCAGCGTGAGTTATCTGATTTTGTTGCTGGGATTGTGCGGCCTTAATTACTGGGCGGCCTTGAGTCTGAGCCAGAACCTGGATCAGCGGCGTCGAACGTGGGTTTTCACCGGGACGGTTCTGGTGAATCTTGCGGTGCTGATTTTTTTCAAGTATGCGGCGGACGTGATCACGCAGGGAATGCTGCGATGGAACGGGCACGCGCCGGCTGCCGAGGCTGGATTTGCGGTGCCACTAGGCATTTCCTATTTCACGTTTCAGATGCTGGCTTGTGTGACGGATGCCTATCGGCAGACATGGAGGATCGATCATGGTTTTACGAATTTTGTGTTGTTTGGCTTGTTCTTTCCCCAGATTTCGTCGGGGCCCATTCCGCGGGCCGGACCACTATTACCGCAATTGGTGGGCGGCGATTTACCTGTGGTAGAGGACCGGTTGGAGGGGGTGCGGCTGATTGCATTTGGATTCTTTAAAAAATACGTGGTCGCCAACCGCATCAATGAGTATGTCACCGATGTGTTTAAAGATCAGTTCGGCACCGGCACCCTGGCGGCTTTGATCGGCTGTTGTTTGAATGCGTTGCAAATCTATGCTGATTTTTCCGGTTATGTGGACATAGCGATCGGCAGCGCGCTGTTTTTTGGGATTCGTCTGGCCCCGAATTTTGACCGGCCATTTCTGAGCACTTCGGTGACTGAGTTCTGGCGGCGCTGGCACATGACATTGTCATTTTGGCTGCGGGATTACCTGTACCTGCCCTTATTAATCCGGATCCGCATTCTGGGAAAATCGGGAGTAGTTCTGGCGATAATCATTACTTTTGCCGTTTGCGGCATCTGGCATGGCCTCACCTGGACTTTCCTCCTGTTTGGAATCGCGCAAGGGCTGGCCTTATCCGCTGAGATTCTCACCAAGTCGTGGCGAACCAAACGACTAAAACGATTGCCGGAGAATGTGGTGCGGTGGAGTGGCCGGTTTTATACCCTGGGGTTTTTCGCCCTGTCCCAAGTGCTATTCCGGGCGGCGAACGTCCCCCAAGCACTCTGGATCTATGGCCGTTTGATCCATCTGAATTTCTCGGGCGGCTTGGCTCAACTTTTTGCGGCCCGACCGTTCTTTTTTGCCCTGGATTGCGTGGCTATTGGCTCCTGGGTTGGTGTTGCCTACTTCCATCGCAGGGCGACCAGCCGTTCAACTCCGTGGTTCGTGTTCCTGTGCGGGTTGTTGATTATTTTCCTCGGGCGCCTGGGGTCGGCGCACTTTATTTACGCAAAATTCTGATGCTATGAAATGGAAGGGATGGATTTTGGCTCTGATGGCGTTCGCGGCCATTTGCATTTTAGCGGATTTGGCATTCACCTACGGAATCATTTTTCGAACACCCACTTCCGACATCGGTCGCATCAATCATCTCTACCATGAGCACGGGGATGAGATTCCCATTTTCGGCTCGTCGAAGGCGCATGGCAATTACAGCCCGGACGCCATGGGCCTTAACGCATTCAATTACGGCTTTGATGGTATTTCTTATGAAGTGACCGACGTGCTGCTGCAAATTGAGCTCGCCAAGTCCAAGACCACCCCCATCATCATCGAACTACAGCATAACGATCTGGCGGCAGACCTTGGTGATCAGAGCAGGTGTGTCCCGTTGATGTTCGACGCCAGGATACGTCAATTATTAAAGCGGTTCCATGCCATGGAATGGAGGTACTATCTGCCGGGCATCCGCTATTTTGGGTATTACGACTGGTATTTGAAGGACTACATGAGCGAGCGCATGCAGCTTACCCATAATATCACGAAGGGATATAAATCTGAGCTTCATCAGTTGCCGTTTAGCCAGGCCAGATTGGACGACTATGTGAGCAAACGTTTGCAGATCACCAGCGGCTATTTTCCAAATGAAGATCAAAACCGCAGGTTGATTGGGCACATCACCGAACATCCAGAGCGTCTTTTTTTCCTGGTTTATTCACCTTATCATCCCTCGTATTTTGCGCATTTTCAAAACGGGGAGCAGCTGAAATTATTTGACGAAAAGCTAAAGGCCCTTCCGAATGTCGTGCTCATCGATTGGAGCCAAATGCATTTTCCTGACGAATTCTTTCTGGACACTTTGCATTTGCGGCATGAAGCGGCCATGGAATTTTCCCGAAAGATGGGCGATAAAATCCGCGAGGTGCTGCGGGAGCGGAGCGGGGAGGCAACAGTTGAAAAATCCAAGGGCAAGTGAATGGATGGTGAGGCGGCTTGTGCTTATAAATGCACGGTTGATAGCAGAAGGGGGTGTTTGGGGCTACTCTAAGCGATGAATTCCCGATAATATTCAAACCGTCACGATCTAAAAGTGGCGGTCCCAAAAGAATTAGAACCTGTAACCAACCCCAAATTGAAGAATCCGTTAGTGTGGTTCTGCTATTGAAATTTGTTGTCGCTTCTGCAACCCTTGTTTGGCGGGCCTGTAGCTCAATGGTTAGAGCAGAGCACTCATAATGCTTTGGTTCTCGGTTCGAGTCCGGGCAGGCCCACCAATCAGTTCAATGAGTAAGGAGGACAGGTCAATTCAATGTGCAAGCCATATTTCGCCGGCTTCATCGTTATGGAAATCGAATCCGCCGGCGAAGTTGTCTTTCGGGCACTTTTTAGCTTTGTTCTCGCGAGACGGAAATCGCCAAGGCGTCGGTGAAGGTGGCCGCGACCTGGTCTCCGCGTTTGATCCTCTCAAGATTTTGCACGTTGTCACCCACTTTCAATTCGACGATATTTCCCTCGGGTCCTTTCAGCGTAACGATGCGATTTTTGTAATCAACATCCTGAACTTTGGCCGTGACTTGCCGTGTATTAACCATCACTCGCTTTGGTCCCTGTCCCTGACCCTGTGCCGGCTGGACCAGAACCTCGGTTTTTTCCCCGCTGGGGGGAGCCGCTTCTCCGGGTTTCCGGAGGGATAATGCCGTTGACTGATAGTAGTCCGCCTTGACGCGGTCGCCTTTTTTCAACTGGTTAAAGTTTGGCGCGTCCTCCCCGACCTTGACCCGGACGGTGTTTCCTTGTGGGCCCTGCAGGGTGACAATGCGATTGGCATAATCAATATCCTGAACCGTGGCTTCCGTGCTGGTGGTTCCAGAAACGACAAGTTTGCCCGGCGATTGGGTCATTTGCGTCTGAGTCTGAGCCGCGACAGACAGTGCCGCCGCGAGCAGTAATAATGACAAACATGTGAAAAATGATTTTTGTTTCATATAATCCTCCTTCCATAATAATCACTATTTTCGCGCGACTGTTAATTGGAGTGTTCACCCCAGCCTTTCGACCTGGCCATGGATAGGCGTCCCATCCGATTCAGTTCCGGTCAGTGGAAGGTAACGGCGGCGGGCAGCACTCCGGGGCCGAGATCGAAGAGGGTTTTTGTGCTGCTGAGTTCGTTGTTGTCCAAGTTAATTTGGTCGTTGGCTTGGCCTTCGATGCGGAGGAAGGTGGTCGTCGCGCCAGTGGATTTGAAGTGGGTGAGGGAGGCGTTGCGGGTGAATTCGAGGCGGATTAGACATTTGGCGTCCGCTTGGGCGGGGAGAGGGGGACGAAAGATGTGTTCAATAATTGGCATTCATTTGGCCTGGCTTTTACGGGCCGGTCGTTCTTGTATTGCTGCGGGTGCTTTCGGCTGCACGGGGTTGCGAAACGCTTTTGTCCGGGACTTTTTAAATTCGGAGTTCTCGGGTGGGAAATGTTAGAACCTCCTCACGTCGTTTCCTACCCCATTTGAATAATTCAAAAAACCATAATTCCGCGCTCCACTTACAAGGGAGGCGGAAGGTGTGTTCACCGGTTGGAGTTCGGTGTGGTTTTTGCACGGCCGAATAGTTTAGCTGGGACCGTAGGGCGTCATTTGGATCGACGACGAGGACGAGGACGACAACGAGGACGATGGGGAGAAAGGGCATCGGCCCTCACTTCGGCTCTCTCTCATTGGCTGGGACCCGGGGGGGCGAGACGCCACCCCTCAACGTCAGGCGAGACGCCTGACACCACGCTAATCGCGGTCTTCGAATTCGAGGAAGCCCTGGAGGTGGTGGAGACGGGTGGGGTGGCGCATTTTGCGGAGGGCCTTGGCTTCGATTTGGCGGATGCGCTCGCGGGTGACGCGGAACTGTTGGCCAACTTCCTCCAAGGTGCGGGCGCAGCCGTCACTGAGGCCGAAGCGGAGTTCGAGGACCTTGCGTTCGCGTTCGGTGAGACCCGCGAGGACATCGCCGAGCTTGTCCTTCAAAAGGCTGAAGCTGGTGATGTCGAGGGGATTTTCGGCGGCTTTGTCCTCGATGAAATCGCCGAAGCTGGTGTCATCGCTGTCGCCGACGGGGGCCTGGAGGGAAATGGGTTGCTGGGCCATCTTGAGGACGGCGCGGACGCGTTCAACGGGGAATTGGAGTTCGTCGGCGATTTCCTCCGGGGTGGGTTCGCGGCCGAAGTCCTGGATGAGGCGTTTCTGAATCCGCATGAGCTTGTTGATGGTCTCGATCATGTGGACCGGGATGCGGATGGTGCGGGCCTGGTCGGCAATGGAGCGGGTGATGCCCTGGCGTATCCACCAAGTGGCATAAGTGGAGAATTTGTAACCGCGGCGATATTCGAATTTTTCGACGGCCTTCATCAAGCCCATGTTGCCTTCCTGAATCAAATCGAGGAAGGAGAGGCCGCGGTTGGTGTATTTCTTGGCGACGGAAATGACGAGGCGCAGGTTGGCTTCGACCATTTCGGTCTTGGCCTGGAGAGACTTGAGGGAGAAAAGTCTTAACTGGTCGTGGGTCGAGAGGAATTCCGCATGCGGCATGCGGATAAATTCCTCGAGCGAATTGAGTTTAAGTTGTTCGGCCTGAAGCAGGGCCTGTTGCGCCGCGGAATGGCGCTGGGCGGCCAGTTCATCGAGGAGGCGAAGGCTGAGGGAGATTTTGTCGCGAAGATTTTCCGCGACGAGCGCCATTTCCTCGATGACCTTCTGTTTGTAATAAAAATTAACGAAGGATTGCTGGAGTTTTTGGTCCAGCTTTTTGAGATCGGCCAGAAGCTTTTCGCGTTTGGAGCCGGAAGCCTTCAGGCATTCGGCGTGTTTTTCATCCACCTGTTGGTCGAGTTGGTGGACGCTCTTGATGAGCTTGCGCAGGACGAGGAGGTGCTTTTCCCGGCCCTCGATTTTATTGTCCACGATGACGCGATCAAAACGCTCCTTGGGAGGCTCGCAAATCAATTTTTCCGCGAGGGCGATGTGTTCCTTGGCGGCAAAGCCGAAGCGATAAACAATTTGCTGCACGCCGGACTCGGCTTCCTCAATGCGCCGGGAGATTTCCACTTCCTGTTCGCGGGTGAGGAGCGGGACCTGACCCATCTGCCGGAGGTACATGCGAACGGGGTCATCGAGAACATCGAGGCGGGTTTTATCCTCCTCTTCATCGGGTTCCGGCTGCTTAATGCGGTCAACCTCAGCCTGATCCACAATATCGATTTCCAGATTGCGGAGCTTGGCGCAAATTTCCTCCAACGCCTCGGGTGTGATGGCATTGCCGGGGAAGGAGTCGTTGATATCGCCGTGGGTGAGGTAACCTTGCTCCTGGGCGAGACGGACGAGTTCCTTTACTTTTTCGGTGAGATCCAAACTGGCAGCACTGGAGGCCGATGCGTGATTGGAGCCGTTGAGCAGCGGCGACTCCGAATGATTTCTGGATTCGGCGTGTAATTGGGCGGAAACGTCGGAGGGAGCCGCGCCGTTTTGGTGGAGGGAAGGCAAATAAGTGAGTGCGTCTTGACTTAAAGAAGGATGCCTCTTCGAATTACTCATAGTCTTGCTTGCTTCGCTCGATCAATCAGTAAGGTAGCCGTGGAATATGGTCGGCTTATTTAAGTTAGTCAAGTCATCAGGCGCAAAATAAAATAAAAAAATAAATGGAGTCGACGCAATTACTTTTTTTGGCGGTCGCAGGATTAGGGTTGGGGAAAATCTGGGGTGCCAAATGAAAGCGGGCTTCCTGGTGAAAGGAAGCCCGGTGTGAAAAACGAGTTTTGCCAGTGTGCCGTTCTGGCGCGCGATTATCTGCCGATGCCGACCGGCACGCTGACGCCGACAGTGGTGGTGCCGGAAACGGCGCGAATGCCCATGTTGGCACTCCAGGAGCGCGCGAAGGTATTGACGACGAGATCGGCGTAATCACTGAGAATGTGATAGGGAGTGAGCGGGACATAAACAATGTCGCCGGGTTCCAGAGCCACATCCGGAGCGCGGCCAGTGATGATGTCTTGATAATCGACTTGAATGAGCTGGGGCTGGCTGAGGGAGCCGCGGACGATGGCTACATGGGAGACATAGGCATTAAGAATGGGGCCGCCGGCACCGGCGACCGCAGAAACCGCAGTCATTTGATCGACATAAGCGACCGCGCGCGGAGCGGCGACGGCGCCCAGCACGTAAACTTCCTGGGAAAGTGAGGAGGGGATGTAAACAAAGTCGTCCGCCTTCAAATAAATATTTTGGGACATGTCGCCCTCCTGCAAGAGGCGAATAAAATTTACGGGCAGGAGTTTGCCCTGACGCATGACGAAGCTGTGCCGGAGGTCGCCCATGTCCTGGGTGGTGAAGGTGGACGCGGAGCGGGCGGTGCCGCCCGCGATCGCGAGGCCTTCGAGCAGGGTCATGGAGCCGGCCATCGGGTAAATTCCGGGTCTGGTAAGGCGGCCGAGGAGCCAGACATATTTACTGCCGACGGTCTTCAGGGAGATGCCGACTTCGGGCTGGCTGAAATATTTGGTGAGTTCCTCTTCCAGGCGCGCTTTGGCTTGAGTCAGGTTCAGGCCCCAGACATCGAGGCCGGGCAGGAGTGAGTAATAGATTTTTCCGTCGATACCCACGGTGGCGGTGGAGCGGGAAGTGGCGTTACCGCGGATTTCGATATCAAGTTGGTCGCCGGGGCCGAGCACGAACAAGTCCGAGGAGGGTTGGAGCAATTCGGAGCTGAGGGTGTTGGTGAAGACGACAGTCTTGGTGCGCGCGGGAAATTCAGCAGAGGTTGGTTTGGGTGCGGTCTGGCAACCCGCCAGGAGGACCAGCGCCAAGCCCAAGCAAGATAAAGCGACAAGTTTTTTCATATTAGTGAATGACGGGGCTGATGAACGGACCGACTTTGGAACCGGTATAAGTCACGATGAGAGCCTCGATAAAGGCGCGGGTGCTGGTATCCAACAAGTCTTCCGCCCTGGCCCATGGCCGGGTGGAGACGAATACGATATCGCGGGGTTTGAGGCGGAAGTCGATGGATTTGCCGGCGAGAACATCCGCGGTATCCACCACAAAAGTTTCGGGATGGGTCAGAGAGCCGCGAATGACGAGCACCTTGCGTTTATAAGCTTTGGGAGCAAAGCCGCCGCGCGAGGCAATGGCGCCGACCGCGGTGGAGGTGGGCGTGTATGGGGTGATGCCAGGCCCGAGCACTTCGCCGACGACATAAACTTCATTGGCGCTGGCGGAAGCGAAGTAGAGATAGTCATCTGGTTCCAACGCGATGTTCTGGGAGAGATCGCCTTGTTGGAAAAGTTTTTCGAAATCGAGGGGAACGCGCTGGCCCTGACGAACCAGAAAGCTGCGGGAGAGGTCGGCGAGTTCGACAGTGTTACGTTCGAAGACGCCGGTTTCGAGGCCGCCGGCGCGGGCGATGGCTTCGATCACGGTCAGCGGACGGTCAAAGGTAAAGACGCCTTTGTTCACAACGGAGCCGAGGACGAAATATTTTTTACTGCGAATGGCGACGGGGCTGATAATCGTGTGAGGGGTATTGTAAAATTTGCCGAGGCTTTCATCCATTTTTGCGCGCAATTCGTCCACCGTCAGGCCGGCGGCCATGATGTCCTGCGCCTGGAGATAAGAGAGGCGGCCATCCGGGCCGATGCTGACGTTTTCGCGGGCTTGTTGGAGGGTGTCATTGACGTAGAGAGCCAGGTTCAGAGTATCGCCCGGACCGAGGGTGAGGTGTTGCTGCCAGGCAGCGCGTTTGCCGGAGGCCGTGGCGGAGAGGGAGAGATTGGTGTCGCTCCCGGTGGCGGGAGAAGCCGCGGGCGGAGCGGGTGAGTCGGCGGCCGGAGCGGTTTGGCAGGCGAGCCCAAGGAGGAGAAAGAATGGCGCCAGCCAGAGCAGGGAGCGTTTTTTCATAATTTGATCAGAGGTTCGGGTTCATGGTTTAACACGGCGCCGACTAGTTTGCAACGAGCATGACGCAAGGTTTCCAAATGGAGCCGGGTTTCGCGGGCGTGGGGTTTGCCGCTATCCACGAGCCAGATGACCTGGGGAAGATTTTCCGCCAAGAGGATGGCTTCCGGCACGGATGCGGGGGGCAGATCGATGAGGATGACGGCACTGGAAATGGCGCGCCAGTTATCGAGCTCAGTTTGGAATTGGATGCGGCGTTCGAGATTCCAGACGAGACCGGGCAATTGGATATGGATGACGGAGGCGACTTTGGCCTGTGCGAGTTTTTGATTTTTCTCGTGAACCGACAGAGCGGACGATCGCTGGCTGGCGGCTTCGTCCGATGCGTCTGTAGCTGGGGCGGTTTTGGTTTCCGGGTCGGTGGAAGATTGGGAGGCGTCGTCTTTGGTGTTTGAATCTGTGGTTGGGCGATCCGCCTGACCTTCGGAGACATGGCCGAAGTCCAGTTTGGTGACTTCGAATCCGCGTTCCCTGGCGGCTTCCACCAAGAGGCTGACCCATTTGGTGCGGCCCTCGCCATGCATGCAGGAGATGAAGCCGCAGACGGTGCCGCGGTTGGCGGATGCGGTGAGAGTGCCGGAGAGAATGGTCCAGGTGCGGAACGCCCAGGCTTTGCGCGCGTGGTCGTCGAGTTTATCCAGATTGCCGAGGGTGGCGAGGACGGGGAGTTGGGTGACGCGGCGCACATCGGCGGCGGTCTTCAAGCGCGGATCGATAATCTCGGTGAGAAGGACGAGCGCCAATGCACCAGCGAAGCCGAGGAATCCGCCGGCGAAGCCGAAGGTGGCGGCTTTAACGTAGCGGGTGCGGGTGTCCACATCCTTGAGTATGGCGGGGGCGGCCGGGGGAATGTAATAGCCCTCGGCATTATCGCGGTACTGTTGGGCTTCAAATTTGCGGCTGGTCAGGGTTTTGTGGAATTTTTCCAGGTAGTCCAGTTCGCTTTTGACGCGGCTGTAAGGATCGACGTGTTCGTAGAGCACATCGAGTTTTTTCTGGAGAAGGTCAGCCTGATCCTGAAGTTGCTGGATCTCGAGGTCGAGGGTCTTTTTCCTAAGTTCTGACTGGGCGGACCGGGAAGAGAGCAGGGCGTTGGAAGAGACGGCCAGGCTGTTGGTTTCCAAGTTGGCCAATTGTTGGTTCAGGTTGGCAATTTCAGCGTGCGCGCGCTTGACGTCAGGATGATCTTCGCGGTCATTGACGAGCAAGGCGGCGAGACGAGCTTCTGCCTCCTGCAAGCTCTTTTGGATGGGTTCCTGGAGAACTAATTTACTTTTTTGATCCAGGAGATCGCGTTCACCCCTGGCCAGATCCAGTTTGATCTGCATGTCGGTCCGCTCCTTATCGTAGCGTTGAATGGCGGCGACGGGGTCGCTGATGCCGGAGCTATTGGTGCGGAAATTAGCCAGTTTTTCGTTCAACTCGGCTTGCAGACGTTCGTTTTCCGAGATTTTCGCGGTAAAGTTGGTATAAACGTGATTGGGATTTTCCCTTTGGGCCTCGCGACTTTGTTTTACGGCGGCACTGGTGAAGGTATTGGCGAGCGCGACGAGGGCTGGCGGATTTTTTCCGGCAATGGTGATGGTGATATTCTCGGAATTTTTTTCCTGAGTGACGTTCAGGTTGGCGAGGATGCCCCGCTCGGTGACGGGCGGGACCGCGTTGGTGCTGACGTAAGTCAACAATTCGGAAGAGGTCAGGAAATTGACGCGTGATTGGCTGCTCAACTCGGGTGGTTTGTAGGCATCACCTTCCTGCTGGTTGGCGACGAAGCCGGTGCTGAGGTCGCGCAAGGTCATGTTGACATGGATGAAGTATTTGGCGCGCCAGAAGCCGGCGATACCGCCGAGCAATGCGAATACGCACGCAGCGAGCACCAGCCAGTACCAACGCTTGAGCAAGGCTCCCGGCAGACGCCAGGGATCGAACGGAAGATCCAATTTTTCCTCATCATCAACCGGCGGCGGCGGTTGGGCGGGCGCGGAATACTGAATAGTGGTGGCCGGCCGGGGCGTGGTTTCAATGAAGGTGGCATCGGAAGTTGTTTCCGGCGTCGGCGAAGGGGGGCTGGCTTGTGTGCCGCCGCCGGCTTGGGCGCGTTTCCGACGGAGTTCGCTGATGCTTAATTCGGCTTCGTCACTCATGATTGCGGCAAATTCTGATGGCGCTGGAGGTCGCGCACGATGGCGTCCACAGCTTCGAAGGTTACCTGCGGGAAACCTTTGAGCCAGGCGTATTCGAGGGAAAGTTTGGCGATACGGTTCAATTCACGGGGCGTTCCGAGTGAGGCCTGAAAGGCGCGCTCGACGGCGTCGCCGGGAAAAAGTTCACCGGTGACGTGACCGGCGACTTTGAGGCGATGGCGGAGATAATTCGCGGCATCTTCCATGCTCAAGGAGTTAAGATGGAAGCGAAGGCTGATGCGCTGATTGATGGCCGGCAATCCGGAGACGAGCGCGCGCAATTCCGGCTGGCCGACGAGAATGATGGTCAGGAAGTTTTTGCCGGCACCGTTCAGATTGGTGAGGAGCTTGAGTTCGTTCAGGGTTTGCGGCGACATTTCCTGGGCTTCATCAAAAATCAGGACCAGATGGCGATGTTCGGCGTGAACCCGCTCCATGCAGCGGCGCAAGCGCTCGTAACGGGCGTATTTGGTGTTGCCGGCGTCCTCGGGATTACCGTCCAAGCTCTGTAAAACGCCAGCGAGGAGATCGTTAAAGGTGAACGCGGAGTTTTCCTGGGTGACGACGCGGAATTTGCGCGACTCGAGTCGCTCGGTGAAGACCGACCGGGTGAGGGTCTTGCCGCAGCCGATTTCGCCAGTGAGCATTCCAAAAAGCATGGTTTGCTCCTCGACCAAAAAAGTGAGGCGATCCAAGGCCTCATCATGGTCACGGCTTTGGAAAAAGAAACGCGTATCCCAAGTGGTCTCAAAAGGGCGCTCGCGCAAGTTCCAATATGGAAGCAAATCCATGAATTTACCTTAGTTACCGCCAAGCTGTATTGCACGCATATTCTAGCCATCCGATGTGCCCGAGGCACATGTTCCAGCGCGAGAAGGGAGCAGGTTAGCCGCCAGACTCAGTAAGAGGAGGTGAGATTATGCCAGAAAGGAGCGATAACGAGGTTTTGATAATAAATGGTGATAAACTGGGCAAAACGGCCAAAAAATTATCGTTAACGTAGGAAATCCGAGGTGACTTTGAGGAACTCCTGCGGAGCCTCAGCATGAACCCAGTGGCCGGAATGAGGGATAATGGAGAATTGAGCATGAGGAAAGAGGGTCTTAATTGGTTCTTCGTCACTCTTTAGAATGTAATCCGATTGGCCTCCGCTGATAAAAAGAGTCGGACCCGGGAAGGGATGAGGGGCGGCTATGGGTCGGATTAATTCCGGATAGTGTTGGTCAATGACGGGGAGGTTCAACTTCCACTTGAAGGCGCCAGTATCGGTCCGGGCGACGTTCTTGAGGAGGAATTGGCGGACGGCGGATTCCGGGATGGCGGAGGCGAGGGCGGCGTCGATTTCGTTTCGATTTTGGAAGGAAGAGAGATCGAGGCTACGCATGGCAGCGAGGATGGAGAGGTGCGAAGGGGCATACGCTTTGGGAGCGATGTCCACGACGATGAGTTTGGCCACGCGTTCCGGATGCTGGAGAGCGAAAAGCATGGCGACTTTGCCACCCATGGAATGGCCCATGACATGCGCCTGGGGAAGGCCGTGGGTTTGCATGAATTCGGCGATGTCTTCGGCCATGAGGGCGTAGTTGAGTTGGTCGCTGTGGGGGGAGCGGCCGTGGTTGCGGAGGTCGATGGCGAAGACCTGGAAAAATTCGCCGAGGCTGCGGCTGACGGTTTGCCAATTATCCAGCGAGCCGAAGAGGCCATGGAGGATGAGCACGGGGAAGCCGGTGCCGTAGGTTTGGAAATTAAGCTGCATGGAGTTTGCCCGGAAGCATGAATGAAATATTAATCACTCACGGGACGGGGAAAAGAATTTAATGTTGAAGGAGAGTGCGCCATCCCGTGTGGGCGGACGCTCAAAGTCTCACATTATAACGCTTCATCAGGTCGTCGAGTAATTCAAAATGAAATTCAATATCGTGACGGTTGGCCAAGGCGCGGACGGCACCCGGCGCCGGCGGACCATTCTCAAATAAATCGGCGAGATCATTCATGAAACGTTCATGGCCGCCGGGGATATACAATTCCACGCACCGTGCCTGAGCGGGGCCGCAGTTCCAGAATGCATGGATGAGACCGCGCGGGCGCAAATGCCAGCCGCCGGCGGGAACGACCGTGACTTGATTGTCCACCATGATATGAATCGACCCCTCCAGTACCCGGCAGATTTCATCCAAACCGCGATGGAGATGGGGGACTGCGCCGATGGTGCCAGGCTCCAAAACCAACTCGGTGCTGCCAAGAAGGCCGTCAGTGTCTTCGCTGTTCATTTTGAAGGCGATTTGAGCGAACTTGCCGTGACGCCGTGCATTGGGAGCAATATAGACGGCCTGGCGGGGCGGTTTTGCGGTCGGGATCGGAAGTTGTTGGGCGGGCGACGGCGGTTCCGCGGCCCCGATGGAACCACCAAAACTTGCGGAGGCAGCCGCAGCGGCAAGCCACTTCATCAAAGAGCGGCGGTTTAGAGATTCGGAAGGCAAACTGGATTCGGGTGAGTCAGCGAAATGGACGAGGCGCTTCATGGGAGATAGTCTTTCTGTTTTAAGGAGCAAAGCGAGACATATATCCCGGTTTGTTGGCCACCAGGCGTTGGCTGGGGCGAGGGGCTAGGCGGCGGGGTGGCGGAAAAGTGAATCGTATAAAGTTGCCGCGCCGTAATTGACGGCGATGTCTCGGGGGGTGGCGTTGTCGGTGGTTCGGGCGGATTCGTCGGCGCCGAGCTCAATGAGGGCTCGCGTGGTGGGCATATCGGTGGCGCGGCGGCCAGCCTGGATTGAGGTATCCAAATCGCTGTCCACGGCGAAGTGCAAAGGGGTCCTGCCGGTGTTCTCTTTGATATTGGGATCGGCTCCGCGCGTGATTAACAACCGAATGGCGTCAGGATTGCAGTCTTCGGCGGCGAAATGAAGGAGGGTCCAGCCCATTTTGGTATCGCGATGGTGGATGTCATTGCCGGCGTCGAGGTAGCGCGTGATGTCTTCAATGCGGAGGCCGCGGGTGGTGAAGTTTTTGATGACGGTTTCGAAGGTCATGGGTTGGGCGGCGAGGAGTGCATCGGCAATTGGAATGTATCACATGGTCATCAGTAAATGCCTGTTGTCACTACTCCGTGTTCGTCTGGCACGACGGCAGAGATAACGTCGTTGGTGTCCTCAAGCCAAGGTGGATAAAGCCCAACTGCGACAGCAAGGCCTCGCGAGTCTTCTAAATCCGCTCGCAACTCTGCGTGAGACTCTCCGGCTACGTGGTGAAACCATGAAGCTTTGCCAGCCATACGACGAACTATCTCCATTATAAGATACTCTGAACCATCTGGAACACCGCTCAGACAAGTAACAATGAAATTGTCGTCAACGACACCTCGGAATGGCAGCTGCGGCTGCCTGAAAGCGATGATACAAGTGCGTGGCGGCAAACTGCGCAGCCTCTCTGTCAAAGTCTCGAACGAGGAAAAGAACTCGAACGCTTTGGCGCCGGCTGCATGGGAGTAACGGATAAGGACCAGAATCTCGTGTTGGCTCCGTAACCATTCATCGAGGGTCGCAAGGAATCGTTTGTCAGTTGATGAGGCGTAGCTCATGCGTAACACGGTTTAACTTGTAATGAGTGTTCCGATTGACGTTTTTGGTTGCGGCGTGGTCCATGGCATAAAGGAGCGGGCCCATTTTTTCAGAATTGGGGGCGGGGTTCAACTTTAAAACGGGGGGCTGATGAGTGGATTATTTGGGTCGTAAAGGGAGTGGGATGTGCCGGGTGGTAAAGCAGGGCTTGCGGGTTTCTGCTCGCCAGTCGTGATTGAGGTGAAGCGTAATAAATTCCGCGCTCCTTTTCGCCCCGCTTTGGCGGGGCGAGGGAGACGAATAGTTGGCAAATCATCCGGTCAGGGCGCAATTGTGTTTTGTTAGTTGCTCTTGGGCCAGTTGCGGGGTGTTGGTGACGGTTTGGACCAGGAGGTCGAAGAGTTGGTTGACGCGTTGTTTGGCGGTGGCGGCGCGGGTGATGAAATAAGTTTCATCGAGGGTGGTGAGCAGGGTCAATTTTTGGTTGAGCTCGGACCAGGAATTTAATTTCAGTTCCGGAGGAAGGTTGACGATGTCGAGAAAGCCTTCGGATTTTCTGACGGGGATGGGACCGAACAAGAAGGGGATGCCAAAGGAAAACGCGGTGATGTTGCCGTGCAAACTGGTGCCGATAAAAATGTCGCAGGCGGCCAGGACCGAGATGAGGTCAAATATTGATTCGAGGTGGAGATATTTGAATTCGCCATCGGCAGCGTGGGCGATGGCTTGAAGATATTCGTCGTCGCCGTGGCAGCGGCCCAGCGGCAGAAGAACAATTTCGCAGCCAGTCCTTTCCTTACAAGCCAGGAGTTGGCGGGTGAGTTCTGCCGTGCCATCCGGCGGTTGGGGATTGCTCTGGACGCAGAGGATGGGATGTTCAAGGGCGACATCGTTCCGCCACAGGATGCGTCGGCCTTTTTTACGCTCCAGGGCAGGATCGAAAAAGTCACTGAGCGCAACGGCGAGATCAGGGGCGACGTGGATGGCACGCGTGACACCGGCCTGGAGCAACGCGCGTTGTGACTGGCGATCCCGGACATAGATGAAAGCAGATTTGTTCAGGGCAGCGCCAACATGACGGCCAACGTCGGTTTCAAAAGGGAAGGGAACGCCGCAGGAACAGTAGGCATTGGATTTTAAATGGGAACAGCAGTCGGGATCGATGATGAACGGGCCGGCGGCGGGATAGTTCATGTACTGATGCCTGAATTTGTCGGTGTCATTGAGTTGGCGGTTCAAGCACTGCTTGAACCGCCATTGCAAAGCGGACAGGAGAGGCTGCCGCTTTTGAGAAATGCCGGTGGAGTGATAGTGCGAGGCAACGCGATGCCAATCAGTGTGGAGCAAGTCGCCGCCGCCAATAATCAGAGTGTGCAGGGATTCCCGGCGGGAGGAAAAGAGTCGTCGAACGGGGCGCGAGTTGAAATCGGAATTCCGCAAAGACTCGCTGCCCATAACAGAGAACTGGTGAATTTTTGCCGTGGCATTCCGTTTTTCCAACAGCCTTTCGAAAAGAATCGGGTAGAGGAGGTCGCCGTAGTTTTCGACATCAAAGATTCCGAATACTCCGATTGCGAGTTCTCCGTTCATGGGGATAATCCGCCAAATTCAACGATGATGGTTTTAGAACCACTAATCCGATTTTGGGTGAAGTCAAGTGAGGTGCTTGCGCACGGCCATGGTGAGGAATGGGAATTTTACCGCAGATGGGACCAGATGAACGCAGATGAAGAATGGGTGCGCGTTGGCGGTATTAACAGGGCAAGTATTATTGCGGCCTTTAAGGCCTGCCTGATGATGGGCGGAGTGGACGGGGCGTGGGTGCTGCCCGGCGCAGGGGGGCGGCCCTAAGTTGGGGGAGCGGGTGCTTGCGCACGGCCAATGGGGGAAGGAGAAGCGGCGAGAAAGGAAGTCGAGGACGACGACGAGGACGAAGGGGAATTCCTGCCGTTAGCCGTATCGCTTCTTCTTGGGCAGTGAAAAATAAAATGTTGCGCCCTGGTTCACGTGGCCTTCGGCCCAGACGCGCCCGCCATGTTTTTGAATGATGCGTTTCACGTTCGCCAAGCCAACGCCCGACCCTTCATATTCCTCTTGGTGGTGCAACCGTTGGAACGTTTCGAACAACTTGCCGGCGTATTCCATTTCAAAACCCGCGCCATTGTCCTTTACGTAAAACACGACTTCTTCGCTCGCCGCGCTTTCTGGGAGAACACCGATTTCGATTCGCGCCGGGGTATGTTCGCGGGTGAATTTGACCGCGTTGTCAATCAGGTTTGCGAGCACTTGCTTGAGCAAGCCCCGGTCGCCCTGAATTTCCGGCAGAGGATGGACTTGCCAGAGGATTTCCCGCCCTTGCGTTTCAACTTGCATGTTTCCAATAATCTCCCGCGTCAATTCCTCCAGATTGACGGGCGCGAAATGTAATTCTGCGCGACCAATCCGTGCGAGTGCCAGCAGAGCTTCGGTCAATTCCGTCATCCGCCGGACCTCGTAGTGGATTGCATCCAGGTATTGCCGCGGCTCCGCGTCGAGGCGGCTGCCTGCGTCCTCATCCAACAGGTCCGCAAAACTTCGCAAGCGACGGAGCGGTGATTTCAGATCATGCGACACCGAAGCGGAAAAAGATTCCAAGTCCTTGTTGGCGCAGATCAGTTTTTCGTTGAGCTCCTGCATTTCCCAGGCACGAGCCTCCAATTTGTCCCGGGCCTGGAGCAGGGCAGTTTCGGCGGTCTTCCGCTGGCGAATTTCCCTCGCCAGGCTCCGATTCCAAAACAGCACCACCGTCAATGCCGCCACACCGGCGAAGGCCAAGAAAATCGTCCGCCGACGCCAGACCCGCCAGTTAATCGCGTTCAGCGTTTCGGGAACAATGTAACCGGCGTATATGGTTTCCTTTTCCCGCGGTTCCATGGTGGCCAGACCCTTCTCAAGGATGGAATGTAATTCCGGCGCGTCCTTCCGCACGGCCAGGATCAGAAAAAAAACCAAGTCACTGAACCCGGAGATTTTCAAGTTGGTCAGCCCGCGGGTGCGCACCACGTAGTTGGCGCTGGCGAGGTTGAGCACGGTGGCGTCCGCCTGGTTGTCAGCCACCATTAACATGCTTTGTTCCTCGTTAGTGGTGATCACGAAGTGCGCGTCGGGATAGCGTTTCTGGAGCTCCTCGGTGGTCGCATAATCGCGCGGCACGGCGATCCGCTTCGACTTGAGTTCATTCAGCGACGTGAGAAAGGGCATATCGTTGCGGGTCACGATTGCCGTGGGAAAGTTGCAGAACACCTCGGTGAATTGCAGGCCGTGTATCCGTTTCCGTTTCTCAGTGTGAGCGATTCCGCCCACAAAATCTATTTCGCCCGTGCCTGCCTTACGCAATGTTTCCGACCAATTCGGCGTCCTTACCAGTTGGATGTTGAGCCCCGTCCGTTTGGCGAGGAGGCGGACCATCTCCACATTGATACCGACTATCCGCCCCTGCTTATCGTAACAGGAAAAGGGGGGCCACTGCGGATCCACTGCACAATAAACCACCGGATGTTTTTGCACCCACGCGCGCTCAGACTCGCTGAGAATCACCCGCGGGCCGTCTTCTGCCCGATTCGTTTGCGCCCCGGCGACTGTGGCACCCAGAAGCAAGGTGCAGAGACAAAAGCAAGGAAAGCACGCACGCCAGAAACCGGTTGTTGCCTCATTTCTCAAGTTGAAATCTCCTGGTGACCCGGAAGCCAACATACTCCACCCCCTTCCAAAGACAACCAGCACTCTTTTGGTTTGTGTTGGAACGAAAGCGGCGGGCTATTTTATGGGGTGCGTGGCGGTTGAACACCACGGGAGAATTATGACTCAGGCCAGAAGTGGAGGTGCTGGCGCGCGGGTCCTTCCGGACGGGTCACTGGGCGGCAAAGAAGGAGAAATCGACGACGAGGACGATGGGCAGATTGGGAGAAGAGGGTTTCGGAGAGACGCCGAAATCGACCACGCTAGTGGGGATAGGTGAAATGTTACAAGACCGGTCAGGTGGTCAGGTTGGCGGCGATGCTGGCGAGGATGCGTTGTTCCCAGTTGCGCATGACGAGGATGGGCGGGCCGGCCTGGCGGCTGACGACTTCGACTTCGGTGTGCACGGGGTCAAGCGGGCGGACCCAGATGGCGACATTTTCGCCGAAGGTCTCGGGGCGAAGGTTGCGTCGGGTGGAAATGTAGCCGGTGGCTTTATCGGCGTTGAGAATGGTGAGGTCGCCGGTTTGGGCGGCGGCAACGGCGGCACTCCAAGTGCGGTCGTAGCCGGCATTAAAGACCTGGCGAGTGCCGTGGCCACGGAGACTGGAGACGGAGGTGGGGGTGGAGCAGCCAGCCACGAGCAACAACACGGCGGCGAAGAGAACGAACATCGTTTTCATATTAGGAAAAGTGCAGGGCAATCCGATGGTTCAACGGGATCAACCTGCTTTAGCGTAGAAGAGCGATGGGTTTTTCCAATGGGGTATTTACCCGACCTGCCGGGGAATTTTTGATTTTTGATTTGCGATTTTTGATTGGGGACACTGAGGGAGGTTTTTCACCACGAAGTTCACAGAGCACACGAAGGCACGGACAGAAGGGAATGGCTGCGAAGAAATGCATAAGACTCAAAAAGGAAAAGTAATTTTCAACGCGCGGAGGTGCAGACCAGATAAAAACAGGAAGTTTTCATCAAGGTTCGGGATTGAAGTCAATAGGATGGGTAGAAATTACGGGGCTTATAGAATGGAGAAGAGAGATGTTTTCGCATGAGCCTTTTTTCAGAAATATGTCGGTGAGAAGGTGTAAATGGTCCATGAATAAAGGGGATGAGCGTGGTTTTGTTTTCAAAAAGCGGAGCGACACGAGCGACACGAGCGACAGCCGCCGATGCGGGGATGTGGTTGAATCGCCATGATGAACGATACAAAAGTTCGAAGTGCGAAATTGGGATTTTTACCGCGGAGGTGCTTCCGCACTGGCAATGGGAGTCGCGGAGGCGCTTGCGCACGGCCCATGGGGGATCGACGACGAGGACGAGGACGAACGGGGACCGGACGGACATTATGAACGACAAGGTTAAACGAGGTATCTTAAGGATCCGTCCGGTTGGCGGCCGGGTTTTAAGGTTGGACAAGGTTAGTCAAGGTGGTTTTAAGGATGGACAAGGTAAATTAAGGCAATTTAAGAATCAATTTTTTGTGTCCTTCCGGACGGGTCACCATGGGGAAAGGGATTATACATATATGAGGAGTTTGCCAAATGGTGGTGTCGGCCCTCCGGGGCTCGGGTCCAAGCGGACTGCCAAAATGCAAAAAAGGGGATTGAGGCTGGTCAAGGTTAGTCAAAGTGGCCTTGAGGCTGGACAAGGTAATTTGAGGTAATTTGAACCTAAATTTTTTTATGGGACGATTTTGGACATGGTTCGGCCACGCCCTTCGGGGTGGTGGGCAGCGGGTCAGGGCGTTTTCTCAGGCATACGCGATGCGGGCTGCCAGCCCGCGATACAGCCGACTGTCAGTCGGCGCTGCAACCGAGGTGCTGCCGCCCGGGGCATTATAAACAACAAGGCTGGTTAAGGTAAAACCAAGTGGCAACTAACCCAGTTAAGGTAAAACCAAGTTGTTTTTTATTGGACAAGTGAGGTTGGTCAAGGTGGTTTTGGGGAAAGGACGCCGACAAGCTAAAGCTTGAACTCCAAACCAGGGGCTGGCGGGCAGGTGCTTCTGCACGGGCTCCGCGCGGACTTTGATCCGGTGTTGCGGTCGCAATTGAGCCAATTACGGGCGCGACCTTGAGGAACAGCGCGAAAACTTTTTCGTAACAATTTTGGCGTGGCGGGTATATAGAAGGGACGAATGGATTTTGCATCGCTGATTGCAACGGCCAAAGGGAATGGGGCGAGTGATTTGCATCTGGAGCCGGGGTTGCCGGCGGCGGTGCGGATTCGGGGGACGTTGCGCACGATGGGCGCGCCGATTCCGGGCAAGCTGTTGCTGGATGCGGCGCAGGAGATAATCGGGGCGGAGGATTGGCCGCGATTTTTGGAACGACGCTCGTACGATTTGTCGAAGAATATCCAGGGCGTGCGTTGTCGCATCAATATTATGCAGACGTCGCGCGGGGTGGGGATGGCGGTGCGGTTGCTGGCGTCGTTTCAGGCGACGGTGGAGAAGTTGAATTTGCATCCCGACTTCAAGAAGCTCATCACGCATGCGAACGGGTTGATTTTGTTGACGGGGCCGACGGGGTGCGGGAAGTCGTCAACGATGGCGGCGTTGATCCAGGAAATTAATCTGGTGGAGACGCGGCATATCGTGACGATCGAGAGTCCGATTGAATATCTGTTCAAGCCGCATCATGCGTATATCCGGCAGCGGGAAGTGGGGCGGGACACGCCGTCGTTCGAGCAGGCGTTGATCGATGCGATGCGGGAGGATCCGGATGTGTTGATGGTGGGTGAAATGCGGGACCCGGAGACGATGCGGCTGACGTTGAACGCGGCGGAAACGGGGCACCTGGTGCTGGCAACGACGCATTCGGCGACGGCGACGGAGGCATTGCAGCGGGTGGTGTCGGCATTTCCGTCAGAAATTCAGAACAACATGTGCGCGCAATTGGCGGATTGCCTGCTGGCGGTGATTTCGCAACGGTTGATGTTTCGGGAGGATTTGAAGATGCAGGTGCCGGAGTGCGAGGTGTTGTTACCGTCACACGCGATTAAAAATTTCATTCGAAGAGGGGAATTTTTCAAGATTATGTCCGTGATGGAAACAGGGGCGGAGCAGGGGATGTGGACGTTTCAGCGGTATCGGACGTGGTTGAATGCGAAAAAGAACTGGCATGCGGGGGGCGGAAGAGAGGAGGCGGAAACGCCGGGTGAGTTGCCGGAAACGGAACAGGTGAGGATGGCGCCAGCGCCCATGGAGAGGGCGGCGAGTGTGGCCGCGTCGCCGGGTGCGGGGAAGTCGCGGGACGGGTTGGTGGAGATTGAGCCGGAGGAGGGCGGGCTCGACGCGATTATTTCAAAATTGAAAGCGAAGCCGTGAGTGGGCGTGAACAGGAGGAGGGGATTAATGCTTCAGTTTCAATTCCATCTGTTTTCCATCGGCGGTGATCAAAACCGAGTCTTCACGAATGCCCTGGCAAACGACTTCGATGCGCGTGTCCTGGACTCTGACCTTGGCGGTGTCGCCGACCATGAAGGTTTCGTTGTTGATGATGGCGAGGCGTCGGTCTTTGGGGCCGGAAATACCTTTGAGCGCGAGGGCATCGTAGTGGTTGGGGACGGCGGGGGCGACGGGAACAAACACGACGGGCTTGCGCGGGGCCTCGGGTTGGTCCGGTTCGGCGGGTTTGGCAGCCGCAGCAAGGTCCATGTGTTTCAAGCCGGTAATTTTCTCCAAGTTGGCGGCGTAAGCTTTGGGGCCACCCGCGAGGTAACCAGTCTGTCCTGCAAACTGGCCGTTTGGTTTTAATAAAATGATGGTAGGATAACCCTCAATATTATAGGTCCGGGCCAGCCGTTCGTTGGCTTGTTGTTGCGCCGGTGCCAGAGATGTGTGGCGGGGGAAATCCACTTCCACCATGATAAGATTGGCATTGGCAAAGGCGGCGAACTCGGGCTGGTCGAAGACCTCTTTCTTTAATTTCATGCACCAGCCGCACCAATCAGAACCGGTGAAGTCCAGGAGAACGAATTTATTTTCGCGTTGCGCCTTGGCTTTTGCTGCCGGCAAATCCGTGAGCCATTCCAGTTCGGCGCCCATCACCGAGAGGGTGGCGCAGGTGAAGGCGAAAGAGAGTATCAATCGTTTCATAATGTTGGACGGGCTTTCCATAATGGCATTGTCCAAATACAAGACACTGGCGAGCGGGACTGTTGTTTTACGCAACGAAACCATCGGCCAGTCGTATTGGCGACTGACAGTAGAGCGACATTCGTGCCAATTTAAGAAGGGTTTAGGCGGTTGCGGCTCGATGGTAGAGCTTGAGAGTTTCGGCTGCGGTTTTTTCCCAACTGAAATTCATCGCCTGGATGAGCCCGGCAGCGCGCAGGCGTTCCCGCAGCGCGGCATCACCGGCCACGGCCAGGAGCTGTTGCGTAATGGAATTGATGTCTTCGGGTTCCACTATGGCGGCGGCGTTGCCGACGACTTCACCGAGCGAGCCGCGGGTGGAGCAGATGACGGGACAACCGCAAGCCATGGCTTCGATGGGCGGCATACCAAAGCCTTCGTAAAGGGAAGGGTAAACAAAGACATCGGCAGCCTGATAGAGAGCGGGCAAGTCTGTGTTCGCCACAAAGCCGAGGGAACGAATGTCCGCGGCGTACGGGGATTGCTTGATGGCGGCGTGAATGAATTCCGCGCCGTTCCAGTCGCTGCCGCCGAGCACGAGTTGCCAGGGCGATTGAGTGGATTTTTTATATTCGTTGAACGCGGAGATCAAGCGCACATGGTTTTTGGCAGGATGCTCCAAGCGGGCGATGTAGAGAAAGAAAGGCTGACGCAAGCCATGGCGTTCCACAACCTGGGCGCGGGCGGTATCGCGAGAGCCGGGGAAGAAACGGTCGTGTTCGAGGCCATTGTGGATGACCGTGATGCGGTTGTCCGGCAGACCAAAGAAAGTCTTAATGTCGTGCGCGGTATTTTTGCTGATGGCAATGACCTGATCCTGCCGGTGGGCGAGCCGACGCACAATGACGCGGCCGTAAAGCATCCGCGACCAATCGTATTTGTTGGCGACGTGAAAGGGGGCGAGATCATGAATGGTGGCGACGAGTGCGCAGGGATGAGGCCAAAGCAGACGGCGATAACTCGGGACGTGGAGCACGTCCAGTTGATGCTGGCGCGCCAGCCGGGGCAGGGTGGTTTGATGCCAGAGAATGTTTTTTACGGGGGGGCGAAACCGTTCCGGCACCGGGATGATTTCCATTTGACGGCAGACAAAGTCGAAGAGCGGAACGTCTTCCTCGAGGACAAATATTTTGAACTGATGCCGGTCGGTATAGGGCCGGAAGGCGCGCAGCAGGGCGAAAAAGTACTGTGCAATGCCCGTCTTGCCGCGTTGAATGACGGAACTGGAAAGACCAATCTTCATGCCTGTTCTCCCAGGAGAAACGCTTCAAGCCGGGCCAGGCGCAGCACATTTTGGACGGCGGGTTGGACGCCGGTGAAAGCCAATTTTATGCCCTGGCGCTGTGCGAGCTTGCGGGCGCGAACCATGATGCCCAGGCCGGTGCTGTCCATAAACCGCACCTGGGAAAGGTCAATCACCATTCGTCCGGAAGCGGCAACAGTTGCGGAGGCGAGTTGCGCTTCGGTAAGCCGCCAAACTTCTTCGGCATTGGCAGCGATGATTTCGCCCTGCCAGGCCAAGGATGCCGCAGCTTGGGTGGAGCTGGTGCGGAGCGAGACATTTTGCTCCACGGCGCGGGCGGCGATTAATTGTTGCGCCGCGGCAAGGTCGCCAGCGGAGGCGAAGAAATCCTGAAGATGCATGAGGGCCAAGGCACGCAGCACGACGGGACTGGGAGCGAGCAATATCAATTGCCGTTCGGTGACGCGGATTTTTTTTTGCAGGCGTATCAGCAAACCGATGCCGGTGCTATCGATGAATTGGACGTTGGCCATTTCAAGCAGACAGTGGCGTCCATCGGCCAGGACCTGGTCGAGGAGCAGGACGTCGTCCCGGACGGCGGTCATGTCCAGGCGTTCGGGGAGTTTGATCCATTGCCAGGTATCCGCTGCCTGCACGGGAGTGCTGACGGCACGGGTGGCGGTGGAGCGGTTGCGGCGAAATTGCAATTGCCACCATTGCGCCAGTATGGTCCAGCCGAATACCCAGAGGTCTTTGATATAACGGCGGAGCAAGCGACGCGGTTCCTGGGCCAAACGGAAAAGCCATTCAGCGCCAGTCCGGTGCATCCAAGTGGGGGCGCGTTTGACTTGTCCCGCGAGGAAATCAATGGTGGCACCGACCCCGGCCGAGACGGGCACGCCGAGGGATTGATAATGCATGTTGATCCACTTTTCCTGCTTGGGACAACCGAAGGAGACGAACAGAAAATCGGGCTTGGCCTCGGCGATGCGCCGCTTGATTTCTTCGTGGTCCATTTCAAGCAGCTTGTTGAAAGGAGGAGAATAACCGTCAGTGGACAAATTTGGATGTTCGGCTTTGATCCGGGCGATGGCCTGGGAAGTGGACTCCGGCGTGCCGCCGAGGAAGAACAAGCGATAATTTCTGGCCGCAGCAATACGAACGAGCAACGGGACGAGGTCAGCGCCGGCGACGCGCTCGGGCAGGGGATTGCCCAGCAGACGCGAGGCCCAGACCAACGGGGTGCCGTCACAGAGGACCAAATGCGCGTCGAACAAAATGCGGCGCAATTCAACGTCCTCCTGCGCCTGGACGAGGAAATCGACATTGGCCGTGACCATGTAGTGCGGGCGCCGGGAAGCGACCATTTGCTCCACCAAGGCGACGGCTTCGGAGGTGGTTACATTATCGAAGGGAACTCCCAGAATGGCGATGGGAGGGTTCGCCGCATACAACAAATGAGTTTTGGTTTCAGCGGGAGAATTCATTCGGCCACTTACTATGGGACTAATCCCAAAATCCCGCAATCAGACTTTCAAGAGATGCCGGGCGACGCCCTTGCTGTAGGAATAGCTGCTGCCGGCCATGGCGGCAAGACGGGAAGCGAGCTTATAACGTCTTTGGAGCGAGCGCGGCAGGGGAGGCGTTTGGTAACCTTTTTTTTGCGCCCACTCGACAATGCCGACGATATGGTCGTAATAGGGCAGAAACCGGTACTGCCAACCCTGCCAAGGTTTGGGGAGCATGCCGCAATGAAGAACAAAGGACTTGGGATCTTTATCGAGGAGGTATTGGCCGTCAATGGGCGGAGCAGAGCGGGAAAACGCGATGACCGAATTCATCACTTCTTCATCGGTTTGGCGGTAGGCAAAACTGGAATGGTTCACCACGCCCTGATCTTCCGCGGGGATTACTCGTTTCAACTGCTCGTCCCAGCGCTTGATAAAGTTCAAATGGCGACGATGAAAGACAAAGTTGTCCGCAGTGCAGGTGGCACTAATGGTGTTGGCTTCGTTTTCACCGACGTCCTTGCGCCAAACATCCAGCACGCCTTTGGGGATGCCAAAGGCTTTTTCCCCGGGCGCAAACTTGGTGCGGTAAACGATCGCTGTGTCCTCGCCGCTACGGAAGCGCGACTGGAAGGAGTCGTTGGCCGGGATCCAATATTTGGTGATGTCGCCGATGACGACACAATCCGAATCAAACCAGCCGATATATTCGGTGTCCGCAGTCAGGAGCGCCTGCGGTTTGAGATTGGTGGGGTTGCGCGGGTTGGACTTATCGGGGTCGAAGACGCGCACACCGGAGAATTGTTCCAGGAGTTGCCGGCTCTGTGCGTCGATACCCATGGCCAGCACATGTACCGGCGCCTGGATGTTTTCAAAGCGCAACGACGCCGCCAGCAAGTAAGCACCCCAGAAATAATCCTGGTTGCAATTGGTTACTACAGTAAAATTATCGTGCATTAAAAGGCCAATTATGTGAGGGATTTTGGTTGCACTTGCAAGTGTAAAGGAACGCGGCTAAGGGACGAGGACAACCCGATAGAAGCGTTGGGTATCCACGCCAATCGTGTCCGTGGCGGTGACAAAATTGCCGGAAGAGAGGAGGTCGCCCGGCAGATCAGTCCAAACCGGGGCGTTCAGGTTGGACTTATATTGGACGCGGTAGGTTTTGCCAGGGAGCGCACTCCAGGTAAACTGCACGGCATTGCCGGAAACGATAGTGCTCTGTATGACCGGCTTGGAAACCACGCTGATGTTAAAGGTCTTGGAATCGCTCAGGTTGGGCAAACCATTATCAGTTACGCGCACGGTTATGGAATTGGTGAGTCCTGCCTGGCTGTCTGGCGCGGTCCAGACGAAGACGCCATTCGTGGGATTAATGGAGGTTCCTGCAGGTGCGTTGATGTCCAAGCTATAAGTTAGCAGATTGGCCGGTAGATCGGGGTCGGTGGCAGTATTGGTGATCACTAGAGTGCTGCCCGCATGAATGATTTGGTCAGCGATGGGTGCCAAAACCGGGGGTTGGTTCACTTCATTGACCACCACGTTAAAGCTCTTGGAGTCGCTGAGGTTGGGTGTGCCGTTGTCGGTCACGATGATGGTGATGAGATTGGTGCTGGGGCCTTGGGCTTCGGTGGGAGTCCAGCTAAACAGGCCGTTGGTGGAATTAATGGTGGCTCCGGCTGGTGCATTGGTATCGAGGCTGAAGGTAAGTGCGTTCGCCGGGATGTCCGGATCAGTGGCGAGGTTGGTGATGAGGAGAGAAGTTTGTTCGTTGATGGTGTAATTAGCAATCGGTGAAAGCAACGGGGGCCGGTTCACTTCATTAACCACGACGGTGAAGGACTTGGAGTCGCTTAGGTTTGGGATGCCGTTGTCAGTCACGATCACAGTGATGACGTTTGTGCCTGGGGCTTGGGCTTCAGCTGGCGTCCAGCTAAAGAGGCCATTGGTCGGGTTAATGGTGGCTCCGGTTGGCGCGTTGGTGCCCAGGCTGAAAGTAAGCGTATTCGCCGGGATGTCCGGATCAGTGGCGATGTTGGTAATCACCAGGGCAACTCCTTCATTGATGATTTGATCAGCTATGGGAGACAAGGTTGGCGATGTGTTGACCGTCAAGGTTGCCGCGCTGGCATTGGTGCCGGCCATGTTGGTAATCACGACGGAGTAAGTGCCGGCATCGGCAACGTGGACGTTGGTGCGACTTAACGTGGCGTTGGTCGCGCCACTAATAGTGATGCCGTTGAGCTGCCACTGATAAACCAAAGGAGCGGTTCCGGTGGCAACGACAGTGAAGGCAACATCCGTGCCGGCGACAACCGACTGATTTGTCGGTGGGGTCGTAATTGAAGGTGGAAGGTTAACCGACAACAAGGCGTTGGAACTGGTCACACCGCCGGCGGGGTTCGTCACGATGAGCGAATAAGTTCCGGCGTCAGAGGATTGCACATTGGTGCGGGTGTATGTGCTGTTGGTTGCGTACAAGATGGGATTGCCATTGAACAGCCACAAATAACTCAATGGTGGAGCACCGATGGCGGCGGCACTGAAGTTCGCGCTATTGCCCTGGTTCACGGTTTGATTTTGGGGTTGCGTGGTAATTGCAGGAAGCGGATTCACTGTTAATAGAGCATTGGAACTGATCAACATTGCTGCAAGGTTGGTGACAGTAACGGAATAATATCCGGCATCCGCCGGTTGCACATTATTACGCGTATAGCTGCTGAGGTTTGCGCCGGGAATATTGGTGCCGTTGAATTGCCATTGATAATCCAAGGGTGCGCCAATCGCGACGACATTAAAGGTGGCATTGTTGCCCTGGTAAACCGTCTGGTCCAACGGTTGAGACGTAATCGACTGCACAAATTGGAGGCTGTCCACGGTGGAGGTGTTTAGCTGGGAATTGTCATGGGCGGTAAGGGCCAGTCCAATGTAAACATTGTTGGTCATCGGAATGGTAATGCTGTCCACGACCGTCCAATTCAGGCCATCGGCGGAGATGTAGCCGGTGAAAAGATCACCGGTGCGCACGAGTTTGACCCAGTAGGGAGCGGTGACGCCGGGGCCGCCGGTGGAGTCGCTGTTCGCTCCGGTAGTTGCGCGATGTTGGAAACTGGTGCCATTCACAGCGGAAAGGGCCATAAAGGCGTGAGTTGAATTATCGGTGAGCGTTTCCCGGATCATGACGCCGGCCTTGGCCCACCCATCTGTTACTTCAATGTTAAGTACATGAGCCACGATGGCACCATCTCCATTCAGCGGTTGGTAAACGAAATGGAATCCATCGGCATCACCCCAAATATCGTTGCCCGATGCCTGAACGGTGAAAGTTCCGTTCGTAAAACTGACGGACCCGGGGAAGCCAGTGAAGCCAACATCCTGATCAAACCAGTTCGTGGAGGAAGGCTCATTGACCACAAGCGTGGCATTAGAGCTGAGGGCAATGCTGATTAAATTTGAAACGATTACAGAGTAGGTGCCGGCGTTGGTCAACTGCGCTTGGGGCAGGTTGAAGGTGCTGGTGGTGGCACCGGGGATATTGGCGGAATTAAATTGCCATTGATATGTCAGCGGTTCGGTGCCGCTGGAGACCACGCTAAACGTGACATTTGCGCCCAGAGTCACGGATTGGCTTAGAGGTTGGGTGTTAATCAAAGGCGGGCCATTGACAGTGAGAACAGCGTTGGAACTGGTCACGGTTCCGGTCACGCCAGAAACCACGATGGTGTAATTGCCCTCATTGGAGGATTGGAGGTTTGTCACCGTCAGGCTGTTGTTGGTGGCTCCGATGATATTTGAGCCGTTGAACTGCCATTGGTAACTCAAGGGAGCGTTGCCGATGGCGGCTGCACTGAAGCTGGCGGTGTCACCTGGGTTGAGGGCCTGGCTCAACGGTTGCAGAGTAAGTGACGGCGGCACCAAACTGTTAATCCAGCTTTCGAGCGTGGCCACGGCAGCGGTATCGATGGTGTTGCGAGCCAATGGCGGCATTTGATAAACGCCAACCGTGTTCATGCGGAGGTGCATGATGGATTTGGACGGGCTGGAAGGAACAATGACCGCAGCACCGGGAATGCCGAGAGAGTTGCCGACAATGCCATTAATGATGCGCTGATTGCCCAACTGCGTGTCGTAACGGGCATCAAAGTTGGCCTGAGCGCTGCCGTTTGGCCGATGGCATTGGGAACAATTGGAATCGATATAGGAGCGAACGCGCTCATCCAGGGACGCGGCAGTATTCGTCACATGGACGAGACTGGCAAAAGTTGGAATGGTGGTTTCGTCCAAATTGGAATTGAACATCCCGAGGTGATTCCAAGTGCGCAGTTGGTTGTCCGTGATGCCAGTACCAGGATAGGTGGCGTTGCCGTTCAATTGCCGGGTTTTAACACCCAAGACGTAGTTGGCGGAAGGGTTGTGACAAACGAGGCAGTCCTGACGGCTGGGATAATACCAGGTTTGGGTGCGGAAACCGGTGGCGGTGGCGATCACGATGTCTTCCGACAAGCCATTGGTGAGGAGGTCGGCATCCGAGTTATCCGAGCGCCATTTATAGGTCAAGCCATAGTAATTTCCATTGGTGCCGTGGACTAACACCCGGGTTTCCAAACGCCGGCGCACACTGGGATCCGTATCATCCACGCCGAGTTCAAAATGTTTTACGAAGACCGTGCCGATGGGGAAATCCCATTCGCCGGTGGGCGCGAAGCCAATCTGTGTGTTGGTGGGGAGAGCAATCCAGCGACTCTTGACTGCGGCATCGGACCAGAGAGGGGAATTAACATTATAAGGGATGAGACCATTGGCTGGCGAGAGCGTGGAGACATTAGCGAAAGCACCAATTTGGGATAGGAGTGTGGGCGGCGGGGCAACGGGTGTGCCGCTGCGGGCCAATTTCCAGATGCCGCCATCGCTACCCATCCGGCACATATAGAGTTCGTTGTTTTGATCGATGCCGAAGGAGGAAAGACCGCCATCATAAAGCAGGCCGGGCGGCATGTTGCACAAATAAGTTACCACCGGGGGGTTGGTGCTGTTGTAGGTCAACGCCCAAATGCGACCGGAATAGTTATCACCAAATATGTATTGGTCACCCAGATCGGCGGCATGTTCGGTGCCGCGGTAAACATAGCCTCCGATGATACAGCTATTGCCGGTGGGAGTTCCGTTGGTAGTGAAATGTTCGTAATCGTAAATAGGAGATGTATCGATGCCAATAAGGTTGTCGGGCTTTGCGTTTGGCCCAGGATAGCTAATGCCCTCCTGATATCCCCACTGGTAATTTCCGCCCTTTACAATGATATCTACTTCTTCGCGAGAGCTGTCACCCACATCGCCGAGCCAAATGCGGCCGGACTGGGAGTCGAAAGTCATGCGATGTGGACTGCGAAAACCGATGGCAAAGAATTCCTCCAGAACACTGCCGTCGGGGTTGACGAAGGGATTATCGTTGGGGATGTAGTAATTGGTCGAATAGGTGCCAGGCCAACCCGCAGGAGGCGGAGCGCCACTGAGGGGTTGACGGCGGATGGGATGGCTGCGAGCAGGGTTTTGATCGACATCAATGCGCAGCACGCCGGAAAAGAGACCGCCATCAAGCCTTTGGGTGTTGCCGTAAAAATCATCCGAACCGCCCTCGTCGCCATTGGAAAGATAGAGGAAACCATCGGAGCCGAAAAACATGCCACCGCCGTTGTGCCAGAGGTGCTGATCAAACTGGTTGATCAAAACCAGTTCTGAATTAGGGTCGGCCACCAGCGAACCATCCGGCACGGTAAAGCGGGAGAGGCGGTTGTAGGTGGGAATGGTCCAAGTGGGGCGTTGATCGGGACCAGGGTTGATGGGATTGGGCGAGTATTGATAATAAACGTAAACGTAACCGCGATTAGTCGAACCGGGCAGACCGAATTCCGGATGGAAGGCCATGCCGAGCAATCCACAGTCATCGTAACCCTGGTTCTGGTTGGTCAGGTTTAAAAAAATGGATTTGTTGGTGGTGTTGGGATCGTTTTGGAAAATCCATATGAAGCCCTGACGACCGAGGACGCAAAGCAGATTGGTGCGGGGCACAGCGGTGAGGAAAGTGGGGTCTTCAAACGTCAGGTTAGGGAAGGCCGGGACGGTCATCCAGTCACCCGAGCCGTCGGAAGAAACCGGCGGGAGATTAGAATTGAGAAAAGAGCTGATCGGCGAGCGGGTTACCAAACCATAGGGAGCCGCAGCTGAGGCCAGGAAAGTTCCTGTACAAAGCAATAGCGAGAAAAAAAAGATGGAGGTTACCCCACGCATATTTGACCAAAAGGCACCGTTTCTGATGTACCGCGAATGATAGTATTTCAAATCGGACTAAAATCGAGCAATTTCTGGACCAAACCGGCGGTTGAGAATTAATTTCTTCTTATTGGACAGTAGATAGTTGCGTCGGCTCGGACACATAAGAAATTCGTTGGAACAAAAAAGTTTTTCGCATTTTGAGGTTATTCCGGCCAGGACCAGAGGCAGATTTGAGCTTCAGCCACAGGGAGCGCGAGGGTTCCGGTAAAGCCAATAGCGGGGGTAAGTCCAAACAAACGCCATTGAGCAGCCGCATGGGAATCTCCAAAGAGACGCAACAGCTGGGCGGGTTCAGCAGGAGAGAATGATACCTCCACCTGATCCAGGGAATCGGCGATACCTTTGCCAGTGGCTTTGAGCCAAGCCTCTTTGCGTGTCCAGAGATTGAAGAAAACCTCGGATTTTTGAGACAGCGGCGTGGCTTTCAATCCGGCGCTTTCAGCAGGGGAGAAGAATCGTCCGGCAATGCTCTCGGCGTCCTTGAGCGGGCGGATCTGCTCAACGTCTACTCCCAAGTCACAGAGGCGTGTCACTCCCAAAAGCGCCAGGCCAGCGGAATGAGCCAGGTTGAAATGGAATGGGGTGTGGCCGGAGGGCAGACAAAGCGCGGGTTTGCCGCGATTGCCGTACTCGAGCTGAATTGCTGAGGGTGCGAGTTGCAGATATTGACCGAGGAGGGTGCGCAACCAGCCGCGGCCCACGATGAAACGGTTTCGATCCCGGTCGAAATGGTAACGTGCGGCGCGGGTCTGTTCATCCGGAGAAAGCGTTGCGGCGAAAGCCGAAAGCCGCGCGGGTTGGTCGAGAGGCGTCGCCCAGACGTGGACTTCACCTGGGTGGAGCGTCCAGTCCTTCGGCGGCTGAGGCCACTGGAGTTTTAGATCGGAAGTCATGGTTTCAAGATGCTTCAACCATAGCTTTGCCAGATGTGCTGATACGCCCGGAGCAGATCCGACCAGGCGGGTTGTGGAACGCGCAAATTATTTTTCAGGCAATGACGGGCGGCGGGGTCACGAAGCGCATGCTCATCCCAGAGCAGCAAGCTCAGGGCATTGAGCAGCCGTTCGCGTGGATAGCGGAAGGCCTGGCTTCCGAAAATGGCGGCTGGTCCGAAAGTTTTAAGGTTGAGGGCGGCATTACGCAGGGCTGACGTTTCCGGGCATTTGGACAACGAAGCGAGCGCGTAATCGCGGGCGGAGGTAAACGAACGATGGAAGCGAAGACTTTCCAGCCAGAGCCAAAGTTGGCGACCGAGTTCGGTAATTTCCGCATGCCGCGACTCGAGTTCCGATTTAGTGGAGGGGATGAAGCGGGGGTGTAATTTGAATTCAACGCCGGCAGCATGATGTCGGCGCACCTCCCGGAGCATGGGTAATTCTGCCGTATCGGCAAGCTGGTTCAAGCGGTCGTGACGCTCGCGGCAACTCCAGTGGTATTGGCCGCGTACGGTCAGCAGGGCATCGCCGAGAGCCAGTTGGGCCTTCGCAAGATTGCGGACAATAAAGTCGGTTTGATCCGCGGTCAGAGATTCGGCGCGGAGAAAGTCTTTGGCGAGCAACAGGCCGGAGCAGCGATTGAATAAGAGGCGGGTGGCTTCGTGCAGCGGTATTTGATCGGCGCGCAGATGGTGTTCGCAACCCTGAAAAATATTTTCGTCGCCCAAAATGATGCGGTGGCCGGCCGCGAGGTCATAGGTGAACATCGAGACCGGAGCCTGGCGCAATTTATCACGGGAATAGACTTTGAATTCGACATGCAAGCCCGCAGCTGGCGAAAGGCGGTCGCCCAACTCATGCAATGGACCGCGGTGGTGACGTTCATTGAGCAGCACATTGCCGCGGGCGAAAACGTAGAATTCCAGATCGTTGTAGGGGCGGTCGCCGGATACTGATTTGAAAACGCCTCCCTGACCGCGGCCATAGCCGCCGCCGAGCACGACGGCTTCCAGGGATGATGAGGGAATGAGCGACTGCACAGCCGCCAGGACATGCTGGCAGGTTTGCGCCAGATGGCTTTCGAGGGCATCGCTGCCATCCACGGTAAATCGTGCGCTCACAATGTTAGAATCATTTTTCTCCGCCGCACCAGTTGGGTGGCGGAGGAGATGGATCATTGCCGATAGAATGCCCAGCCCGCCCGGAATCCGGCAAGCTTGGCGAGGCGCTGCTGCCAGCGAATTCGCGCGGCATGGGGAAATTCCCCAAGGCGATTGCGCCCGGCGCAGAAACGGAAATCGCGGCGCAGGTCGCCCAGCCACCCCAGCATGACGGTTCGGAACCAGCTAAATTCAGACGGCGCTCCCGTCCAAACAGCGGCGAGCGCCTTCGCCTCGCCGAAACTCCGTTTGTAGGCCTGCTGCGGCGTATAATTGTGTGAATGCATCACAACCGTTTCCGGGCAATAGACGACACGATATCCCTGGGCGACACACCAGCGAGTGTATTCATCATCCTCGGAGTATTGCATTTTTTCCAGGAAGCCGCGTTTGGCCCAGATATCCTTGCGGAGTCCACTGCTCACCATGCTGAAATAGTGATCCCACTTGACCGACTCGCGGTTGGGCCCGAAGCAACGTTCGTAATCACAGGCAAAGACCGCTTCACAATTGGGGCGTGGGATTTGTTTGCCGAATACGGCGGCCGTTTTGGGATCCTGTAATCCCTCGACGAGCGGACGGAGCCAGTTGTCACTCTGCGGCGTGGCATCGGCATTGAGAAAAATCCCAAATTCCGAGCGGGCGAGTTGCATGCCGTGATTCATGACGCGGCTGGGATTGTAGTCCTGAGATTTAATCTGGATGAAATGGCTGGGTTGGGCCTTTTGGATGAGGTCCACGGAACCGTCGGTGGAGCCGGAGTCGATCACGATGAGTTCCCAATTTTTATAATTCTGGGACTGGACCGCCGGGAGGGTGTCACGGAGCGCCCAGCCTTCGTTGAAGGAGCGCATGATAATGGTGACCAGCGGCTCGGTCATGCGAGTTTTTTGCGGGCAAAGCGCTGCAATCGCCGCCCGATGATGCCGCCGACCTTTTCCCGTTCCTGGTCACTCAATCCCCAGCGCCACAAGCTAATGGCGGCGACCACACAAGCCAGCGCACCTTCCAGGACAAACACGAGAGTGTTGGTGCGAAAGTCCAGGGCGGGAACCGAGCGGCAGATCAAACCAAAGATGAGCAACGGCACCCCGGCGGCCCAATTTTGCAGCAAGACCTTGCGGGCGAGTCCCCGGCGATTTACCCCGGCATCCTTCGCCGCCCAAGGCCAGAGATAAAACCAGCCGATAATCAGTGAGGGAATCAGCGAACCGACGGCGACGCAGACGACGTTCCGGAAATAAAGCACGAGGCCCAGGCTGAGGACGAGGTTCAATAAAGCTTCAACGATGGAGAGTTGAATCAGTTTCTTTTCATGGCCGCACATCATGAAAATTTTCTTGGAAATGCTATGGGTGATGATGGTGGTGTAACCCCATAACATGAGCGCCTGACCGGCCCAGAAGGTGTCCGGGCTGATGGCCTGGCCCTTGTTCAGGATGCTCATCAGGCCTTCCATGAATAGCGCGCAGAGCAGGTAGAGCGGAGTGGCGACCATGACATTAAAACGGGTGCCATCGACCAATAAACGCTGGAGGGCGGTGCGATCACCCTGGGCGTGCAAATGGGCGGCGGCGGGGGAAATGGTTTCCGGCAATTGCAAGGTAAAGGAGTAAAAGATATCGGCCACCTTGGCGCCGAGCTGGTAGATGGTGACGGCAGCGGTCGCAAGCGTGGTGGCAATGATCAAGCGGTCCGTCTGAGACATGATAAGCGTGGTAACAATGCCGACGTAGGCGTAGACGGAGAAACGCATGGTCTCCTTCAACACGCTAATGGAAAAATAGCGGGGGTGGAGTTTGACCTCCGGCATGGAGCGCAGACCCATGTAACCGCCGATGAGGCTGGGAACCAATGCGCAAGTGAGAGAGAAGATAAAGATGGTCTTTAGTTCCCAATGATAATGCATCGCGGCGACGATCAAGCCAAAATTAACAAGGGCACCGACCGAGGCGAGATTGTTGGCCAGGGCAATGCGTTGCTGACCATAAAGAATTTCAATGGAAATTCCGATGGGAAACGACAGGCCGACAAAGCAGAGAAACATGACGAGAATTTGACGAAATACTTCGCGGTTTTCCGGATGCTCAATGCGGATAGTTCCGATAAGCTGATGTGAGGTTAACAGCACCCCGATGATAATGATGGCGGCGCTGATAAAGTAAAAAAAGAAGATCGTGCTTAATACCTGGCTGAGTTGTTTCCAATCCTTATGGACGGAGAGCTCCGCGACTTTCTTCTGGGCAGCGAGACCAAACCCGAAATCCATCAGGATGCCATACCCGAAGATGCTCCAGAGCACGGAATAAAAACCGAATTCCTCATAGGTCAAGCCGGAGACATGTATCGGCCCGACGTCCTTGGGGAAGAGCAGCCGAATGGTCAACAATCCCAACACCATGCGCAAAGCCATGCGCAGGTAGTTGGAAATCGAGTTGAGCCAAATTTTCCGTCTTAAATCGTCTGAAGTCATTATTTTTTTCCGCGGCGGTCGAACACATGGCGTTCGGCGGCCTGATAGATCAATTCCAATTTCTGGCCGATTACCGACCAGGTGTAAGCAGCGTGAACTTCTTTGAGGCCTGCCTCGCCAAGTCGTTCTCTCAGCAATGGTTGTGCCATAAGGGCTTCCAACTGGCCCGCCAATTTTTCCACGGCGTCGGACGCCGTTGGGTCAAAGAACAATCCAGTCTCGCCGGATTTAATAAACGTCCGCAATCCGCCTACCTGACTGGCTATGACCGGTTTCCGGGCGCTCCAAGCTTCCAGAACCACGATTCCAAACGGTTCGTGCAGGGAAGGCAATGCAAAAACATCGCAAGCATGGTAGGCGTTGACCAAGTTGGGGCTGTCGGTGCGAACACCCGGCAGAAGTTTGACGGCGGTGTCCAGATTATGGTCGCGAATGTATTTGCGCAATCTATCGGCGTAATCAGCCGATGTCTCCGGTCCCATCAGGGCGAGGAAAGAGTCGGGATGGCGGGAATGCAGGCGAGCAAAGGCTTCCAATAAGGTGAACTGGTTTTTCTGCACGTCGATGCGGCTGATATTCAGGACGAGAAAGGCGGAGGCGGGAATGCCGTGCTGACGCCGGAAAGCTGCGCCATCGCCATGGGCAAATTTGACGGGGTCCACTCCGTTAGGGAGATAGGCGATACGGTCGTGAGAAATTTTTTTGCTGGTTTCATCGAGTTCCGCCTGACCGACGCAGATGATGTAATCGGCGTCGGGCAACATACGTCGCGCACCGAGAAGGGCGCCGAGAAATTTGCCCCACTCGAATTTGCCCTGAGTTGGGCGGAGCATGGTGGCGAGTTCGGCGGGTGGTGCATTGTAAACGCCGCCGTGGAGCGAGAGGACATACGGTTTGCCGCGCAAGCGGGCGGCGGTGCGGACGTGCCCACCCATGCGGGCCATGGTATGCACGTGGAAGAGCCGCACATCTTTGGCGCGCAGGAGAGCGGTAAAAAGGAAGGGAGAGATCAGGTTGCCGCCTTTTTTGTCGAGTTCAAGCTTGGCAGCGGCGGAAAGGCCAAAGTAGGGGTAGCAGTACGGAAAGCGTCGGACGGGGATGCCGGCGAAGGTTTCGTTCCTTTGTTTGGAAAGGGCAAGCGAGGTGAATATCTCGGGTTGCCAGCCGGTGCGTTGCTGATCACGGGAGATTTCCAGCAGAACGGTTTCGGTGCCGCCCCATTCTTCGGCGACAAAGCGACGGGGGATGTGCAGGACCCGTGTATTAAGGGAATTCCTCACTCGGCGAAATGTCGAAGGCAGGCCAGCAGGTTTTTATGCCAGAGGCATTTGCAAAAATGTAGGACTGGGAGTTCCATATAATGTGGGCGGACGTGCCAACCAGCGTTATCTTTCAGAATTTGAGCCTAAAATGCAAGCCTGCGGTCGGTCCGAGCATTGGGTTGACAGGCGGGATGAGTTGTTGAAGTTTTAGACTCGGTTGCAATTAAGAGCAAGTTCCTATGGTTTGCCGCATTTGGGGCGTAAGGGAAGACTGACGGGGTCTTCAGGATTGGCAAAAAGCTGCGGAAACGGCCTGCCGGACGGAAAAAGTACTTGCAACCGTGAATTAGATTGCTACCTTCTGCGTTCCTTTTGAAGGGAAAATGATTTTATGGCAAAGATTTGTGAAATAACAGGCACGGGTTCGATTAAAGGCAGCCACATCTGGCGCAGCGGTAAAGCCAAGAAAAAGGGCGGCATCGGCACGCACATCACGGCGATCACCAAGCGCCGGTTCATGCCGAACCTTCAGCGCGTCAAGGCCTTGATTAACGGCGAAGTTCGTTATATCCGGGTGACGGCCAACGCGCTCAAAAAGGGTTTGGTTGTAAAAGCGCCGAAGCGGACTTGGAAGAAGCCTGAAGTAAAAGCCTGATTGGGGCGGCTTCAGCGAGTCTGAGGCAAACGATTTAAGGATGACGTTCCGAAAGGGCGTCATCCTTTTTATTTTCCGACAGGCAGATTATTTCCCCTTCTTCAGGTGCATGGTGGCGCGTTTGAGTTCCCGGTCAGATTCCCGTTTTCTCAAATCGTCACGCTTGTCGAACTCGACTTTGCCTTTGCCGACGGCCAAGGCGACTTTTACACGACCGTTCTTCCAATAGAAGGAAAGAGGGAAAAGGGCATTGCCCTTGACGGCGGCGAGGCCGAAGAGTTTTCGGATCTCGGTTTTGTGGAGGAGAAGTTTCCGGGACGCCTTGGGCTGGTGGTTTTGGCGGTTGCCCTGGGCATATTCATCAATGTGGGCATTGTGGAGGAAGACTTCATCGTTTTCCACACGGGCAAAGGCATCGGCGATCTGGCCTTTGCCGGCGCGCAGGGCCTTGACCTCCGTGCCGTGGAGCACAATACCGGCCTCGAAAGTTTCGAGGATATGGTAATCGTGGCGGGCTTTCGAGTTGGTCAGGATGTCGGCCATAAACAAAGACAGCCAGAAGATAACTTCCGGCTGGTCGCCAAGCTAGAAATGAATGTAAGCGCGAGTCAGTGTTGTTTCTTGCGCTTCTTGCTGGTGGCGGAAGGACGCTCGGATTCCACGATTTCCGGCATTTCCCAGCCGATTTTTTCGTCGATAATTTCGAGCAATGCGATGTCCGCGGCGCCGAGGTTGGCGACGTCAACGATCAACGGGCGGCTGATAGCTCCGCCACCGGAGTTCAATTGCCGTACGCGGCGGGAGACGATGTTAATCAGAACGTTGGGGTTGCCAACCTTCTCCAATGCTTTTTTACAAAGTTCAGCGTTCAAAGTGTTTCTCAATTCTGGATAACGAACCGAGTCGGACACAATAGTCCTTCGGCACCGGGAAGCAACAGAAAAATACTTGGCGAAAACGCCAATCGGCGCTTGCGTCCGGAGCAAAGTTTCCTTAAAAAACCGCCCGTGCCAGCAGCCAAAGCCAAAAATCCTCGAAGCAGCAAGTCGCAGCCTTTTGATTTGCAAGGCTATGTGAAGAACCAATCCATGGCGGTCAACGCAGCTTTGGGCCGGTTTTTGCCCAGTTCCGCGACCAAACCCGCGACAATTCATAAAGCGATGCATTATTCGCTTTTTGCCGGTGGGAAGCGGATGCGACCGGCGCTTTGCTTGGCGGCGGCGGCGGCGTGCGGGGGGAAAGAGCAGGAAGCGATGCCGTTGGCCTGCGCTGTGGAATGCATTCATACCTATTCGCTCATCCACGATGACCTGCCCGCGATGGACAATGATGATTATCGCCGGGGAAAGTTGACGAACCACAAGGTTTTTGGCGAAGGCATTGCGGTGCTGGCGGGTGATGCATTGCTGACGCAGGCATTCGAGATCGCGGCGAAGTGCCGGTCGTGGCCACGTTATTCGCACCAGGACATCATTCTCGAATTGGCCAAAGCGTCTGGATCGCTGCAGCTTATTGCCGGACAGGTCGCGGATTTGGAAGGGGAAGGGAAAAAGATCTCCGTCAGCCAGCTCAAGTATATTCACGAACGCAAAACTTCGGCGCTACTTTGCTGCGCCGTGAGGCTCGGCGGCATGAGCGCCAACTGCACGGCGGTTCAACTCAAAGCACTGACCGATTTCGGTTATAATGTGGGACTGGCGTTCCAGATCATCGATGACATCCTCGATGTCACCCAGACCAGCGAGCAGCTTGGCAAGACAGCCGGCAAAGACACGGCAGCGCAAAAGGCGACTTATCCCGCGATCATTGGGCTGGAGAAATCCCGCCGGATTGCCACGCAGTTGACGGAGCGGGCATTTGCGGCGTTGAAGATTTTTGGCGGCAAGGCAGTGGCGTTGGAAGCACTCGCTACCTATTTGCTACAGCGGGATAAATAAGAAATAACGGACGCCTTAACTGCCCGCGTAATAAGCGTCGATTTTGGCGGCGACGTCCTTGTAGCCGATGTCCACTTCGTAGAGGAGTTTGAATTGTTCGATGGCTTCTTCGCGCTTGCCCATTTTTTCCAGGACGGAACCAAGCGTGTAGATCAGGTCCTTCTTCTCATCATCCAAGACGAGTTTTTCCTTGAGGGCATCCTGCAGGCGCTTGGCGGCGAGGTCATTCATACCGCGGCGGGCAAAGCATTGCGCCAGATAATTCATGGCCTGGATGCGGCGATGCGGGTTGTTGATCGCTTTTTGAAATTCCTGGATGGCTTCGCTGAGTTTGCCCGTCTCGAACAGCAAGACACCGAACTCAAAGCGGATTTGCAGATCGGTGGGATACCGTTCGGCCCGCTGGCGGCATTCGTCCAATTGGTAGGCGATGCGGTCGGCTTTAATCTGGGCGAGCTTTTCCGCGTAGTCCGGCGTGGCGGGATCGAGTTGGGCCGCGGTGTAATCAAACTTGCGTACTTTGGTTTCGGCGATTTTGCGTTGCAGCGAGGAATCGTTGCCGCCATCGATGGCCACGATTTTCTCATAAAAGCCGAGGGCGCGGTCAAATTGGTTTTTTTCCGTGCAGAGCTCGCCGAGGTCGCGCAGGAGTTTTAGATTGGTCGGTTCCGTTTTGAGCCGTGCTTCCTTTTCGAGGATCAACCGCTCGGCCACGTCTTCCGTCTTGACCTGGCGGTTCTCCTGTTCGAGTGAAACTGTCTCCGCCTTGTTCTTCAAAATATCGCGATAAGAACCCTGGCCGCCTTCGAGCGCCCCGTAGCCGCCTTCGTCCATCGTCTTACTGGCGGAGACATTTTTCAACGCCATGAAGATATCGTTGTCGTTCGGGTATTCCCTTTGCAACTCGGCATAAATCTTCTCGGCTTTGGTTTGCTCGCCGGCTTTGGCCAGGGCTTCGGCCAGTTGCATGTTCGCCGATTTGTCCTTGGGCATATTTCGGACCACCACCTCCAGTGACATGATCGCCGTTCGGGGCATGTCGGCTGCCAGCGCGGCCTCGGCGAGGAGTCGGTGACCGCCGGTGCTGTTGGCGTCACTCATGAGGATTTGCTCGGCAATTTGGAGCGCCTCGAGGGGACTGTTGCGCAGAGCCATCTGTCCTTTGGCCACCAGCGGGGAGGAATTTGCGCCGCTGAAGACTTTTTTAAAAAATCCGCGGCTGGCCGTACCGGCTTTCCGGTGCTGCGCCAACCGCAGAGCCTTGCGGCATTCGTAAAAACATGGATCCTGGGTCAGAAGCTGGGTGAACAGTTCGATGGCATAATCGTAGTTCTCCCGCTGAATGGCATCGTTACCCCGGTTATAGAGGCCGCGCAAATCCCGCGTGAGCTCGGTGAGACTCTTTTCTGACATGAGAATATTGTGCCAGCATCAGGCGAAAAAATCCATAGCAAATGCTCGCTGCCAGCGGTCGCGCCCGGTCTTCCCCCGGTGGTGATCAATGGCGAGTACTATTGGGATGGTGGCATTGTGTCCAATTCGCCGCTTTGGTATGTGCTGGAGAACCTGCCGCGGGAGCGGGCGCTGGTTCTGCAAATCGACATTTTCCGGGCGGATGGGGATCTGCCGCAGGATATCGATGAGGTAATCAGGCGGGAGAAGGACATCCGCCTTGCGAGCAGGATACCTTTCAACACCGACCGGATCAGGAAACTTGCGGAAATGCACTGTGCGCTGAAGCGGTTGTTGGCCAAGCTGCCGGCGTCGTTCAAGGATGATCCGGACGTGCAGAAACTCGCGCCCGCACGCGACATCGGGGAGATGACGATCGCGCGCCTGACTAATCGCGGTCTTTCGCATGCCGGGCACTCCAAGGGTTATGATTTCTCGCGCGCGACGGTGGAGGAGTTGTGGGCAACCGGGCTGGAGGATGTCCGGCACTCGGTGGCAAGCATCGGACGAATGCAGCCGAGCAAGTATGGATCCATTGCGCGTGTTTACGAACTGCCATCTGACGATACTTTGGCCGCAATGCCGAATTTCGGCAGCCAGCCGGTGGAATGGGAGGAAGAGGAGGAAGCGCCCGAGCCTTTGCCTCGCAGTTCACGCGGCGGGCGTTCGTCCCGACCGCGAACAGAAAGCACACAACCCAATGGCGAGGGAAATAGTCGCAGAGCAAGTTCTTACCAACGGCGTCAAAACCGTGGCCGGCAAGTTCACTCCGCCAGGTGAGTTGAGGAAATTATGGACGGAAAGATTTGGCAATAGTTCCCGGATGGCACGCCGGCATTTTACTCAACGCAGTTAGAACCCGAAAAAAAGGTCAGGGTTTGCGGAGCGCCTTGCGCACGGCTTTGCCCAGGACCTGGCGGGCGGGAATGACGACGCGCATGGTGCCGGATTTAAAGGCATCAAGATCGGGATGAGTTCCGAGTTGGGCCGGTTTAATTCCGAACTTGCGCATGTAATGATTGAAGGAACGGGCGCGGCCAACGGAGCGGGTGGCGTCCGTCTCAAAGACGAATGAAAAGGAGATGGAGCGGGTGGCCTTGGTCTCGACCCAATGCGGGGCGTTTTGGGGTTGATGCAGACCTTTGCCGGGAGACAGTGCGAAGACGCTCTCGCGTTTGGGGTCGCGACCCTTCAGGTCAACCTGGCCGATGTCAACGACACCGCGCAAATAAAAGCGTTCGAGTTCCGGCTCGGAGACGGTAGCCGGTGAATAAACGTGATAAATCTTATCGCCAAAAATCTGGTGAAAGAATTGGATTTCGGGGTCGAAATGGAAGGGAGTCGTCGAAGCGGCGGAACTGATAAAGACCGAGGATTCCAAACGCACCAGACGTTCACCCTTAAGCCCGCCGCGCTGTTCAATGACTTGGTGGAAGAGGTCGTCGAGTAATTTGCGGAATCGTTTGTCGTGCCGTTCCAGGCGCTTCAGCAAGATGCGGTAAGCGCCGGTGTCCAGCTTGTCCATGGTTTCGGCAGGGTCGAGGCCGACGTGATTGGGCGCGTAAAACTTGGAACCGGCCGAGGCCGCGCTGGTGCCCACGTAACAATCCTGCGGGTTGCGGCTGTAAACATTGGCTAGCGCGCGGAGCGAATCAAATTGGAACATGTCCAACGTGTGCAGGTCATGCGTAATGCCAAAGGGTTCGCGGTCGAAGGATTGTTGGAACACCTGGGAATCCAGACCGAGATGAGAGCCTCGCGCGTCGCTTGTAAGCGCATTCATGCCATAACTATTACTGATTCAAGGCGTGGTTTGTCGAGTTTATTGTGCGGGCGCGTTCAAGTTTGCTGGTGAAGTTTGAGTGTCAAAAGGTAATGCGCCAGAGGGATTACCGAAGGCGAGGTACGTATTAACACGGAGAAGTTTTGGAGCACTTTAAACTTGCAGAACAGGCCTTTTATGGCTTAAATGACGCCGATACGAGAGAACGATAATCCGCATAAAGCAGCAGCGAAAATTTCCGCTATTTTAGGTTCCAGCGGCACGAATCACACGGCAGTAAAAACAGAACGGCGAAACTGATTATGGAAACCACAATGGAAAAACCCAAGGCTTCGGGGCGGTTGCTGGATGTTGATGAGCAGGCCTTCCGCCGCGAATTTGACCGCACCAGCTTCATGGTCAAGCACCAACTGGCGGACCATCCATTGTTTAAGTTCGAGAAGTTGTTTGAGTTGGTGCAGGCCCGAAAGGAGAACAATAAGGACATCTATTTCGACATGGGCGATATCAAGATCAACCAGCGGTGGGACCAGACGCCCGCGCGGAGTTTGTCAGTGGAGGAGGCTTTCAATCGGTTGGAACAGGCGAACGCATGGATCATCATCCGGCACATCCAGAAGGATCCGGCCTACTTGAAGATTTTGGAAGACTGCATGGCGGAAGTGGAGAAATTGAGCGGCTTGGATTTCAAGCGGTTCGTGAAGGCGAAGGACGCGATATTCTTTTTGAATTCGCCCGGACGCGTCACGCCTTATCATATTGACCGGGAGTGCAACATCCTGCTGCAAATTCGCGGCGACAAATATATTTACGTTTTTGATAAAAATGATCGCACGGTGATTACCGAAGAGGAGTTGGAACGATTCTGGACGGTGGATAACAACGCGGCGACGTACAAGGAGCAGCATCAAAACCGGTCAACGGAATATTTGTTGAAGCCGGGCACGGGCGTGCATGTGCCGGTGGGTTGTCCGCATTGGGTGAAGAACGGCGGCGGGGTTTCCATTTCGCTGAGCATCAATTTTCATTACCGCAACTTCGTCAAGGCGAACCTGTATCGCGCGAATTATTATATGCGCAAGATGGGATTAAAGCCGACGCCTCCGGGAAAATCGAAGGTGGGGGATGCGATGAAGCGGGGCGTGATTGGCGGCCTGACCAAGGCCCGCCGGATGTTCAAGAAAGAGAGCTTGTACAGCTAGAGAGTTGCGGCAGCGGGCTGATTTTCAAACTTCTCGGTAGCAGATGGCCGAGATTAGCGACCCATGGCCAAGCTTCATTGGCCAGCCAGGCAGCCATTTTATCCCTCGACAATAGTTACCAGTCATTCGACACTGATGTTGGCTGTAGCGGAAAACCAGCCAATATGTAACCGGCAAAACCGCATGACTGAACGTTTAACATTTTCCACATACGCCGCGCGTTTGCGCGACTTTATTCGCCAGAATTCCTCCGGCGAACTCACTGCGTCGAATGCTGAAGAGCAATTCCAGGAACTCGCGACGCAACTTTTTGGGCTTCAGAGGGAGGGCAATCCGGCTTATAGAACTTTTTGCCAGGCCCGTAAGGTGACGGCGGAAAGTGTTGCGGATTGGCGGAGCATCCCAGCAGTGGCGACGGCGGCGTTTAAGGAATTTGAAGTGACCAGTTTGCCAGAGGCGGAGCGTACGCGTGTTTTTCATTCGAGCGGGACAACGGGGGAGCGTCCGAGCCGACATTTTCACAATGCGGAATCGCTCGCGATTTATGAAGCATCGTTATTGCCGTGGTTTGAGACGCATGTGGGTGCGCGGGGGTTGAGGTTTATTATGCTCACGCCGACAGCCGAGCAGGCGCCACATTCATCCCTGGCGCATATGTTTGATGCGGTTGGCCGGAAATTCGCGGCGGCGGATACATTTTTTATGGGGCGGGTTGAAGGTGATGGATCGTGGACTTTGGATTTGGAGCGGACGGTGGAGTTGTTGCGCGAGGCGATAACAGTGAAGCGTCCGGTGAGGCTGTTGGGTACGGCGTTCAGTTTTGTGCATCTACTGGATTATTTGGCGGAAGTGGGAGAGCGATTGCATTTGCCAATAGGTTCACGGGTATTGGAAACGGGCGGTTACAAAGGACGTTCGCGGAGTCTGCCCAAAGCGGAACTGCACTCGTTGATCACGCAGTGGCTCGGCGTGGCGGCGCAGAATATCGTTTGTGAATACGGGATGAGTGAGCTGAGTTCACAAGCCTACGATCGGGAAGTGCTGAGTGCGGAGCGCGGAGTGCAGCGGAGAGTATTTCAGTTTCCGCCCTGGGCGAGGGTGCAGGTGGTGTCACCGGAAACGGGGAGGGAAGTTGGCGAAGGGGAAACAGGATTGATTCGAGTTTTTGATCTGGCGAATGTTCGTTCGGTCATGGCGATTCAAACGGAGGATTTGGGAATTCGCCGAGGCAGTGGGTTTGAGTTGATTGGCCGGGCGACGTTGGCGGAGCCGCGCGGATGTTCGTTGATGAGTGTTTAATTTATAGATGTTGATAACGAGATCGTATGTTTTGTCGGTATGTTTAGGATGATGCGATGAGTGATGAGCAAAATCATAGGGTAAGGACGCTCTGGCTTTCCGGGGTGTTGCATGGTTTTACGCATCTGTATCAGATGGCGCTGATTCCGCTGTATCTGCTGATTCAAAAAGATCTCAAGCTGGCGGGAGTTGAACAGGCGACCTTGCTGGTGACAGTAATGGGGATTGCATATTTTGTGCCGAGTTATCCGATGGGGGTGCTGGCGGATCGGGTCAGCCGAAAGAAATTACTTGCGGTGGGGCTGGCGATTAACGGCCTGGGTTTTATTGGGCTGGGATGGGCTCCGAATTATCCATACGCATTATTGAGCGTGGCATTGGCGGGGTTTGGCGGGAGTTTTTATCATCCGGCGGCGACGGCGTTGGTCGCGCGATTATATCCGGCCAAGACCGGCAAGGCCCTGGGACTTACCGCGATTGGGGCAAGCGTGGGCTTTTTTGTCAGTCCCATCTACACAGGTTGGCGCGCGGAGATGTCCGGGAGTTGGCGCGCGCCGGTGGTGGAACTTGGAGTGCTCGGTTGCATCTTTGCGGGTGTGTTTTACTGGCTCGCACAGGAGGAGCGCGGTCCGGCGCCCGGCGTGAAGCGGGTGACGAAGGAAAAGCTATTTCCGACGGCAAGTTTGTGGTTTTTCTTTCTCGCCGCCGCAGTTGCATTCAGCCTCCGAGACTTTGCCGGGTCGGGCATGGGGAGCCTGGGCTCTCTGTTTCTGCAGACTGCGCGGGGATTCAATCCGAGAACCACCGGGCTCGTGATTTCAGGAATTTTTCTGGCCTCCGCAGTCAGCAATCCGCTCTTTGGTCATCTGAGCGATGGCGGGCGAATTCGCTGGGCGGTGATGCTGTTGCTGGGCGCGGTGGCGATGATCGTTCTCTTTCCGCATGTGCCGAAAGGTTGGATGTTCCCGGTGTTGATGGCGTATGGGTTTTTCTTCATGGCGAGCTATCCGGTGATTGAGGCGGCGATCATGGAATCAGTGCCGGATGCCGTGCGGGGAAGGGTCTTTGGTCTTTTCATCACTGCAGGCGGATTGTTCGGCAATTTGGCGCATTGGGCGATGGGCGTGGTGGTGAAAAAAATGGGGCTGAATGCAGCGTCGCCGGAGAGTTACTATCCGATATACGGCGGGTTGGCGTTGCTGGTGTTGCTCTCGCTGGCCGGGCTGCCGTGTCTGCATGCGATTCGCAAACGGGAAGGTTTGGAGGGACATGTGGCAACTGAGGTGTTGAAACCGACGATAGCGAGTCCAGAATCTATCAGCCCATGAACCTGCCCAATTATTTTTTGGCGGACTTGCCGCCCGAAGCTGTCCTGACCGGGACGATGATCGAAGAGACGTGCCAGGCGCTCAAGCGCAATCGCGAAACTTACATGGTGCAGCGCACGACGGCGTCGCTGATCCGGTTGTTGAGCGGGACGGCGGAGAATTGGCTGGAGGCGGATTATCCATTTCGCAAGTATGCGCTGGAGCAGGGACCGAAGGAGACGGGATTTTCAGCAGCAACGCTGGCGGCGGGGCTGGATGGGTTTTTTCGCGAATTGACGGGAGAGAATCTTCAGGCGTTGTTGGTGCAGGACATTGGACATCTTCAACGATTGGACAGCCCGGTCGCTTCAACGGCGGAGCAAAAGTTGCAACGAGCGGCGCTGGCCAGCGGACCAGAATTCCTCGTGCACATCACGGCGGGGCGGATTCCAAATCCCACTTTTATGAGCATTGTGCTGGGCGTGCTGACGCGCTCGGCGCAGTTCGTGAAGTGTTCCAGTGGGGCAACGTTCCTGCCGCGGTTGTTTGCGCATTCGCTTTATGCGGCAGATCCCAAGCTGGGCGCGTGCTTGGAAGTTGCGAGTTGGCGCGGCGGCAGCGCGCATTTGGAGACGGCGCTTTTCAAAGAGGCGGATTGTGTCACGGCCACCGGGAGCGATGAAACGCTCGCGGCCATTCGGCGACAAGTTCCGGCACGGACGCGGTTTCTGGCTTATGGGCATCGTGTGAGTTTCGCTTATATCACGCAGGAGGCGTTGTCGGGGTTCAGTCCCAAAAAGATTGTAGCCGCAGCGGCGGCGGACGTGGTGGCGTGGGATCAAGTGGGATGCCTTTCGCCGCATGTTATATACGTCGAGAACGGCGGGGCGATATCGCCGGAGCTTTTTGCGGAACAGTTGGCGGGGGAATTGGGGCGGCGCGAGCAAGCGGAGCCGCGCGGAGAGTTGCCGGCGGAATCGGCGGCGGTAATTGCGTCCAAGCGGGCGTTTTATGAAATTCGGGCGGCGCACTCGCCGGAGACGCGGCATTGGTGCAGCGAAAACTCGACGGCGTGGACGGTCATTTACGAGGCGGATCCGATGTTTCAACTTTCATGCCTGAACCGGTTTATTTATGTGAAGGGGGTTGGGAATTTGACCGAGGCGTTGCAAAGCGCCGACAGCGTTCGGGGAAGCGTTTCCACGGTGGGGTTGGCGGCGACGGAGGAAAAATCCACGGAATTAGTCACGCAATTGGGACACTGGGGAGTGACGCGGGTGTGTCCGTTGGGGCGGATGCAGAGTCCGCCGTTGACGTGGCGGCACGATGGGCGTCCGAGTTTGGGGGATTTGGTGACGTGGACGGATTGGGAGCAGTGAGAGCGCTGGGCGGGCAGATATAGTGTAGAGGAAGAAAGATTGGGAAGAGATCGACGACGAGGACGATTTGAAAGAATTGGGGACCCTCACCCCGGCCCTCTCCCGTCCGACGGGCGAGGGTGAAGGAAGCGGTGGTCGCCTTTTAGGTTTTGGCGCGGGGCGGCGCGGTTTGGTTTTAAGTTTATTTTTATGAGAATGGAATTACGGAAGACGTTTCAATTTGAGGCGGCGCATTTATTGCCGCATTTGCCGAAGGCGCATAAGTGCCGGCGGTTGCACGGGCACAGTTTCAAGGCGGAGATTGTCGTGGCCGGGGAGTGCGATCCAAAGCTCGGCTGGTTGATGGATTACGCCAAGATTTCCGAGGCATTCAAGCCGCTGTGGGAAAAGCTGGATCACCATTATTTGAATGAAATTCCGGGGCTGGAGAATCCGACGAGTGAAATTGTGGCAGCGTGGATTTGGCGTCGGCTGAAGCCGAAGTTGCCGGAGTTGGTGGAAGTGGTCGTGGCGGAGACCTGCACGGCGAAGTGCGTTTACCGCGGGGAATAAACTTCGCCGAGGGTCATATTCGCGCCGGTGGTGGGGTCCTTGGGGATGGCTTTGAGGTAGTCGGGGACGAGGTCGTTGATGGTTTTTGGCGGGGAGCCCTTTTCCAAGGTGTAGGCGCGGGCGGCGAGATTGATTGTAAGGACGAGTGCTTGACGGCGTGTGCCATTATACTTTGTCTCAAACCTTTGGCGCATCGGCTTTAGAGGATCTGAAGAGCGGGCCATGATCATCCCAGCAATCCGCTGATTCAATGAGGATATTTGACGGGACCAATCTGATTCCAACTTCATGATTTCCGCAGCTGACTCCCGGCTTTCTTCGAGCGCGGTCAATTTATGGACGGTTTCGCGACATTCAGCGGCATCCAGGTTGGTCCGGATGTGTTCAAAAGCCGCCAGACCGATGTTTTGATCGGCGATGCCGACCAAGTGATCCAACAAAAGGCCGCCACGGGCGCATTCATGACCGAATTGAATAATTTCAAGATAAGTGTGGGCGGCATCATTGTTGCGGTTTTCCAATTCAGCGAGGCGACCTTCAGCGGCCAGAGCGATGGCAAGTTGCTTAAATTGGCCGATCTTGGGCATCAGCTGATCCACGTAATTGGTAGTATATTCAACGGGTACGCGGGTTTGGTGGGTCAAACCAGCGCGCAAGGCACTGAGGGCGGGAGCGTTGATGGCAAGTTGGGCGGATAGTTGCTCGTGGGAGAGGTTGGTGTAATCGTTCGCTCTAATGTCAACCAAGCCACCGGCTTTGACGAAATCAGCGTAGCCGTTGGGATTGGGCAAGGGCACGACGAGCGCTGGCTTGCTGCCGCCCAAAAAGATGACGGCTATGAGCGCGAGGTTGCCCGCAATCACGAGGAGAATTATCCATTTGAGAAACTTCCTGGCTGTCATCAGCCAGCAACCTGCGCAAAAAACACAGTTCCGTCAACTCCGGTGTGTGCGGCTGAATTGAATTGGAGTTTGGGGTGAGCTGTTATAAATAATTGAAAACCGCTTATTCAACGGAAATGAAACCTCGATTGATTTTTCCGGTTGTCACGCAGATCAAGCCGATACTGAAGAGTTCATGCATCAAGTTGGACGGGGTTACGCTGGGAGCGCCGAAGCCGGCAGCGGTTTTTGCGCCAGTAATTCAGAATTGATTGAGGGCCGCGGGTTGCTATTCTAGTTAAGTGCGGTGTCCGGTTTGTCAGGTATTTGAAGACAGCAGAGACAGCAAAAGCTAAAATAATTTTATATGGATTCCACCAACGCGGTCAGTGCAGCGGTTAATTCAGTCAACTCCAACGTGGAGCATTTGAAACAAAAGCTGATTGATTTTTCCACCGATTACGGGATGCAGGTGGTCGGGGCGGTCATTATTCTAATCATTGGGCTGCTGGTGGCGCGCTGGGTGGGGAAGGTGCTGCAAGGGTGGCTGGAGAAGCAACACATGGAGCCGCCCGTGCGAAACCTGCTGGTGCGTGTGGCCAGGCTGATGGTGATGGCGTTCACGCTGGTGATGGCGTTGGACAGGTTTGGGGTTCCCATCACAACGCTGGTGGCCGGCATTGGGGTGGCGGGTGTGGGGATTGGTTTGGCAATGCAGGGGGTGTTGAGCAATATAGTGGCCGGATTAACGATTATTTTTACGAAACCGTTTCGCGTGGGGGAATATATCGAGCTGGCCGGGGTGCATGGGCAGGTGAGGAACATTGAATTATTTTCGACGGTGTTGACCCATACGGATCTTTCGAGCGTGGTGATACCGAATCGCAAGATTGTGGGTGAGATTTTGCATAACTACGGCGTGATTCGCCAATTGGATTTGTCGGTGGGGGTGGCGTACGGCACCAACCCGACGGAAGCCATTGCGGTGTTGCAGGAAATTTTGAAGAGTAATCCGCGCGTGTTGACGAGCCCAGCGCCGGGTGTGGGCATTAGTTCGCTGTCGGATTCTTCCATCGTGTTTGCGGTGAAGCCGTGGACGGCATTGGCGGATTTTGGCCCGGCGGGGGCGGAGTTGTATCAGGCGATCATTGAAAGATTCCGCGCGCAGAAGATTGAGATTCCATTCCCACAGCGGGAAGTGAGGATGTTGGGAGAGAACTCATAATATCTCCGAGCAGGGGGAAGTTTTTTAGGATTCAGTTTCAAGTGGCAATTGGCGTGACGTATGCGCCCGGCCGCGAGCGAATACCTTCCGTCGGGCGCTTGCGCATACATACTGCCACAAACAAACTCGGGAGTGATTAATCCTTCATCTTCCCAACTTTGAGTATCAGGAAGCCAAGAATAATGCCGCCCAAACACATGCCAATACCTTCCAGCCCATCAGATCTGTTCGTCGGTTTGCTTCTGTCCATCATTTCCTGAACTGCAAATGGTAATATGATGATTCCCCACAAAATAAAAAGACGTGCAACGACTCTAAGGAGAAAGGAATAAAATTTCCAATAGCGGTCATAAAGAGAGGGTTCCGTCTTAATCAAATTTTCATCCTTGTTTTTGGACATTTTAGATTGAATCAAAATTCCAATAACGATGATAAAACATACGGCTTCAGTAATATCAAAAAACTTTTTGAGCGCAGGCGCAAATTCCCACGCATCAAAAAAGACGCAGAGCAGAAAAACTGCTGACAGGACGATCTGAATGATCTTTTTGCTTCGATTCATTAATCCTTGAACTCCGAACCCGGACGCGGCGTGGCTACTTCAGCAAATGGTAGAGGTGGTGGAGGAAGGTGACGTTGTCGCTTTGGAGATAATTCATCCTGCCGCCCATGCGGGAGAAGCTTTTGCAGAAGCGGAGATAGTACGCGGGATTTTCCTTGGGGGGTTCGCCTTTGGTCCAGTCCCAGTTGCCGCCGTCCTGGATGTCCACGACATAAATAGAGTGGCCGTGGACGATGCCGCGGCTGGCTTGCAGGCGGATGTTGTTCACACAACTGATGCTTTTCTCGAAGACTTGCGGGGCCATGATGGCAGAGCCGACGGAGAGGACAACACCGTTGTCGAGATTGTCGACGGCGGCGCCGAAAAGGCGAAAATCGATGTCCGCAGCGCGGCCGATGACGGCGCCGTTGAACATGGGATGGTTGGCAATGATGTCGTAGCCAATGCCGGGGTGGACGGTAAGGGGGACGCCGAAGCGGAACGCGTTAGCGAGGACTGAAGATTCCTTCCAGGGATGCGGGACTTCAATGCGGTCGCCACGCAGTTGGTGGACAAGCATGGCCTGGAGGAGTTCAGCGCGGGCAGGCGTGAGGTAATGGGTTGGTTCCGAGCGCACGAGGCCCGACAAAAAATCGGGGGTGGGTAGGGTAACACCGTCCTCCATAATGAAGCGGCCAAGGCTGCCGCCATAGCCTTCTTCGCGCAACGCGCCGGCGAGGAGGGCGAGCTGGGTGAAACGGCCGGTTTCGTTCCAAGTGCCGAATGTGCCGGTAGCGACGTTGGCTTTGACACTTTCGGTGGAGCGGCCGAGGAAGGAGAATTCCCAATCGTGAATGGCACCGGCGCCGTTGGTGCCGAGGTGGGTGAGCCAGCCAAACTCGAGCATGCGGTTGATGATGCGCGCGCCGCCGTTTTTAATGAGGTGCGCGCCGTAGAGGAGCATGACGCTGGCGCGGCGTTTGTGGGCGCTGGCGATGTTGCGGGCGCATTCGCGGACGGATTGAAGGAGGGCGTCGGGCAAACGAGGCGGAGCGGAATCGGGGTCGATGAGGATTTCGTCGAGGGCGCTTTCGCTAAGCCGTTGTGCCAGGGGATAGACTTTGACTTTTTTGAGGTCGAGAGGCGTGGGCAGTTTCTTCATTACAAAAAATGGGTGAAACGGTGCGGCGATGTTCCGGTCAGGGTGAGTATAAGCAGCGGAACCATTTGCGCGTTAGTAAAGGGGTTTTTCCCTAAACAGTCAATGATGGGTGCTTCCGCACGGGCACCATAGGGAACGGCAGTGTGAGGAGGAGAATAAGCCGCATTGGACGATGAGTGTCCTTGGCGTGGAAATGTATATGCGGGGACGCGGGTTAGACGTCGCAGATTTGGATAGCTTGTTTGAGGGAGGTGAGGGGATCGGCTTTGGGAAGAAATTCCTGGGCGACGTAGCCTTTGAAGCCGGAGTCGGCGATGGCGCGCATGATGGCGGGGTAATTCAGTTCCTGGGTTTCGTTGAGTTCATTACGGCCAGGGACGCCGCCGGTGTGGTAGTGGGCGAAATATTGATGATGGTCGCGAATGGTCTGGATGACGTCGCCCTCCATGATTTGCATGTGGTAGATGTCGTAAAGAAGCTTGAAGCGATCGGAGCCGACTTGTTTGCAGAGTTCGACGCCCCAGTCAGAGCGGTCGCACATGTAATCCTTGTGGTTGTGCTTGCTGTTGAGGAGTTCCATGCAGAGGGTGACGTTGTGTTTCTCGGCGAGGCTGGTGATACGCTTGAGGCCGGTGGCGCAATTTTGCAGGCCGACTTCATCGCTCATGCCTTTGCGGTTGCCGGAGAAGCAAATGATGTTCGGGTAACCGGCGTCAGCGACTTTGGGAATGGTCTGCTCGAAGAATTCGATGATTTTGTCGTGGTTCTCCAGGCGGTTGAGGCCGTCGGCAATGCCGCCGGGAGTGCCGGTGACCATGGCGCAAATGAGGTCGTGTTTTTTAAGCGTCGGGAAATCATCCACGGTCATGAGGTCAATGGAGGCGATGCCCATTTCCTTGCTGGCTTTGCAAAAGTCGTCGAGCGGAATTTTACTGTAGCACCAGCGGCAGACGGAGTGATTGATGTGGCCTTTGAGCGGCGTAGCGACGGGTGCGTCGGCGGCGACAAGGCGCGACGGGAGGGCGGCAGTGGCGGTGGCGAGAACCGCACCGGTGGCAAGCTGGCGGACGGCTTGGCGGCGAGACATGGGAGAACTCATAAGATTGATGGCAGGTGGCGGTTAATGATTCGGCGATGTCAGGCGGAAAATTTGTGATGGCGGTCGGCGACGAAGTCCCAATCAATGACGTTGAAGAAAGCCGCGATGTAATCGGGACGGCGGTTTTGATATTTGAGATAATAGGCGTGCTCCCAGACATCGATGCCGAGGAGCGGGGATTTGCCGGCCATGATGGGGGAATCCTGATTGGCGGTGGATTCGATGCTGAGGTCTTTGTTGGCATCCAGGACGAGCCAGGCCCAACCGCTGCCGAAGCGCCCAGTGGCGGCTTTGGTAAATTCATCTTTGAAGCCGGCAAAATTTTTAAATTTTTTATCGATGGCGCTGGCGAGTTCACCCTTGGGTTCGCCGCCGCCGTTCTTTTTCATCATGGGCCAGAAGAGGGAATGGTTGTAATGACCGCCGCCCTGATTTTGTACGGCGGTGCGGATGTTGTCGGGCAGGGCCTTCAGGTTAGTGAGGAGTTCCACGAGGGTCTGCTTTTCGAGATCGGCGTGGCCGGCGAGGGCTTTGTTGAGATTGGTGATGTAGGCTTGATGATGCTTGTCGTGGTGAATCTCCATCGTGCGGGCATCGATGTGGGGTTCGAGGGCATCGAATGCATAAGGCAGGGGTGGCAGAGAAAACGGAGCGGTGGCGGTGGCAACGTCAACGGGGGTTGAGGCAGAGTCGGCAGCCAAGGCTGGGAGTAGGTTGGCAAAAGCAACAGTGGCGAGGGTGGCGGTTTTAATGGCTTCGCGTCGGGTCATCATATTAGCAATTCCTATATTGGAGAGAGGGTGGCCAGTTGGATTTAAGTTCGGGAAGAGAATACCGGATTGAGCGTGGGTGGCAAGATTAAGTGGTCGGGAGGCGAGTTGAGAATTTGCGATTTTGGATTTTGGATTTACGGTTGGAAGAGGAGGGCAGAATGAAACAATTTATCATGGTCGTCGGAGTTGTTGTGCTTTTGGCGGCAAGTCACGTTTATAGTGGATCCGCGATCGGCAGAGGAACTGGGACGAAACCGAACATGCAACCGGGAGTACCTACCGGGGGCAATCTTACACTGCCTGCGACTGGCAATCCACCCACGAGCGGCAATTTAACACCACCGAGCAGTGGAACGCCGCCCACGAGCGGGAATCTGACTGTGCCTAATATCGGGAATACACCCACCGGTGGCAATCTCACGCCGCCGGATAATGGCGAGCCGGCCACCAGTGGAGATTTGACGCCGCCGAGCGTTGGCCCGCCATCCACGAGCGGCGATTTCACACCGCCGGATACCGGGGATCCTCCCAACAGTGGACCGCCGATGATTCCGCAATCACCCGTTGATCCACCAGCAGCGCCTAACAGAACTTTTGGAACGCCATTCAGGGGAAATGGAGCGAGCCAGCTGAATCACAGGGGCGGCGCACATAGTTTGCAAGAGAGACGCGGAAATCAATTCAATGGCAGCGGGGGAATAAATGGAATCGCTCCAAACGATGGAATGGATAATCCACAATGACGCAGCGACTCGAATCAGGCCGGGAGGGTTGCCGGCGAGGGTGGCGGTTTTAATGGCTTCGCGTCGGGTCCATCATAGCAATTCCTATGCTGGAGAGGGTGTGGCCAGTTGGATTGCAGTTAGGGAAGATAATACCGGATTGAGCGTGGGTGCAAGATTAAGGGGGCGGGAGGCGGGTTGGGAATTTGCGGTTTTGGATTATGGATTTAGCTTTAGAGAAGGAAATGGAGGTTGAAGGTGAGAAATCGACGCGGAAAATGTGCCGATTCATATTCTATGAAATCCAAACAAAAAGGAGCCTTATGAAACAATTCATAATCATTATCGGTGCCACGGCACTGTTGACGGTGGGAAGTGCTTATGGTGGAGGTGTGGCCGGGGTTCGTGGACCAGGGGCCCACACCGGAGCGGCGACAGGCGGTCCGGGGCCGGGGAATATACCCAATCCGGGGGCGGCAACGGGTGGTTTCGGGCCTGGCGCGGAAGTCGATCCAGGTGCGGCAACGGGCGGTTTCGGGCCTGGCGCGGAAGTCAATCCAGGAGCGGCCACAGGTGGATCAGGGCCGGGAGCTTCGTTTAGAACCGGAGCGGCAACGGGTGGTTTTGTGGGTGACACCCGGGCAGGGAGAGGAGGTTTTAGACGGGACGCTAAATCGGTGAACATCTTTGGAATAGCAACGAGAGGCCCTGTGCTCGGGGTGAACGCCGAGGCGAATATAGGTAATATTTCACCGGGACCACCTTTTCCTTTTGGAGAAAATCTGACGCCTCCCGATACGGGTAATCCGGCCATGAGTGGTAATTTCATGCCACCGAACCTCGGGGACACACCCATGGGTGGCGATTTAACTCTGCCTGATACTGGGGATCCATTTAATACCGCAACCCCAGTAAGTCGGCCAACGCCGGTCAGTGCTCCAACTCAGGTCAGCCCTCCGACACCTGTAAGTCCGCCGACGCCGGTCGGCACATTCTGATCGTGGTCCAGCGGGCGAGTGCGGGTTTTCTAATCGGGACAGATGTATTGATCAGGCTGGGACGGTTATTTGCACGAGGTGTTTTAGGATTTTTTGGTGGGCGCTGGGAAAGGGGAGTTTTTGCATTTCAGCCAGAGTGCACCAGCGTGATTTGGCTTGGGCGCGACCCGCGGCGTTGGGCAGAGCAGTATGAAAAGCGGTAAGCGTTATGCGATAGCGGGTGATGGTGTGCTTGACGGTGCAGAGCGGGCGGGTGGATTGGGGTGCTTGCCCAAAGAGCGTTTCGGCGGCGTGATTGAGATCGCTGGCGCCCGGAGCCGTGGGGAATTCGAAGTTGGGAAATTCCCAGAGGTGGGCGTTGACAATGCCG
>JAQGPA010000078.1 GCA_028293325.1 Pedosphaera sp. | reverse complement strand
CCGTTTCCAACGCGATGAACGTGGGCCATGCGAGCAATCTCGCGCGGCTGGTGGCGGTGTATGGGGGACGCATGGACGAAACGGGCCGCATCCATCAAGCGCCGGACCTCGCCGCGATGCGCCGGGACTTATTTTCGAGCTCGGTCTCGGACGAACGGACGCGCGAAACGATTCAGGAAGTCTGGACAAAATATCAATTGCTCCTCGAACCGCATGGCGCAGTCGCGTGGCGTGGCTATCTGGACTGGCTCGCCGCTGAAGCCCCGGAAAAGGCGCCGGCAGTGATTTTGGAAACCGCAAACCCGGCAAAGTTTCCCGAAGAAATTGAAAAGACCATTGGCTTTTCCCCCGATGTGCCGGCGGCGATGGAGGCGAGGAACAAAATGCCCGAAGATTTTGACCATATGGATGCGGATTACGAGAAGTTCAGGAGTTACCTGATCGAACAGCACGCGGGCCGGGCGGATGGCCAATGCGCGTCAAAGTAATTTTATGGCGTTGATCGTTCAAAAATATGGCGGCAGTTCGGTGGGCAACCCGGAGCGCATCAAGAATGTGGCCAAGCGCGTGGCGAAGTATCGCGCGAAAGGCGACCAGATTGTGGTGGTGGTATCGGCCATGAGCGGGGTGACGGATAACTTGATCAAGCTGGCCAAGGAAATCATGCCGCTGCCGACCGAGCGGGAAATGGACATGCTGCTGGCCACCGGCGAGCAGACGACCATTGCGCTGACGGCGATGGCGCTGCATTCACTCGACTTGAAGGCGGTTTCGCTGACCGGTTCGCAGGCGGGCATTGTGACCGATGATGTCCACACGAAGGCAAAGATTCAGCACATTGCACCGAAGCAGGTGCATGCGCTGCTCGATGCGGGAAACGTGGTCATTGTGGCGGGCTTTCAAGGGCAGACTTCGGCGGGACACATCACGACGCTGGGACGCGGCGGTTCGGACCTGACGGCCATTGCGCTGGCGGCGGCACTCAAGGCGGACCTGTGCCAGATTTATACCGACGTGGATGGAGTTTACACGGCGGACCCGCGCATCGTGCCGGGCGCGCGCAAACTGGATGAGATTTCGTACGATGAAATGCTGGAACTCGCCAGCCTAGGAGCGAAGGTGATGCAATCCCGGTCGGTGGAGTTCGCGAAGAATTTTGGCGTAATATTTGAAGTGCGTTCGAGCCTGAACGACAACCCAGGAACCATTGTGAAAGAAGAAACGAAGAACATGGAAGATGTCGTGATACGCGGCGTCTCGCTTGATAAACACCAGGCCAAGGTCACGCTGGTGGCCGTTCCGGATCAACCGGGCGTGGCCGCGCGCATCTTCAAGGCCCTCGGCGATGCGTCCATCAATGTGGACATGATTGTGCAAAACATCAGCCATGGCGCAGGCAAGCCGGCGACGGATCTTTCGTTCACCATCGATAAACCCGACCTGCTTAAGACCCGCAAGGTCATTGACGGGTTCAAGGCGGAGATTGGGTATCGGGAAGCGATTGCGGATGAGAACATCGGCAAGCTGTCGATTGTGGGCGTGGGGATGCGGAGCCATTCGGGCGTGGCGGCGAAGATGTTTGAGACGCTGGCGCGCGAAGGGGTGAACATCGAAATGATCTCGACGAGCGAAATCAAGATTTCCGTGGTCATCGAATTGACGAAGGGCGAGCAGGCGATGAAAGCGGTGCACGCGGCGTTTTTAGAGTAGCCAGGCCGGGAAAATTCAGTTTGACCGGTTTGGGCCAGTCGATTATAGGTGAAGTTGTGAATGGCAATTTGAATGCTCGACTGCTGCTACTGAATGCGCTGCTGCTTAGCGGCGCGGCGGTCGGGTTTTGATTTGCTCACGAGACTTTCAAAAACCCCACTGCCGAAGGGCGGTGGGGTTTTTTGTTTACCCGACCGTCCAAAGGCAATAACAACAATTACAAAATGCTGAAGAATCCATCCACCAAGTATCGCGCATTTCCGCCGGTGCAGTTGGCCGACCGTCGCTGGCCGGGCCGCGTGTTGACCGCCCCACCCCGCTGGTGCAGCGTGGATTTGCGCGATGGCAACCAGGCCCTCGCCGTGCCGATGAACGTGGGGCAGAAACTGGAATTATTTCAAACGCTGGTGAAATGCGGGTTCAAGGAAATCGAAGTTGGCTTTCCGTCGGCATCAAATACCGAGTTTGCGTTTAACCGGCGGTTGATTGAAGAAAATCGCGCGCCCGCTGACGTGTGGTTGCAGGTGCTGGTGCAGGCGCGGGAAGATTTGATTGAGCGGACGTTTGAGTCGCTAGTCGGCGCAAAGCGGGCAATCATTCATCTCTATAATTCAACTTCCCCGGCGCAACGTCGCGTGGTGTTCGGGATGTCGAAGGAGGAAATTATCCAGGTGGCGGTGCGGGGCGCGAAATGGATCCAGGAACGCCTCCCGCGGCTTAAGGGGACTGAGGTGATGCTCCAGTATTCGCCGGAGAGTTTCAGCGCCACGGAAGTGGAGTTCGCGAAGGAAATTTCCGAGGCGGTGATGGAAGTCTGGCGGCCCACGCCGGAACGGAAAATGATTTTGAATTTGCCGGACACAGTGGAAGTGGCGATGCCGAACGTGTATGCGGACCAGATTGAATGGATGTGCCGGAACATCAAGAACCGCGAGTCGCTGATCGTCAGCCTGCATACGCATAATGATCGTTGCACGGGAGTGGCGGCGACGGAATTGGGTTTGCTGGCCGGGGCCGACCGCGTGGAAGGGACGCTTTTTGGGAACGGCGAGCGCACCGGCAATTTGGATATTGTTACGGTGGCGTTGAATCTGTATGCGCAGGGCATTCATCCCGGGTTGGATTTCTCGGACTTAAATGCGATTCGCCGGGTGTATGAAAATTGCACGGGCATGACGGTGCCGGCGCGGCAGCCGTATGCGGGCGAACTGGTTTTCACCGCGTTCAGCGGCTCACACCAGGATGCGATCAAGAAGGGATTGGCGGAAGGCGAGAATGGTCAGCGCCCATATTGGGATGTGCCGTATCTCACAATTGATCCCAACGACATCGGGCGTGAATACCACGAGGTGATCCGCGTGAACAGTCAGTCCGGGAAGGGCGGCGTGGCGTATTTGCTGGAGAGCGAATTTGGCATTGAACTGCCGAAGGACATGCAACGCGAGTTTGGGCCGATCGCGAACGAAGAGGTGGACCGGCTTGGACGGGAAGTGAGCGCCGCCGATTTGAAGCAGATGTTTTGGCGCGAGTATATCGAGCGCGAGTCGCCGTGGAAGCTGCTGGAATTCAGCGCGGAGCCGGCTGTTGACGCCGGCGGGGCCAAGGCAATCCGGTGTCATGGGGCGGTGCAGCGAGGCGAAAAGAAGGTCTCCTTTGACGGCAAAGGCAATGGGCCGATTTCGGGATTTGTGCATGGGTTGCAGGCGGCGGGCGCGCCGAAGTTCGAGGTGGCTTATTACAAGGAACACGCTTTGGGCGCGGGCGAGGAAGCGACCGCGATTGCGTATATCCAGATCAAGCTCGCCGATGGCAAATCGCGCTGGGGCGCGGCGGTGGACACGAACATTGAAGGCGCGTCGATTAAAGCGGTGCTCGGCGCGTTGAATCGGTTGTAAGGTTCGGACTATTTGGGGCTGGCCAGCCTGGCCCTGCGGCGGGCGAGATCTTCAATGCTACGGACGGCCAGCGCTGTCCATCCGGTTTGATGATTGGCACCGAGGCCTTTGCCGGTGTCGCCGTGAAAGAATTCGTGGAATAGAACCAAATCCCGCCAATGTGGGTCCTGGGAGAAACGAGGGTCGCCACCAGAACAAGGACGGGCGCCAGATTGGTCCGGCATAAAGAGGCCCGCCAGACGCGCCTGAAGTTCGCGGGCAATCGTTTTCAAATCCATCTTGTTCCCGGAGCCGGTGGGATATTCGACCGTAAAGGAATCGCCATAGAAATGGTGGTAGCGCTCCAGCGCTTCGATGACGAGATAGTTGATCGGGAACCAGATGGGGCCGCGCCAATTTGAATTGCCGCCAAACAACCCCGTGGTGGATTCCCCCGGTTCATAATCCACCCGATGTTTCGCGCCACCGGCTTCAAAAACATACGGGTGGTCCTTGTGGAATTTGGAAAGGGAACGGATGCCATGCGGCGAGAGAAATTCGGTTTCATCCAATATATAGCGCAGCATCCGGGCCAGTCTTTCCCGCGAAGGGATGGCCAGCAGAAAATGACGATGCGAATCGGTGGCGCCACTTTCGCAGTGCGAGATTTGGTGATTCAGGTCCTTGCGATGCTGCTGAAACCATTGGAAGCGTTTGTAAAATCCCGGCAGCCCTTTGATTTTGTCTTCATCCAATATCTCCACCGCAATCAACGGCAACACCCCGACCAGTGATCTTGTTTTCAAGCCGATAATCTGGCCGTTAATTTTGATCTGGTCGTAATAGAAGCCATCGGTTTCATCCCACAGGCCAGTGCCGCCAAGGGTGTTCATGGCATCAGCAATCTGGACAAAGTGTTCGAGGAACTTGGAGGCCATGTCCTCATAAGCGGTCCGGATTTTGTCGCCATCGCGGGCCAGCTCCAGGGCGATTGCCAGCATGGTCACACAGTAGAATGCCATCCACGCGGTACCGTCAGCCTGGCGCAAGGTGCCGCCGTCCGGCATAGGTTGGGAGCGGTCAAAAACACCGACGTTATCCAGGCCCAAAAAACCACCAGCGAAAAGGTTTTTGCCATCGGGGTCTTTGCGGTTCACCCACCAGGTAAAATTCAGGAGCAGTTTTTGAAATATGCTTTCCAGGAAATTCCGGTCGCGCTGGTCCTTGGGGTCGGCGATTTTATAAACGCGCCAGGCGGCCCAGGCATGCACGGGCGGGTTCACATCTGAAAAGGAAAATTCAAAGGCCGGGATTTGGCCGTTGGGGTGCATGTACCACTCGCGCAAGAGGAGGCCGAGTTGTTCCTTGGCAAATTTGCCGTCGATGCGGGCAAAGGGAATCATGTGGAACGCGAGGTCCCACGCGGCGAACCAGGGATACTCCCATTTGTCCGGCATGGAGAGCACGTCACGGCTGTAAAGGTGCGTCCAACTGGCATTGCGACCACTTTTGCGACTCTCGGGCGGGGATGGATAATGAGGGTCGCCGTCGAGCCAATCGGCGACAATGTAGTGATAAAATTGTTTGCTCCAAAGCAGGCCGGCGTACCCCTGCCGCACGATATTGCGCTCGGCTTCGCTCAGCTTGGCAGTGGAAACAGCCGCATAGAACTCATCGGCCTCGCGCTGGCGCAACGCAAACACGTTATCAAAGACAGCCGTATCTGCTTTGGCCGGGGCTTCGTCGGCGGAATATAAACGCAACCGGATGGTTTGCGATTCGCCGGGCTGCAATTCCAAAATATAATGCGGTGCGGCCTTGGTCCCAAAATTCTTTTCATTTACGGCATCCTGGCGACCATGAACGACATGTTCGTGAAAGGCATCCTTCACAAACGGCGTGGTATTTTCACTTTCAAACAAGCGCGCGAAGTTCGTCTCATTGTCGGTGAAAAGGATCTTCGGTTGCCGTCCTTTGGGGTCGGGGCCAATTTCGAAGCAATAACGGTTGAGCGTTTCGTGCTCCAACGTCAGGAGATTCTCTTTTTCGAGGGCGATGCGCGGTTTGAGCGAGCAACCATCATGACTGCAGCCCCAAATCCAAGTATTGCGAAACCAGACCGTTGGCAGCAGGTGCAAAGTGGCAGCTTCCGGGCCACGGTTGGCAACCGTGATGCGGATGAGGATGTCATTGGGCGTGCGCTTGGCATATTCGGCAAAGACGTCGAAGTAACGGTTCTCCTTGAAAATGCCGGTATCCGCGAGTTCGAATTCCGGATCGAGCCGGTTGCGGCGACGATTTTCCGCCACTAATTGCGCATATGGAAATTCGGCCTGCGGATACTTATAGAGCGCCTTCATGTAGGAATGCGTGGGCGTGGAATCCAGATAAAAATATTCCTCCTTCACATCCTCGCCATGGTTTCCCTCCAATCCGGTCAAGCCGAACAAACGTTCCTTAAGAATCGGGTCGCGGCCATTCCAAAGCGCGAGGGCAAAACAGAGACGGCATTCGCGATCGGTAATGCCCAGCAAACCGTCCTCACCCCAACGATAGGCACGGCTGCGGGCGTGATCATGCGGCAAATAATTCCAAACATCACCGTCGGCCGAGTAATCCTCGCGGACGGTGGCCCATTGACGCTCGGAGAGATAAGGCCCCCAACGCTTCCAGTTCTTTGTCCGTGCGGCATCTTCCTGCAACCGCTGGACTTCAGCGCCGGAGGCGGGCTTTTGCATCTGCCGGGGGGCTGGCTCGGGATTCATGGCTTGCATCCTGTCATGCCCCGCCCTTTTCGTCACCATGTTTGGCGGCCAACCGCTGCTTCAACTTGTCCCGCCAACCGGGTGTGAGCGCGGGAATCGCAACGGCTGTCTCCATTAGCGCAAAATTGTCGCGGTCGAAGTACATTAGATCCATCAGGGCGCGGACCGTTAGCCCGCGGGCGTCCGTCTTGACCCGTTCGATCGGGTCGCCCGCCCCGATTTCCCCCTCGGCCAGCACTCGCAGATAAAAGCCAGTCCGCCCGCTCGCCGCAAAAAGCTTGGGGAACGAAGTCATCTGCATCTTGCTGGCCAGCTTGAAACAGGGAACGCGGGGCTGCGTTACTTCCAGCAAGGCCTCGCCGATGCGAAACATATCCCCGATGTGCACCTGATCCTCGATGAGCCCGGTCACCGTCAGGTTCTCGCCAAACTGACCGAACGTAAAATCCTGGCGGCCCAGCTCGCGCGACCAATAATCATAATGCTCATGAGGGTAGGCATAGACCGCCTTATGAATGCCCCCGTGATTTTCCAGATCCGCCTGTCCATCCCCGGCCAGACTCAAGCTGTGAAGCCTGACTCGACCGGCCACGGGTTCCTTAAAAATGCCCGTGGCGACCAGCTTATCGTCGATGGAAACAACCTTGGGGAGCGAAATGTTAACGGAGAGCAGTTTCATGCATTGCTTGAGTTGAGAACTTCACCTGATTCTCTTTACCCGCCCGCAATCTAAGCTGACGAGGAGATTAAGGCCAGTGGGAATCCTGGCACGGCACCAACAGCAGTTGGATTAATAGGCGAGCGGTTCGCCGATTTCCTGCCGGGCAAAATGCGCGTCCCTGAGACCGCAGACTTGCGCGTGCAACTCGCGAGCCATCTCCTTGCGATCCATATGACCGGTTAAAGGTGTCCCAAAGCTGACCACCGCCTCGATGTTTTTTTTGGACAGCAGATTGAAAAGGTGCGGACCGAAGGTCATATCCCGCCAGTAACAGACCTCATCCGCCACCGAACCATCGGACAAGGCATAACGAATCCACGCCCCGGTGACCGGCCAGTGATGCTCCTCTGCGGCGGCCAACAAGGAGGAGCGAAACGGCAACACCTGGGCGCCATCACTGCTGGTGCCTTCCAGGAACAAGCTCACGACGACTCCGGCGTTCACCACCCTGGTCATTTCATCACCCAGGCGGATGACATCGGATTTTTCACGACGGACGATGTAGAGCGTCCCGGCGCAACGGGTCAGCGGGCCAATAACCGGCCAGGAGGCGACTTCGCTTTTGGAGACAAAGACCAGCGGGTGCAGCGAGCCCAAAACCAGAATATCAACGTAGCTGAGATGATTGCTGGCGAGGATTCCGCGTGTTGGCAGGGAGCCCTCGAACTGCACCTTGAGATGAAGAACTCTCAGAAATTGGCGGGACCAGAATTTCAGCCAAAGCGCGCGGGCGGGGATGGAACGCGCCTTGCCGCAAAGCCAAAGCCGGAACGTGAAGTCAAGGAAGGCGGCCAGAAAAAGCAGGAGCACGCAACCGAGACGAAACGCAGCCCGAAATGTTTTAAGCACGGTCAAAGAATAAACTCAGCTCAGGTAACGAGCCACCATTTTCGCGGGCATGGCATAAAGATCCAGAAAGGTGAGAAAATCAATGGTCTTGAACTCTGTGTCCAGCGCGGGAGGACCACAAATCCTCGCCCCGAGAGCGAGATACGCCGTCAGCAACTTCGGAATCTTGGGAACCGGGGTGGCACCCACGTCAGTAGAGCAAACGAAAGCGGGTAACGGGGTGGTTCGCCATTCCTCGCGCACGAGATAGCGTTGCATTTCGCGGTAGGCGGCCAAGCCGAGGGCGGGATCCTGCGAAGTGAGCGAACTGCAACCGATGAGATAGCGGCAGCCGTTGCGGGTGGCGTAATTGGCAATGCCTTTCCAAAGAAGGCTCAGAACGATGAGATTGCGGTGACTGCTGTGGACACAAGCGCGGCCCAATTCCACCATTAAATGGCGGAATGGCTCGTAGGGGGCAAAATCGAATTCCTGGGCACTGTAATAGCCGAGATGGGAGGCGGCGCGCAATCCGGTCTGCAGGCGATAAGTGCCAATGACCTCATTCGTGCGTGAATCCTCAACCAAAAGGTGGTCGCAAACCTCATCATAGGCATCCGCGTCCAGGCAGGTGGCGTAGGACTGTTCGAGTCCCTCTTGAAGTTCAAGGTTGAAGACGACAAAGCGCAAAACTTGAGCCGCGCGCAAATCCGCCTTGCTGGTGGCAAGCCGCAGCCGATAATTGGCGCGAGAAATCTCCGCCACCTTGTCAGCAGCAGGCTTTGCCACCGGAAAGGTTAGCCCGGCAGATGGTTTTCCGCTTAGTTGGTCAGTCAGGGCAGTCATGATTAGGTCGCTCTTACCAGATTAGCTGGTTTTTTGGTTTATTGTAAAGTCTCTGTGCTTGATGATCTCAGGCGCATTTACTGGTGGGATGACACAGCCAAGGCGTTATTCCCTTTCCCTTTGGGCACAGCACATTGGCCAACTCATCACTCTCGGCAATAATGAAGGCCACGCGAGTGACACGCGCATGGCAGGAATGTGAATTCAAAGTAACAGTGAAAATAGGCAAACGGAGGCTGCAGAGCAAAAAATCTCAACTTTGATTGGCATCTTACCTGCTGTTTTTGGGGTCTGATATCCGTATTTATTCGTATTTCCAGGAATGCGGAAATTGTTTTATAAGATTCTAACCATCAATTAGTTGTAAAGTTTTATGACGATTATGCAAATTTGCCTCGTTTTACCATTAATTGCTTGCCCTGCAATGAGTAGTCTGCTAGGGTCGGCATTGACTATATCAGTGTGGAATTGAACCTAATAAAGCAGTTAAAGCGAGTTGGCTTGGCAATAGGGTTGGCATTTATCGCCGGCACCGCTGCAGCCCAGACCCCCATTACAGTGACCACCAACTTCGTGGTCAACCGACTTATTCCTGACAATTCGGGAAGTGGAATGTCGGATACGCGCACTCTAAGCCTCGGCAGCCAGAACCTTTTTTCCATCACTGATCTTCAAGTGACATTACAGATCAGTGGCGGCTTCAATGGTGACATTTACGGTTATCTGGTTCATGACGGAGGTTTTGCGGTATTGCTCAACCGGTCTGGTCGCACGAGTGGGAACAGCACCGGGTACGGGGACAGTGGCTTTAATATTACGCTCAGCGGGAGTGCCTTGTACGACATTCACAATTACCAGAACATCACGGGAGCGGTAAGCCCTTTGACCGGGACTTGGGCACCCGATGGTCGCTTTATCGACCCGTCACTTGTGCTGGACACCGACCCGCGTACGGCTCTGCTCAGTTCCTTCAATGGCGGAGATCCCTCCGGAGATTGGACCTTATTCCTGGCAGACTTGGATTTTGGTGGTCAGGCAACACTGCAAAACTGGACTTTGACAGTAACCGCAGTACCTGAACCGTCCAGTTGGATTTTGGGATTTCTGGGATTGAGCGGCTTATGGCTGGTTCGGCGGCGGTTGCGGCCTGCTTAAGATCGCGCCAATAAACATTTCAGCCGTCCGCAAGGACGGCTTTTTTATTGCGCAGCAATTCGAACGATATAGACTGAAAAGCCGATAAATTGCTCATGCCAGACACAGCTTATCTGAAATGCGCTTGTGGTAATTGTGGCGAAGTCATTGACTATCTTCCCGGCGCGGCAGGACAGACCGTGGAGTGCCCCAATTGTAAAGAAAAGAGCCAACTGCCACAGGATTCGAAGACAGAGAGCATTGAATCCCCGGCACCGGAATTAGCGCCACCCTCGAAATGTCCCGCCTGCGGTGCATTGCTGAACACGAGTGACAAGCCTGATATCTGTGCCGCGTGTGCAGGCCGCCGCAGGAAAATCAAGGCGGCTTGGGCATTGGCATCGGCTTTTGTTTTGTTCGCTGCGGCGGCACTTTTTATCATGGCGCTTAATCGCCCGGCGCCAAAAGCCCGCGCACTCGTGACCCCGAACCTACCGCAACCAAAGAGTGCCAAATCCATGGCTGACTTGAAAATTGGTAAATTTTACCTGCAAAGGAACCAGGGCAGCAATTTGATCCTGGCCGTTGGCAAAGTGGAAAACATCTCGAATAATGTTCATTTCGGCGTGAAGGTTGACCTGGATATATTGGATGTAACCGGCGCAAAGATTGGCATGGTCAGCGATGTAATCAGAGAGTTAAAACCTCACGCACCCTGGGAATTTCTGGCGACAGTTTCAAACCTCAAGGCGGCAAGTGTGTGCTTTGCGAGCATTAAGGAAGATCGATAAACTAATGTCGCAACCCTCACCTGATAACTTAAACTTCTAACTTCCGTATTTGCCTGCCGACAGGACTACAAGCCTTGCCACACGGGGGAAATGTGGCATAATGGTGGTTGGCATTACCATTGAATTTTATCATCGGCACGAGAGTCGAACCATCACGACCTATGATTGAACAAACCTGCCAGGATCACGAATACCGTCCGGAAGACTGTATCTTCACCCGCCGACAATTCCTCAACCGCCTAGGCATGGGCTTTGGCGCACTGAGTTTGACGAGCCTGGTGGGCATGGGAATTCTGTCGCCGCCGGATGCGAGTGCCGATGATTTTTCGCCGTTTGCCCCCAAAGCGCCGCATTTTGCGCCACGAGCCAAACGCGTTCTGCAAATTTTCGCCTCGGGCGCCCCCTCCCACCTGGATACCTGGGATCCCAAACCGGGTTTGGAGAAGTACGATCAGCAGCCCATGCCGGACGAAAACAACGGCACGGTCTTCGCCTCGCCCTTCAAATTTAAAAAAATGGGCCAGTGCGGGACGGAAGTAAGCGAGGTTTTTCCTCTGCTGGGCGAACACGTCGATGACATCGCAGTCGTTCGCTCCATGTACACCGACATTCCGGACCACGTGGCCGCGCGCTTGATGCTAAACACTGGGTCCACGCGGTTGCCGAAACCGAGCCTGGGGTCATGGGTAACCTACGGGTTGGGGAGCGAAAATCAAAACCTGCCGGCATTCATCGCGCTGGCGCAAGGCGGAGTTTCCGCACAGGATTTGCGCTCGGCCTTTCTGCCCGGCGCGTATCAGGGCACTTCGATCAACACCCAGAACACATCCATCGACAAGCTGATCGAAAACATCAAGAACCGATACACCTCGCTGCCGGAACAACGCAAACAACTCGACCTTTTGCATCAACTCAATGAGGTGCACAGCCAGAATATGCGAAAGGACGCGCCGTTGGAGGCCCGCTTGCAGGCTTATGAGCTGGCCTACCAGATGCAAATGGAAGCGACCGATGCCTTTGACATCAGCAAGGAACCGGCGGAGATCCGCGCGATGTATGGAGACACCACGCAGACCGGGAGGCAGATGTTGATTGCCCGACGGTTGCTGGAAAAAGGCGTGCGCTTCGTGCAGGTCTGGCACGGCGGCTGGGACCACCATAACAATTTGGAGACGGCACTGGGCAAAAAGGCCGAGGAGTGCGACAAACCAATCGCCGCCCTGCTAACCGATCTCAAGCAACGCGGCATGCTCAAGGACACATTGATTATTTGGGGCGGGGAATTTGGCCGCTCGCCCACCGCCGATGGCAACGTGGCGGGCGGAACGCCCGGCCGCACCCACAACAACAAGGCTTTCAGCGTCTGGCTGGCGGGTGGCGGGGTTAAAGGAGGCATGACGTATGGCGCCACGGATGAATTTGGAGCGCGGGCCATTGAAAACAAGGTCCATGTGCATGATTTGCACGCCACAATCCTCTGGTTGCTCGGTTTTGATCACACGAAGCTCACGTATCGGTATAACGGGCGCGATTTCCGCCTCACCGATGTCTTCGGGAACGTGGTCAAAGACATCATGGCGTAACCGTGTCGGGCAATCTCCAGTCAAAACTTCCTGTGAAAGCGCTGCCACTCGTCCGGTCAGGTTTGATGGTGGCAGTCATGCTCTCCACGACGGCACTCGCACTGCATGGCACAGAATCCAGACTCACGCCGGAGCAACTTGATTTCTTTGAGAAAAAAATCCGCCCCATCTTTGTCGAGAATTGTTACAAGTGTCACAGTCACGACAGCGAGAAGATCAAAGGCGGCCTGCTACTCGATACACATGATGGCGTGCTGAAGGGTGGCGATACCGGCCCGGCGATTGTTGCCGGCGACCCAGAGAAAAGCCTGCTGATCAAAGCCGTTCGTTACAGAGACAAGGATTTGCAAATGCCGCCCAATGACCGTCCGTTGGCAGCGGACCAGGTGAGCGACCTGGAAGCCTGGGTCAAGATGGGCGCGCCCGACCCGCGCACCGGCGCCACGGACGCCGACCACAAATATCAGGTGGACAATGAGAAGGCAAAAAAGCATTGGGCCTTTCAACCCATTCTCCAGCCTGCCATCCCGCAGCCTGAGGATCCGCAGCATTGGGCGCAAACGCCCATCGACAATTTTATTTTGGCGACACTCACCACCAAAGAACTGACCCCTGCCCCGCGTGCCGACAAGGTGACATTGCTGCGCCGCGCAACTTTTGACCTGATTGGGCTGCCGCCCACGCCGAAGGAAGTGGACGATTTCATCGCGGATAATTCAACCAATGCCTTCGCCACGGTGCTGGACCGCCTGCTGGCTTCGCCACATTATGGCGAGCGTTGGGGACGACATTGGCTGGATGTGGCTCATTTTGCCGATACCCGCGGCATCCAGGCCAACAATCGGGATGATCGGTATCCGTATGCCTATAGTTACCGGGATTACGTCATCCGCGCTTTCAATGAAGATCTGCCATACGATCAGTTTCTGGTGCAACAAATCGCGGGGGACAAACTGCCGCTCGGCGAGGACAAGCGCTCGCTGGCGGCACTGGGCTTTCTGACGCTGGGCAACCGATATGGCAATCAGATCAACGATATCATCGACGACCGCATTGATATTATCGGGAAAGGGACGATGGCGCTGACCGTCACCTGTGCCCGGTGTCATGACCACAAGTTTGATCCCATTCCGACGAAGGATTACTACGCGTTACATGGAGTGTTCAACAGTTCGATTGAACCGAAGGAAGAGCCGCTGATTGAGACGCCCACAAATCTCACGGCCTATCACGCTTTCCAAGGCGAATACACCGCGCGGCAAGCCGCCGTCGATGGCTTTCGCCACGAAACCAGCCAGCAGTTCAAATCCGAGATGATCGGCAAATCCGGCAATTACCTGCTGGCCCTGACTGAATTCAAACACATCACAAATAATATTGCCCGGGCGGTCTTCATGGAAAAGCAGGGGTTGAACGCGCAATTGGCCGGCAATTGGGACAACAATCTGAAAGTCTGGGAGCGCAAGCATCATCCCATCTTTGCACCGTGGTTTGCGTTTGCCGATTTGCCGGAGGCGGATTTTGTCCCGCGCGCAAAGGAGTTGGCGGCGAAATTTCACGCGAACCAGGAGAAGGGCAAACCGATTAATCCGTTGATTGCGCAGGCGTTGGCGAACCCGCCCACTTCACTCGCCCAGGTGGCGGCGCGTTATACCGGTGTGTTCACTGATGTGGAGAAACGATGGCAGGAGGTCCTGGCGTTGCAGGAGGCGAAAATCAAAGCGGGCACCAATGCGCCGCCGGAGCCCAAGAGCTTGCCCGACGTTGGTCAGGAAGAAGTTCGACGGCTCATGTACGCCAACAACTCTCCCATGGTGTTGGATGAGCAGCGTCTCAATAACTTTATCAATCGCGACAACAAACTCCGCAACAAACTTGCCACCCTGGAAAATGCCCTCAGCGATCTGATTCTGACTCATCCCGGATCCCCGGCCCGCGCGCCGGTGTTGCAGGATGCGGACAAAGCCAAAGATTCCTTTGTCTTTATCAAGGGCAATGTCGGCAATCGTGGCCCGCAGGTTCCGCGTCATTTTCTGACCATTTTGTCTGGTGACAATCCCCCGCCATTTAACGACGGCAGCGGTCGTTTGGAATTGGCACGCGCCATCACGAGCAGCACCAATCCCCTCACCGCCCGGGTGATGGTGAACCGGATTTGGCTGAATCATTTTGGTGAGGGTCTTGTCCGCACCCCGGATGATTTTGGCTCGCGCGGTGATACGCCCACCCATCCCGAATTGCTGGATTACCTGGCATGGCGCTTCATGAAGGACGGCTGGTCCATCAAACAGCTGCACCGCCTCATCATGCTTTCCAGTGTCTATCAGCAGAGTAGCGAGGAAAATCCACGCTATGATCAAATCGATCCAGACAATCGCTGGCTCTGGCACATGAATCGGCGGCGGCTCGACTTTGAAGCGTTGCGTGACACCATCCTGGCCATCGGCGGAGATCTGGATCTGACGATGGGAGGCCGATCCGTCAAAATGGACGCGGAGCCGTATTCGCTTCGCCGCACGATTTACGGCTATGTGGACCGTAAAAATCTGCCCGGCATGTTCCAGGCTTTTGATTTTGCCAGCCCTGACCTGACGACCGGCAAACGCGAATCCACGGTGGTACCGCAACAGGCGCTGTTCATGATGAACAGTCCGTTGGTGGTGGAACAGGCGCGGAACGTGGTCCGGCGCGCGGATTTCAAGACCCAGTCCGGCGGTGAAGCACGCATTACCCTGCTCTATAAGCTCATCTATCAGCGCGAGCCGACTGAGGTGGAAATGAAACTCGCGCTGGACTATCTCCGCTCCGATGCCGCTACCGAATGGCAGACCACACCGCAATCGGCATGGGAATATGGTTATGGCGAGTATGATGCCGCCAGGCATCGCACGCGTTTTTTTGCGCCGATGAGAGATTTCGCCAACAAGTCATGGCAGCCCGGCGGCAAGACGCCGGATGCACGGCTCAAGAACATCAATCTTACCGCTGAGGGCGGCACCGCCGGCAAGTCTTTCACAGGTATCCGCCGCTGGACCGCGCCGCGGGACGGATTTATTTCGATTGAGGGCACGCTGATTCACGCTGGCAATAACGGTGACGGCATCCAAGGCGTGCTTATTTCCAGCCGGCTAGGGGAATTGGGCAACTGGACCGCTTTGAAGAATCAGTCGCCGACCAAACTGCCGCGGGTGCAGGTGAAACGCGGCGATGCGCTTGATTTCGTCACTGCTTGCCGGACCAGTCCGAACGGGGACACTTTCAAATGGGCGCCGATAATCAAAATGGAAGCAGCGCCGAATCAGGCCAAGGAGGCCATCGTGGATTGGAATGCGCAGAGGGACTTCAGCGGGGACCAGACGCGGCATCTGAACTCGTGGGAGAAAATCGCGCAGGTGCTCCTGGAAACGAACGAGTTGACCTTCGTCAATTAGACCGGGTGGCATGCAACGACCGCAATATAAGTTTATAACGCGACTTTAAAAGTGGGGTATTTTGGTGTATATTAAAGTAACAGAGGTTCGAATCGAAGCCTTGGTGATAATCCAACACACCGAATTATGGAAATATATTTTAAAAATCTTTCTCCCGAAGAGAGCACGGTGGAGAAGCTGCTGGAGGATCTACGGATCTTGCGGGAGGACACTGAGGAGTTGTTCAGAGCCAGTGGCGGGAAGCTGGCGGAAAAATCCCGGGAAAAAATCCTGACAGCGATGGAACGGGTGAAGGTTGCCTGCGAGGATATTCAAGGCAAAGCGACGGCGGGCGCCCGGATTACAGACCAGGCAGTTCGAGAATATCCCTATTCGGCATTAGGCATTGCCTTCGGTTTTGGGATAATTATTGGGATTCTGACTCGGCGAAAGTAAGGTTTTCCGCATCTTGGAATATAGCCACAAGTTGTTTAATATTAGCTTCTTACATAGCTTCTGTTTGTATTTTAGGCATTCCCGCTTCAATTCTGTAACCTGAATTGAGCCTACTGCGTCTGTTTCGATGTAGTCCGAACCAATAAAATAAACAGCAACAATTATCGATACTCATATGAAGAAATTCTTAGTCGCAACACTCTGTATCTTGTGCGCTTGCGCGATGACGGTTAAGGCCGCTGACGCCACAGGCAAGAAGGAACTGACCGCGGAACAGAAGGCAGTAATGACCGAAATGCTGGCGAAGTATGATGCCAACAAGGATGGCAAGCTGGACAAGGAAGAAAAATCCAAGATGAGCCAGGAAGACAAGGACAAGATGACGAAGGCCGGCTTGGGCCGCAAGAAAAAAGCCGCTGCTCCCGCTACTGAAGCTCCCGCCACTGAAGCTCCTGCGGCAACGAAGTAATTTGGCAGTTTTGTTTCCCTCAGCAGGAACCAAAGCTCTAACCTAAACGAACATCACGCTCCACTGATTTCAGTGGAGCGTTTTGTTTTGGTGGATCGCGTGTTCAGAAGACTAATCAATCTTTGCACAAGTTTTGGCCGTCAGACAAGAAACGCAGTTGGCAGACGAACCGGATGGAGAACTAATGCCGACCGGAATACCTAATTGATGAACATGGCTTCGTTCGCCTGGAGTAAAGCGTGGGCATACTTGGCCCAGGCACCCACCGGCATAACCCCGCCTGCGGGGATAGTCGCCAGGCTCATGGCCGGACCGGTTCCCTTCTTGCCGCCACCTTTCTTTTGACGCTGGCCGCCTTGTTTGACAGCGGGTTGCGAGGGCTCTGGCGTTTCCGCCGGCGGTGATTCCTTCAGGAAGTTGAGGCCAAGCTTAAGTTCCACGTCTGATGGCTCGCGCTGGTAAATCAAATCATAGAGCAGCTTGACGCGTTCCTCCGGACCTTTGGCATTTGTAAAATCTGACCGCCGGACAAGATTTCTTGCCTGCTCCACCACCAGCGGACTGTTCATCATGAACAACGCCTGCTGCGGGACGATGGTTTCGTAGCGCTTGCCGGTGGTGATGTCCGGGTTGGCAAAATCGAATTGGTTGTAAACTTCCGGCAGATTGCGGCGATCGACATAGCCATAAATCGTGCGTCGGGTGGAGTAAGGTGTGGCGCCGAGGTTGACCGGCCGGCCACCCACGGTCAAATCCAGCTTGCCGCCGATGGCGAGGAGCGAGTCGCGCACGGCTTCAAATTCCAGCCGGTGAATATTTGCCCGCCAGAGCAGCCGGTTGTTCGGATCGATTTGCGCGTAGCGCGGATTGTTCTCGCTGCTCTGCTGGTAAACGCTGGAAAGCATGATGAGGCGGTGCATCTTTTTGATGGACCAGCCATCCTCCATAAATCGTGACGCCAGATAATCCAGCAATTCGGGATGGCTGGGGGGCGCCGATTGATTGCCAAAATCATCGGGTGTGGTGACAAACCCTTCACCAAAATGATGCAGCCAAATACGATTCACCATGACCCGCGCGGTCAGGGGGTTGTTGTTGCTGGCGATGGCCGCCGCCAGTTCGAGCCGGCCGCTGCCATTCCGAAACACCGGCCGATTTGGTCCCGAAAGGATTTCCAGGAAGCGTCGAGGGGCCAAGTCCCCCTGGTTTTCCGCTTCGCCCCGAATGAATATCGGCGAATCGCTTGGCTTGGGTTTATCCACGAGCACCATGGCGCGCGGGGGTGAGCCGGGATGGTTGGCTTCCAGTTGGCCGAGTTGGTTTCTGTCCTGGTTTAGCTGCTTTTGGAGTTCCACCGTCTTGGCCGTTTTCTTGACGGCCGCCTGTTTCACCGCCGATCTTCTGGTAGCCTGCAATGTCGCCATCTCCTGGTTCAAGGCGTTGTACTTTTGGGCGAAATCATTGTACTCGGGTGTCATTTTAACCGGCAACAA
>JAQGPA010000050.1 GCA_028293325.1 Pedosphaera sp. | reverse complement strand
AAAACCATGTGATGCGCCGTAATCACCAACAAATGATTCTGCGGCGAGAGCTTCACCAATTGCAGGCGGAGCAGCGGTCCATGAACCAAGTCAAACGGCGTGGCCGCTTCGTGGGCGCGAATCTCAGCCACCTGTGCTTCGCGTTTCTTTTCATCCAGCCCCGACAAATCCTTGATCGGCAGCTCCAGTTTCAGACTGGCGGCAAATTCCTGCGTCTGGCCGTCCTGGCTGAATGTGCTGCGCAACGCATCGTGGCGATCCACCAACTTTTGTAACGATTGCTGCAAGGCCGCAATTTTCAGGCCGCCTTCAAAATGCAGCGTCGTGGATTCATTATAAGCGCAGTTGGCTTCGTCACCCATCTGGGTTGAGAGCCAAAGTTCCTGTTGCGCCTCGGTCATGGGCACGGTCCGTGTCGTGGCACCATTGGCTTCGCCGTTTAATCCGTGCGGGGCGCTGCCGGTTTCCGGCAGAAACCCGGCGGCTTGCATTTCGGCGACGCTCTCTTTAAAGGCGCGCGTCAGGAAAGCAAAATCCTCCTCCGTGTGGGCCAAGGTAAAGAAATGCGGACGGCCTTCCCAAACATGAACACCCTTGGCGCGCAGATAATACCAAAGCAGGCTGGCCAGCTTCAAATCGTGCGCGTATTCGATCATGAACCACGAACTGAAATGCGGCAGACGAATGGGCACCTGGATCGCTTCGAAATGGCTGTTTAACTCGCCGACAAACTTCGCCACCCGCGCATTGAGTCCTTCCTGCAACGCCGGTCCTTCGCGTTTCAAATAATTCAACACCGCCCAGCAGGCCGCCATGGCCAGCGGATGCCGCACAAACGTGCCGGCGAAGAATGTCACGCCCACTTCAGGAAAGGAATCATCGCCGTAATTCCAGTTGCCGCCGTCCAAAGCATCCATATAGGTCGCCTTGCCGGCGAGAATGCCCACCGGAATGCCGCCGCCCACCACTTTGCCATACGTGGCCATGTCGGCCTTGATGCCAAACCATGCCTGCGCTCCGCCCGGATGACAGCGAAAACCGGTTACGACTTCATCGAACACCAAAACCGTGCCTGACTTCTCGGTGATGGCGCGAAGCTCATGCAGAAATTCACGCGGCTGAATGTCCGGCTTCCGGCTCTGTACCGGTTCCACGAGGATCGCTGCCAGTTCGTTCGCCTGCGCGCGAATGACTTCGAGCGAACCCGGCGCGCCATATTCGAGCACGATGATATTCTCAACCAGGCTTTGCGGAATGCCCGGGGCGATGGGCGCGGTGCGCAACTCGCCGTTGACCGTAAGGCCGCGTGCCAGCACTTCGTCAAACGTTCCATGATAAGCGCCAGTGAAGAAAACAACTTTCTTGCGGCCCGTCACTGTCCGGCTCAGGCGAATGGCGGCCATCACCGCTTCAGAACCGGTGTTGCAAAAAGTAACCCGCTCCATCCCGGTGAACTCACAGAACAGTTTGGCGATTTTTCCTGCCAGAGGATTTTGCGGCCCGATTTCCACGCCCAACTTGAGCTGCTCGCTGACGGCCTCGGTCACCCACGCCGGTGAATGGCCAAAGAAGTTCAAGCCGAAGCCCATCGTCAAATCCACATACTGGTTGCCATCCACGTCCCAGATTTTCGAACCGGACGACCGCGCGCCCACGATCGGATAAACCATCTCCTTCCAATTCGATTTGAAACCCGATACCGCGCGCGGGTCGGCAAAATGTTTGCGATGCTCCGCCGTATAAGCCTTTGAGCCGGGGGTCTTCTTAACGTAGCCTGAGATCAGTTCGTTCAGCGCCTTTTGCTGGCGCGATGTCAGACCGCCCTTGGCGCCCTTCTCAATCGGTTTATAGGGACCGAAACGTTTGAATTCTTTTTCTGGCTCGGTCGGCGCGGCGGAGGGAGCTTTAATTCCAACCGGTTTGTCCACGGCCGCGGATTGCGTTATGGCCAGCGGAGCGGCAGCTGTGCCACCGCCGCGCAGCATATCCAACTGCTGCTGCATGATCTGAAATTGTTGCGCGAGCACACGCTCCATGATGGAACCGCTCGCCGCCGCTCCCATTCCTGCACTGGACGCGACCGGAACCGGAGCCGCTTGCACTGCCACCGGAGCGGGCAACGCATCCGCCGGTAATTTGGAGTCAATGTAACCCGCCAAAGCGGCAATGCTGGAAAGGTCGTCCAGCATTTGGCGAAAAGTTATCTTCACGCCAAATTTCTGTTGAAACGCCTGACTGGCCTGGGTCAGGAAAAGCGAATCAAAACCCATTTCAACGAAGGAGGTGGAAAAATCAACGGTCGCTTCATCCATCCCGGAAAGTTCCTTGACCATGGCCTTGAGTTGCGCGGCAAGCCGGTCCTTGCGGCTGGCGGTTTCGGCGGCGACGGTCGGCTGTGTTGCAGGCATAATCGGTTCCATTTCGATCGGTCGGTTGGCAGCATCAAGCTCAGTGCTGGCAGAATCATTTTGCCCGGCGGCAGCGCCACCCGGGGTGGATCGTCCATCGCTTTTGACGGGTTCGATCCAATAGCGTTTTCTCTCAAACGGATAGGTCGGCAACGCCACGCGCTGGCGGCGCTCGCCTTGATAAAATCCATTCCAATCCACATTGCCTCCGGCCAGCCAGACGCGACCCAACGCATTGAGCAGAGAAGACAAATCCAATCCTGCGTCCTGGGAATGATGCAACGAAGCCAGCACGATCTGCTCCGGCTTCTTATCCGGATGTTGTTTGGCAAGCGTGCTCAATGTCTGGCCGGGCCCGACTTCAACCAAAATGCGTTGGGCATCTTTCACCAACTCCTGCAAGGCATCGGTCATCCGGACGGTGTGACGCAATTGGCGTGCCCAATAACTGCCGTCGGCCATGTCCTCGGCCGTTATCCATTTGCCGGTCAAAGTTGAGACCCAGGGTATCTGTGGCGCGTTGCGCTTGACCTTTTGCACCAGCGCCGTGAAGGGCTCCAAAATCGGGTCCATCATCGTCGAATGAAATCCATGCGAGGTGGGCAAGAAGCGGCTCGCGACTTTGCCAAGCTTTTGCTGGAACAATTCCAGTACATCCGTTGGGCCGGAGATGACACTTAATGACGGGGCATTAATCGCGGCCAGGGAAATTTTTCCATTGAGCATCGGCTCCAGTTCCTTCTCGGACAACCGGACTGCGAGCATGGAACCGCCCGGCAGGCTTTGCATCAACCGCGCCCGCGCGGCCAACAGGCCCAACGCATCCTCCAGCGAAAAGACTCCCGCCAGACACGCAGCGACATATTCACCGATGCTGTGGCCGACGAGTGCCTGTGGCGTGATGCCCCACGAGATCCATAATTTCGCCAACGCATATTCCACCACGAAGATGGCCGGTTGCGTGACGAACGTCTGGTTCAGTTGCTTCGATGCGGCTTCGGCCTGCTCAGCGGTCGGATAAAGCACCTGGCGCAAGTCCAGGTTCAAATGCGGCTGTAAAATTTTGGCGCAATGATCCACTTCCGCGCGGAACACCGGCTCGGTCTGGTAAAGCTCCAGCCCCATGTTCACGTATTGTGCTCCCTGCCCCGGGAACATGAAGACAACTGGCTGATTCCGCAAAGTTTGCTCCTGACTGAACACGCGTTTGGCATCGTGCAGCTTCAGCGCCGAAATGGCGTCCTGTGTGTCATGGCAAACCAAAATTCGTCGATGGCTGAAAGCACGGCGTCCCTGCTGTAGTGTGTAGGCCACGTCAGCGAGATTCAGGTCCGGATTTTCTCCCAGGTGCGCGGCCAGATTCGCCGTCATTTGGTCGAGCGCGGCGGCCGACTTCGCCGAGAGTTGTAATAATTGCTTTGGCCGGGATTTTCCTGAGGATTCGACTTGGGGCGCTTCCTCAACGATCACATGCGCGTTCGTGCCACCCACACCGAAAGCACTTACGCCCGCGCGGCGTGGCAGTTTGCCGGCTTTCCATTCCGTGAGTTTCGCCACCGGATAAAAGGGGCTGTTCGCAAAATCAATTCTTGGATTGGGACTCTGAAAATGAACGAGCGGCGGCAAAACTTTATGCTTGAGCGAGAGCACGGTCTTGATGAGTCCGGTCACACCGGCAGCGGCATCGAGATGCCCAATGTTCGGTTTGCAGGTGCCAATGGCGCAAAAACCTTTCGCCTCGGTGCTGGTCCGAAACGCCTTGGTGAGAGCGGCGACTTCAATGGGGTCGCCGAGCGGTGTCCCGGTGCCGTGCGCTTCAATATAAGAAATTGATTCCGCCTCCACCCCAGCCGCAGCCTGGGCCATGGTGATGACATCCGCCTGGCTCTGCACGCTCGGAGCGGCATAACCGACTTTATTGGAGCCATCGTTATTTACCGCCGAGCCCTTGATGACAGCGTAAATTTGATCGCCGTCGGCCACGGCATCGGCCAAACGTTTCAGCAACACCACCCCTGCCCCATGTCCGAACACGGTTCCGGCGGCCTTGGCGTCAAACGCACGACAGGTGCCATCCACTGAAACCATGCCGTCTTCCTGATAGAGATAATCGCGCTTCTGGGGAAAGGAGATGGAGACGCCGCCGGCGAGCGCCATGTCGCACTGATAATTCATCAGATTCAGACAAGCCTGTGAAATGGCGACGAGCGACGTGGAGCAGGCCGATTGAATGGTCATGCTCGGCCCGCGCAGGTTTAATTTGTACGAAACGCGCGTCGAGAGAAAATCCTTCTCGTTCCCCAACAGCGTTTGATACGAGCCGACTTGATAGGCACCGGCAAATTTTTCGGCAAACTCGCGGCTCGAAACCAGATTGGAGAGCAAATAAGTGTTCAGGCTCAATCCGGCAAAAACTCCAATCAGGCCCGGATACGCCTCGGGATCATACCCGGCGGATTCAACGGCTTCCCAGGCGCATTCGAGAAATAAGCGATGCTGCGGATCCATCACTTCCGCTTCCCGGGGATAAACCCCAAAGAAACCGGCATCAAAAAGGTCGGCGCCTTCGAGAATGGCCCGGGCGTTGACGAACTTGCTGCCCTGCGAGCGCGCGGCTTCGCTGGCGTTCGAGAATTCAAGCTCCTCGTTCTTGAACCGGGAAATGGTTTCCACCCCGTTCTTGAGATTTTCCCAGAACGCAGCCACGTCCTTGGCGCCGGGAAATCTCCCCGACATGCCAATCACGGCAATCCCCGATTCAAAATTATTTTCCGTTGCTTCCAAGGTTTTAATCTGTTTTCCGGGCGTGCCTCATCCCGGGATTTAGCTCTACTTTTTACCCTTTGATAGCTGCCTCTGGCGAGCTTGAACTTCCTTCTGCCGGCGCGCGCGGTCCGCAAACTGTTCCTTCGCGGAGCCACCATCCGTTTGTGAATTCAAATGGCGCGCCAGCGCGTTGATCGTGGTGAACTCAAAAAGCCGGGTGATGGGCAGATCCACATTCAAATGCTCGTGCAACCGCGTCTGGACGTGTGCCAGTTGCAATGAATTGCCGCCCAAATCAAAAAAATTGTCTTCCAACCCCACCTGCCCCCGCTGCAACACTTCCCGCCAGATATTGGCGATAATTTGTTCCGTCTGCGTTTGCGGCAATGCTTGAGCCGATATCGGTTCAGCAGACGGAGCTTCGGGTTCAGGCAAAGCGCGGCGATCCACCTTTCCGTTGGTGGTCAGCGGCAACGCCGGCAAAAACACGAACGCGGAAGGAATCATGTAATCAGGCAAATGCACTTTCAGAAAAGTCCGTAGATCGCTGATCGCTGGCAGTGCACCCGGGCGCAGAACCGCGTAGGCCACCAAACGTTTCTCACCGGCAAGACCGGCCAATGCGATGGTAACATTTTCGCGGATTGCCGGATGCCGGTTGAGGACACTCTCAATTTCTCCCAATTCAATGCGAAAGCCGCGAATCTTCACCTGATGATCGCAGCGCCCCAGATATTCCAAATCGCCATCGGGCAGAAAGCGGGCCAGATCGCCGGTCTTGTAGAGGCGTTCGCCGGGAACTTTGCTGAACCGGTCCACAATGAATCTTTCCGCGGTCAACTCCGGCCGGTTAAAATAGCCGCGGGCCAATCCGGCGCCCGCCACATACATCTCACCCTCAACGCCAGCGGCAACGGGCTGTAATTTTTCATCCAGAATATGGATGCGCAGATCGGGAATTGGCACGCCAATGACGCTGCCCTTGCCATCCGTAACGTCCTGCATGGTCAACGGCCGATACGTCACATGCACCGTTGTTTCCGTAATCCCATACATGTTGACGAGCACGGGTTGCTGGTCGCCGTGACGATCAAACCAGGGTTTTAAACTTTGAAGTTCCAACGCCTCGCCGCCAAAAATCACGTAGCGCAAACTTAACTCACGGGTCTGGCTGGACGAGGCCTCCGCCCAAATGAGTTGTCGAAAAGCGGATGGTGTTTGATTGAGGACGGTGACTTTCTCGCGCGCGAGGAACTCATAAAAGGCATCGGGTGAGCGGCTGACCAGATAAGGCACCACCACCAACCGGCCGCCATAAAGCAAGGCACCCCATATTTCCCAAACCGAAAAGTCAAACGCGTAGGAATGAAAAAGGGTCCAGACATCCTTCGGCCCAAATTGAAACCATGCGTCCGTGGCCGTAAAGAGACGGGCCACGTTGTAATGCGTCACCAATACGCCTTTGGGCGCGCCGGTCGAACCGGAAGTATAGATGACGTAGGCCAGATGCTCGGGCTGGGCGCCGCTGTCAGGGTTGGCCGTGCTTTCCTGGGCAATGCTGCCCCAGTCTTTGTCCAGGCAAAGAATTCTGGGTGCGGTACCGGCAGTTTCTCCGGTTTGCGTGAGATCCAATTTTTCCCTGAGCTTTTCCTGGGTTAAAATTACTTTTACTTTCGCGTCGGCCAGAATGAAAGCCACACGCTCGCGGGGATACGCCAGATCCAACGGCACGTAAGCACCACCAGCTTTCAAAACACCCAGAATGCCAATGACCATCTCCAGGGAACGATCCAGACAAACTCCCACCAACGTATCCGGTCCCACGCCCAACTTACGTAGATGATGCGCCAATTGGTTGGCTCGCTGATTCAATTCACAGTAGGTGAGTTTTTCTCCTTCAAATGTTACCGCGCACGCCTCAGGACTCTTTTCAACCTGCGCTTGGAAAATCTCGTGCAAAGTTCCCGCTCCCCAACCCTCGAAGCCCCCTGATTCCAAACCACGAGCCAAAGCCGGCTGGCCATTCAGGTTGGAAGGCAATCCCGGCTCTCCTTGCTTGGATTTTCGGGTAACCGAATCAGCCGACACTGCGTCGTCCATTGCCCCAACTTGGGCCGGCTGATTTGCGTTAGTTAGTGCTGACGATTTCATGGAATAAGACCAAGGCTAAACCGCAACTTTTTCACCGCTCCAGTCATCTGGATTTCAAAAAAATGGCAGTCTATCGCTGCTTTTGGGCTAAACCCACCCATGAAGTTTCCCTCCACCAAATACTCTTGGTGGGCGAACCACGTCGTTTGACAAGTTGTTCCTGCTGGAAACTCCATTCCAAGCGTTGCCTGTATATCTATTTTTCGTCTCAAATTCAAGACCTTACGTAAACGGAGCAAAAATCGTGCTAAACGTCTGTTCCTTAAATGTAAGTTTTAGAACATCAACCCCTTGCAAACTTTTCTAATAGCAGATTTAGATTTATGCAACCCGTTACAGCAGAATGGATTATGAATCGTTAATAACCTTTTTATACAAAATCTCGATTCACGTCAAAGCGACAGAATTATTGATACAAGCTTCTTATGATAAGCAGCTTATAGTTCTTTTTTGATTCGAACTATAGTCCGAGCCAAATAGCCCCAATAATGGAACGGTTCAGACCCTGTATTAACAGCAGCACAACTGCCATTGTCAAAATTTGGAATCTTATTTGTCCAATCGCCCATATTTACGAATCTCCGGCCAGGCGTAAGCCGCAGCGAGCACCACAATAACCGTCCCGATGCCTCCGGATACCACCGCAAAGATTGGATTAGTAATACTGGCCACAGATCCGGACTCGAATTCCCCCAGTTGATTGGAGGTGCCGATGAACAAACTGTTCACTGCTGAAACTCGACCGCGCATTTCATCGGGGGTCAGCAATTGCACCAAGGTATGCCGGATGACCACGCTCAGATAATCCGATGCCCCGCAAACAAAAAGCATTGCAAACGAAAACCAAAAAGATTTCGAGAAGCCAAACGCAATCGTCGCCAGCCCAAAAATCGCCACACCCCAGAGCAAAGTCCGTCCCGCCTTCTGCAACGGTGGCCGATGCACCATCACCAGTGCCATCAGCAGTGAGCCGAGCGGCAGCGCCGATTGCAGCATTCCCAACCCGTTTGGCCCGGAATGCAAAATATCCTTGGCATAGACCGGCAACATCGCCGTCGCGCCGCCCAGCAATACCGCAAACATATCCAGCGTGATGCTTCCCAAAATGACCTTCGTCTGATACACGAACTTCAGTCCCACCGCCAGGCTCTTCCATGACATTGGTTCGCGCGTCACGTTCGTTTGCCGGCTCTTGATCGCCCAGATCAGCGTGAAACAAATCACCGATGCCGCCGCATTAAATGCATAAACTCCCACCGCGCTATGCGTCACTGCAATCCACGCGCCACCCGCCGCCGGTCCAATCACCGCCGCAATTTGAAAGCTGCCGGTATTCCACGCCACCGCCCGCGCAAATTGTTCGCGCGGCACCAATTGGGGCATGAACGAAGCACTTGCCGGCCACATATAAGTCCGCGCCGTTCCCATGGCGAACAGACAGCAATACATCCACGCGACCGGCGCATGGAACTTTGAAATCAACGCCAACCCACCGCAGGTCACCGCCAAACCCATCTGCGCCCAAAGCAGCACCTGCTTGCGATGATAATTATCCGCTACATGACCCGCCGGGAACGTGAACAAGAACATCGGCACCATCTGCGCCAGGCCGACAATTCCCAAAGCCATCGTCGAACTCGTGCGTTCGTAGATTTCCCAGCCCACCGCCACCGCCAACATCTGTTGGCCGAGTGACGAAATAAACCTCCCAATCAGGTACAAGAGAAAATCCCGGTTGCGCAACACCGCATAGGGATCATTCACCGGCTCCAACTTCGGCAGTTCAGTCGATTCCGGCACCTGGCCCGAGTCGTTCATAGGCGACCTGCGACATCCGCGCGGCCCCGCGCGGCCGGAAAATCAGAAGCGCCCGCTTCACCCGCCACTTTAATTTGCCATGTCTCGTTCCGCAGCCCCGCTGATTCAGGCATAAGCCGACTCCTCGCTGAGCATGCCAATGGCATGTTCGGAGGAACCCGCCCCCTTGCTTTCCATGTGCACCAGATAATCGATGATCGACTTGCGTTGCGCCGGGGAAAACTTGCTCATCCGAATCGCAAAATGCCCCTGGTATTCATGCGCATATTCAAAATGAAACCGGATCGCATCCGGAATGACGTCCCCTTTTTCGTAAGACTCCAGGGAGACCAACATAAAAGCCGGCAGAAAATAATGAAACGCCTCCGGGGTAAACAGCGACAGCGCCACATGCTGCTTCCGCAACTCCTCCGCTGTATGACCCGACCACAACTTGTCCTTGAAATACTCCGCCACCCGCCGGCACTCCGCGCAGTTATACGGACAATGCGTGATCTTATTATCGCCGGGGTAAGGCACGGTGGCGAAAGCCGCTTCAATAATTTCTTTTAATGCCATAGTAACAATAACGGGAGTTCAACCGTCCAAAGTTTAAGCAACCCGCCCGCGATGTCAAACCACCAAAATGCCCCCTGTCCGCCCGCCCGCTGACCGCTGTCCAAATATTTATGCTAATTCTTCAAAGGATTTGTCGTCGTAAACTGTCCTATCCTGTAAATGTGATGCTAATGGTCGAGCTGGACGATGAAAAGGCTTGGATAAGTAAGTGCCAACAGGGTGACCACGAGGCATTTGAATTACTCATTAAACGTTACCAGCACATGATTCATTCCCTGACTTTCCGCATGACCGGATCTGTCGCCGAGGCCGAGGACCTGGCGCAGGATACGTTCATCCAGGCGTTCCGCCAAATCGGCGGTTACCGGGCGGAAGCCCGCTTGTCCTCCTGGCTCTACCGTATCGCCGTGAATCTCTGCCTGAACTGGCAGAAGCGCCAGCATCGGCGTGAACGCCTGTATTCCGACTGGAGCCAACAACAGGAACTCTCAAATCATCCCGACCACCGCCGCAACCAGCAGATTCAGGACGCATTGCTTAAGCTCAGTCCCAAGCAACGTGCCGCCATTATTCTGACCACTTATGATGGACTCAATCACGCCGAAGCTGCCCGTGCGCTTGGCTGCTCTGAAACCACCATTTCCTGGCGACTTTTTGCAGCCCGCGCCAAATTAAAAAGGCTTTTATCCAATGTTCATTTCAAGGAGGTGCAGCATGAAGGATAAAGAACTTGATGATTTGTTGAAATCCGTGTCTGCCCCTGCCCGCACCGACGAATATTGGAAACGCTTTCCGCAAAAAGTCACCGCCCAGCTTCATTGGCAGCCTCAGGCTGCCGCCCGATCGGATACAAATGCCCGGCGCAACCTGAAACCATTCCTCGCCTGGGGTTTTGGCTTCGCCACTATTTGTCTTATTCTTGGGGTCAACCTCAGTCGTTGGCGCGGACATGAATTGAGTGTGAACATGCCTCAATTGGTTCAGGCAAAAGTGTATTACCACGAAATCGAGACCCTCTTCCCCAATCAGGTCAAAGCCATCGTTTTTGACCGGGAAGGCGCCCACATGATCCTGGCTGATAAAGCGGAAGTCCCCAACTCCACACCGTTCTACGTCAGAATATGCGGTCCCAAAGGCTGTCAAGGCATCATCACGTTCAGCGGTCAGGAAGTTCGGCTAGACGGCGAGAACTTTGAAGTTTTGGCCGATGCGCATGGCCAAGTCATGCTCGTAGGCAATGATCGGGTCTGGTCCGGGAGCAATCCCTCCGACCCCATTCGCATTGAGTCCAGGCCACTCGAAGCCAACTTGTGAAACAACACAACATTTTTAGCAGCGCCACGGGAGGTGGGAGGGCTCAGGCTTGGGCGGGTTGGAACCAAACCAACCCGTCCTGGCAAAAAATAGCTCTGACGCTTGTTGGCTTCCCGTTATTGATTTTCGAAGCGCCACTACGGAGCGAATCAAAGGAGACCAACACGTGACGCGACGACTTGCACTTCAGCCCTGCGTGCTCAAGACTCTGCTCGCTCTCTTGCCTTGCCTGCTCCTGCCCCTGGCTGGCTGGGGGCAAATTCAGTTGCTGGCAAATGAGCAATCCCAAACTGTATTTTCGGGCGAAGCACGCTCCGTCCGCGCTTCTTTTTATAATCCGAACGACAGAATCGCTGAAGTCTCCCTCAGCACTCAACTTTATCAGCTCAGTTCTACCACCGCCATCCCCCTCGGCAAACCCGCATTCTGGAAAAAGCTTCAAGTTCTTCCCGGCCAAACCGTGCTTGAATGCAATCTGTTGACTTTTCCCTCCGTGCAGGGGGAAACTCATTTTCTGGTCCAATGGGTTGATGGACAAAACAAAGTGCTGGGCAACACCCAGATAATGGTTTATCCCACCAATCTCTTGAAAGCATTGAACCCTTTGGCTGGTGACAAACCGCTGGGCGTGTTCGATCCTCAGAATCGAATTAAAATCACGTTGAAGGCGTTGTCGATTGAGATGGAGGATTTGGAAGACCGGGGCATTGAAAATTTTTCCGGCAAGCTCGCGCTCATCGCCCCTGGCTCCGCTGCCGAGCAATCACCGGAATATCGGGCCGGCAAAATTGCCCTTCTCGCCAAGTCCGGGGTTGCTGTGGTCTGGATCCAACGTCCCCATGGTCCAAAACCGGAACTTGAGCCGGCCGTTTACCCAGTCCGCATCGGTCAAGGCGCCGTCACCATTGTTCAGTCTCGCGCAATTTCCAACTTTGCGGAAAACCCGCAAGCGCAACTCAATCTGATTCGCGCGGCGGAATTGGCCTTAAAACCGGATCAACTTACCTTGCCACTTCTTCAACCATAAAACCCTGGATTAAACATGAAACTTACACTCACCTCCTTTCTGGCACTGCTGCTGATATTTGGCGCTGCCGCCCACGCGGCCGAGCCCATGGTCCTGAGCGTTGCCATCTTTGATTTTGAATCCAAGGATGAAGCCGTGCATGACCTTGGCCCCAAGGTCGCCACCTTGATAAATGCCAATCTTTCCGCGGAACCCCAAATCATCACGGTCGAGCGCGCGGAACTGGAAAAGGTTCTCGGCGAGCAGGAACTCGGTTTATCCGGCACCATCGCACCGGATACCGCCGCCAAGGTTGGCCACCTCACCGGGGCCAAAGTTCTGGTCACCGGCCGCGTCTTCCGCGCCGACAAGGAACTGATCATCGTGGCCAAAATCATCGGCACCGACACCAGCCGCGTTTACGGCGAACTGGTCAAAGGCCCCGCCAGCGCATCCATCACCGATCTCTCCGCTGATCTGGCAAAAAAAATTGCCACCGTCGTCACCCAAAAAGGCGACACCCTGGTCGCAAAAGTCGAAACCCGCGAAGATCGCATTGATAGGATAATTAAGGCGCTGAAGGATGGCAAACGGCCCAGCGTCTCTGTAAAAATTGCCGAACGCCATTTTGGCGGACCGGTGATCGACCCCGCCGCCGAAACCGAACTCACCCTCATCCTGCAAAAAGCCGGTTTCACGGTGGTTGACGAAAAATCCAGCCAAAAGCCCGACATTGAAATCACTGGCGAAGCCTTCAGCGCCTATGGCCTGCGCAAGGGAAATCTGATTTCGTGCCGTTCCCGCATCGAACTCAAAGCCCAGCAACGCGAAGGCGGCAAGATTTTGACCGTGGATCGTCAAACCAGCGTCGCTGTCGATATCGCCGAGCAAATCGCTGCCAAGACCGCACTCCAGAACGCCGCCGCCGAGCTCGCCGAACGCCTCGCACCACAACTCGTTCAGTAGGCCGGGGTGATCCCATTCCCCCGAAACCAGCGCATGGAACGATTCATTCGAAAACTGGGCTGCCTGGTTCTGTTATGGCTCGTGGCCGACCTGGCTTGCGCCGCCGACGCCCCGGCCCGCTTGGCGCTCATTGTCGAAAGCCCCGACACGCTGCCCGCCGCGGATCTTTTAACGGTGGAGCTTTCGAAGAATCCCCAAATCTTGTTGTTAGAGCGCGCCCAAATCGAGAAAGTTTATCATGAGCAGGCGCTGACGGCGGGCAACAAAGATTACATCAAACTCGGGCAGATTCTCGGTGCCGACGGCTTATTGATCCTGGAACTGACAGGCGAGTCTACCAACCATGTTTTCACTTGGCGAATGGTTGCGGTAAAGCCGGGCGTTGTGTTGGCCCAACGAGAATATCCCTGGCCGCTGCCGGAGGCAGAGTCTTGGGCAGCATTGGTGGCAACACAATTGCAACCGTTGTTTCCTAAACTGGCCGTCCTGCCCAAGGACGCAGTGCCCATCTCCATTTTGAACCTGCGCTCTGCGGTTCAATCACCACAAGGAGAAGCGCTGGAACGTGAATTAACGCTGCTGCTCCATAACCGGCTGGTGCGGGAAAAGCATCTATTCGTGCTGGAACGGCGCCGCATGCATAGCCTGACCGACGAGAAAGAACTTTCGACGACTGCCGAATCAGCCTTCTGGAATGGCGCTTACCTGCTCGATGGTTTGATCGACAAAGACGGATACGCCAAAGACACCGTCACAATCAGCGGCCGGCTTGTGCCGCCGGATAAAACGAATATAACCATCATTGAAGTCACTGGTAGGCGCGCAGATTTGCCGGCGCTGATAAATGAGACGGCCACCAGGATCCTTGCCGGCTTAAGGGAGGGTGCGCCAAGCGCCGAGTGGAAACCGGCGGAGGAAGCCACCCAGTATTATGATGAGGCCCGTTGGGCCTTAAAGTGGGGCATGCTCAAGGAAGCCCAGGCGGCATCGGAGTCGGCGTGGGCCTTGGGCAAAAAGGACATGGATTGCGCGCTGGTGCGTGTAAAATCCTACGTTTCTGAAGTGCCTTCAGACATGGGAGGATATCTACAGGCGAAAGCATTCAATGACACAGACAGCGAAACGGAGTGGCAGACAATTAAAAGTGAAATCTCGGCCAGATACCCGCTGGGGGTTGTTTTTGGCCAACGAAACAATAACGGAAGATCCCTTAAGTACGCCATTATCGACAAAGCCCCTGATCCCAAAAAAATTGATCAGGCCTTGTACGCCTTGGGACTCTATTACGAATTCAGCCAGACCCTGCCCTCGGATCAGCCGCTGTGGAGATCGCCTTGGTATTTCATAGGAATAGATGACCTGACCGCCGCATCAGAGGTGTTGCAGTATTTTCACTCTGCACCTGAATCACAGAAACTTTTTGCCGATAAACTTGCTCAACTGCGGGCTCTCGCGCGTTCCGTGGTCGTTTGGATTTCCAAATCTCCCTCGGTGCATAATACCTATTGGGTCGGTGATCGCCTGGCCACTCACGACGAACTTGGTCATACAGTTGCAGGCGGACATAGCTTTTTCTGGTTGGAGCTGGTATATGGCTGCTTCTGGCAGGAAAAGCCCGAAGACTGCGTCGCACTCTACCACGATTTAATGAGCAGCCCCGCGTTCACTTACATCCATGGCCCTTTCAGCATAAGAGGACCGGAAGATCCCCGCCTGATTGCCTGGAATACGGAGGATCAAAAACGTGTCCCCATGATATGGCACGACTTCATGCAGGAACTTAATGCTTCCACCAATTGGATGTTGCGTGTCGAAGGATCATTTCTCAACTTGGCCGACGCCAGAGATGACAAGGAATTGAAATCAGCTTTCGATGCGATCTTTTCCACCATCATTTCCAATCGCAATGACATTGTCTCAAATAGCTTTGAACTCACTTACGTGCAGGCGGAAACGGATGAACTGATCTACCAAACAATTTCGGGTTATATGACTGTGACCAAGGAGGAGTTGCAGCATCAATACAGTTCCATCTACCGCCCACAACTTGAGAAGATGGACCGTGAATATTGGAACAATAGCCGGCTCATACCGGCTCAGAAGCAAAACCAAGTTAACTTTGAGAAGGTAAAAAGCTATCTGACCAGCAACCCGCCATTTGATTATGGTCACTTGTCCCAATTATTTGGAGCTGTTCAATACTCCCGGCCCCAAGCCGCGGAACTGCTGCCATTGCTCTCTACTTATAAATCCAACCTACTGGAGGAAGTCGTCGGCAGAACCGGTCACGACAAGACGTGGCTCCAAGCCTGCATCTCGCGGACAGAAAGCGAGGAAGGGCGCGTGAAACTTATTCTTGTCCCTCCCCCGTCAGCCATTACGAAAACCAAGCCAACAAATGCAAGCAATGCTTCTGCGGCAGAGATGTTACTAACGCCCCTGCAAAAAACCCCGGCACCTGATTCCATCCCAGCCAGCAATGCCTTGAATGTAAAACAGTTTATCAAAATTCCCCAGGACAGGCTTCGCAAAGAACGGGCCACCGAATTGAGAATCTTTTCCCACCGATTGTGCGAAGGGAAGCTTTGGTTGGATTTGCGTTACCAGGACTGGGCATTTTCAGGCTCGCACTCGACCTATCGCGCAGCGCTGGCCATCTGGAATTTTGAAAATGACACTTGGAGTATTATTCAATGTCCCGATGCTGATGAGTCTGGCGACGAAGCTCCCATCGGTTTCCTAAACTCGAATGATCAAGGCCTCTATTTTGAAATGTTCAATGGAACGCTTTATCTCAGCCAGCGGGTGGGCATGAAAAAATATGATTTCAGGACTCACCAATGGGAAACTTTAAAGTTTCCAGGACAGGCATTGGCGCAACTTTTCGCCGTCAATGGGCACTTGTACGCAGCAAACGGCGAAAGTATCTTTGAAATACTCGATGGCGGGCAAAGCTCGCGTCTTCTGGCCAGCTGTCGCCGCCGGCCCGCAGTGTCCGTCCTGGACTCCTTGGAAAGTCTCGGGAATGTGACCCTCTTCCCCGGTCCGGATAATTCCTTGCGCGCCGGCGTTGGTAACGATGTGTATACTTGGGATGGGCATGACTGGCAGAAAACCGCAATTTTAAATTGCGGTGCACAAGGAGAGGATTCAGAGAGCGGCATTATCCTGCGCTCAATGGCAACCAGAAAGACGCAAATTGTTTGGTTTCTCCCACATGACCGGACCACTGCAGAATTGTGCTGGCAGGAGCCTTGGCACAGTCCTTTTGAGCAGATGCCTCCAATTATGTCCGATCCAGTGGCAAGGGCAATTCATCCGGCCCTGCGCCCAACATGGCTCTCAACGAATGATTTCGAACTGGTACCGATGCCGGGATTTTCAGCTCAATCAAGCCTGTATTTTTACGCCGAATGTTGCCTGGCAACGAATCTGGCAGGCCACTGGAAACTGACCGAACAGGATGGTCACCACGCAAATCTCATCTGCCTGGACCACGATTTGTCGGAACCCATCGTGATTCCTTTAAAATTTGATCCGGAAAATGCCCCTCCTTCCGATTACAGACTTCGGACAGAGTTGGGCAACCGTCCCATTTTGGACTTTCGGCCCTCGTCGTGGCTGGTTCTGACCGAGAGCAATCTCTTGATCGGTTATGAAAAAGTGCCTGGCGTATGGGCCATTCCCCGATCGGAAATCAATGCAACCATCGCCAGGGAAAAGGCGCGTCTTATGTCCCTCCACATTTCAAACTTAGAGGCGCAGATCCCCATGATTATTGGAGAATATGACCGGAATGGAGATCGAAAATTGGATCCGATGGAATTAGCGGCCTTGAGAAAGGATGCACTCCTCTTAGCTGGCGAAACTTCGGAAAAATTTGCCGGCCAGCATCTCCTTATTGCTCCTGTAATCACGACGAATTTTCCCACCGTAGCCACTCTTTTAAAGAATTACGATACCAATGGCGACCGTAGTCTTAATTCTGTCGAACTGCTCGCCTTTGCTCGTGATATTAAGAAACAACCATAAAAGCACTGGCCAATTAGATGGTTACATTTAGATTGTTACTAGTTAAGCAAAGTCAAGCAACCGCATTGCCTTCTTTGGAAGCCGCCTTTTTGGCAAAAGGTTATCAACACCTCGTTACGCATTTGGCTTGTTAGTGCAACAAAACTTTGGCGTCAGACTGGCAAATCAGCTAGATTGGGATGGCTTCAGGCTTTGGGTTGTTTGATTTATAATATGCATAATGCGACTTCGGTTGAACTGGCACGGGATTGCGAGGCAATCCAGATTCCCAGCGGCAACTCCATCACGCTGCCGGCGGGCACGGCAGTGGATATTACCCAGACTTTGGGTGGCACTTACACCATCCATGCGCAAGGCGGATTATTTCGCGTGGCGACCAAAGATGCCGACGCCTTGGGCATTGCGCCAGCCACTGCGGGCGCGACGACCAGCAGCGCCGCTCCGCAAACGGAAGGGCCCGTTGATGAAAAGGCCCTTTGGGAAACTTTAAAGACCTGTTACGACCCGGAAATCCCGGTGAACATCGTCGATCTGGGTCTCGTTTATGATTTACATATCGAGCCGATGCCCAGCGGCAACAGCCTCGTCTCGGTAAAAATGACCCTGACCGCGCCCGGTTGCGGCATGGGCGCAACGATTGCGGGTGACGCCCAGCAAAAACTGCTCTACCTGCCCGGCGTGGAAGAAGCCGTGGTGGAGATCGTCTGGGATCCGCCCTGGCATCAATCGATGATTACCGAGCAAGGCCGGAAGATTTTGGGCTTGGAATAACGCAGATGATGGCAGTCGAAAACTTTGATTTGGGCGCAGTTTTTCGTATTACGGTATAGGGCCGCCGGTTCTTGCGACAATTTGTTTTGACAAACCGGCCCTGCGTTCTTAGATATTTCGCTCCTTTGGATGGGGTCTTAGCTCAGTTGGTAGAGCACCACAATGGCATTGTGGGGGTCAGGGGTTCGAATCCCCTAGGCTCCACCATCCTAGAATGCAAGGAGTTCGTCGGAAACACGGTTCGATTCACAGCACGAGTTCCCGTGTTCGCTCGCAGCTTTCGCTCTGCCTCCGTTTCCTGCGCTTTGAATTTACTGCCCGGACGGCGCGTTACTGCGCAGCGGTGCGATAGAAGCGCTGTGGAAATGTCCCCGCATTGGCATCCTTAAACTGCACCACCGAATTTGTGGCGGTGACGTTACCCAGACTGGTCCACGCGCCCAATGAGAGATTGGTGGAGGCATAGAGCCCGTAGCTGCCTCCGGATGTGCCGGTGGCGGTGATAACCGCGTTGGTGCCATTTTGCGTGATGCTGGTGATGCTATCGAACATAAATCGGTAAACCGTGCCGCCGCCGCCCGGGCCATAATTATGAGTTGTGCCGTACAAGTTGCCGTCCGGGGCAAAGATTGGCGCGCCGAATGGCTGGATGCCTATGGCTGCACTGAACGAGCTCACAACGGCTGCAACTCCATTGGTCGTGATTCGAAAGAGCATTCCGCCGTTGCCGGTCCCGCCATCATAAAGCGCATCGTAGAGATAGCCATCCGTCCCGGCGACCAGGCTGCCAAATTGCAGGGAGCCATAGTTGCCTGGTAATGCGAAAACCGAAGTCAGCGTACCGTTGGTGGTGACTCGATATATGCGGCGGGAATTGGAAAAGTTGCCATATCCGCCACCATAGAATGCGCCGTCCGGACCGCGCACCAATCCGCCGAGCGGTTGCAGGCCATTCGTCACCATGAACGTTGCCACCGTATTGAACACGCCGTTGGTATCAAAGCGGAAGATGGTGCCATTATTATTGGTGCCGCCCGCGAAGGTGGTGCCGTACATGAACCCATCGCCGCCATTGAGTAAAGTGCCCTGCGGATTGGCACCGTTGGTGCCGACGAACAGAACCAGATTGGTGAACACATAGTTGGTGCCATTCGGGGTTAATCGGAAAATGGTCCCCTGCCCGTTGTTGGTACCGCCAAATTGTGTGGTTCCGTAAAGCAGGCCATCCGGCCCCACGGCCATGCCGCCGTAGGCGTTACCCCCGCTTTGGCTGCTATTAAATGTGTAAATGTTCTGAAAGCTGCCGCCAATGGTGAGGCGGAATAATGTGCCGCTGGTCACTGGCAGGCCGTTGGCCCCAAGACCGCCGTTGTAAGTTGAACCATAGAGCGCTCCATCCGCGCCCACACAAAGTTTGGCGATGGGATTAATTCCGTTCGTGCCACCGAACGTGGCCATCAGCGAGTAAATGCCGTTGGTTGTGATGCGGAAAACCGTGCCCGCATCGCCGGGGCCGCCATTGATCGTGGTGCCATATAATTTTCCGTCTGGGCCAAAGGTCAAGGTCGATTCCGGGCCAGCGCCATCGCTGACGGTCAGGGAAGCCACCGGCGTGATCGGGCCATTGTTCGGCACATTGAAAAACATCCCGCCGTTCGCGTTGCCGCCATCCTTTGTTACCCCGTAAAATTTGCCGTCCGTAGCGAGAACCAACCCGCCGATGGGAGCGTCGCCATTCGCCACCCCGTTGAAGAGACCCACCAACTGTACGCTACTGTTACCGTAGTTATTGGTGTTGACCGAGAGTTTGAAGACGGAACCGTAACCCGAACTGCTACTTAAGGCAGTGCCGTAGAAATTGGTGCCCGCCAAAAGCGTCAGGCCACCGCGAGCCAGTCCGCCACTGCCGGAAAAAAGCAGACTGGCGAGCACCGTAAAATTTCCATTGGTGGTCAGGCGGAAGGCGGTGCCAACACCGTCGGTTCCGCCTCCCTGGAGGGTGCCATAAATCGCCCCGTCACCACCCAGCGTGAAGGTGTTGCCGGGATTAATGCCGATGGTATTGGTCAAACCCACCAACTGCGTAAAAGTGCCGGCCGGCGTGATGCTAAAAAGCGTACCCGCAGTGTAATAAGAACTGCCGTTGGCGGGGCCATAAGCAGTGGCGCCGTAAAAATTATTGTCCGCCCCCAGGCATAAGGCCGTGGCCGGATAAGGATTTGTGACTGCAAATGAATGAATCGTCGTGAACGCGCCGCCGGTGGTGATGCGAAATAATGCGCCATAACCGTTGGTGCCGCCGTAGTAGGTTGTGCCATAGAGCGCGCCATCAGAGCCGAAAGCGAGTCCAGTTTGGGGATTCGCGCCATCTGTGCCACCAAACGAATAGAGCACCGTCAACGCGCCGCCAATGGAATAACTGAAAACCGTACCGGCATTGTGGGCCCCGCCATTTTGCGTCGTACCATAGAGCGTTCCGTCCGCGGCTTGCACCAAGGCACCGAACGGATTCGCACCGTTGGTGCCAAAAAACGAGACCATGTTTGTGATGAGGCCCGCGGATGTTGCGCGAAAAATACAACCGTTGCCGCTCCCTCCCACACTGGCGGAGGCACCACCTGAAACCGCCGTGCCATAGAAGTTTCCATCGGCTGCCTGTAACAAACGCGACTGCGGCTTTTGCGGACCAAACTCAAAGGCGTGCAGCACCTGCACCTCGGCACGTCCCACGGCCGGCGCGAGTAACAGAAAAAAGGCAAGCCACACCATCCACTTTGTTTTCATCCGCCGGACATTACCGTGACTTTCATACTTTACAATCTATAACGCCCGCGTGAGTTCAGTCGGAGGACGATGAACGTCAACTCAATTGCACGACTCCCGGTAAGTCAATGTGGCGGACCGCAGGCCCCTTCTCTCCTTATTGGCGCGTCGGCTTTTTGTAAGCGAAGCCGCGGCGAAATGATTTTTGGGGCACCTTTCGCGCTGACAGCGCGCGTTTGAGTTCGTCATGAATCGCATCGTGATCCAGTTTTTTGCTGCACGAGAAAATATACACTGCCGCTTTCTCCGGCCATGCCAGCAACCGGCCGGAAAATTCCAAATCGGCGATAAAACGTAATTTGCCAGACCGGTCGTGAACCAACCGATTACACTCTCGGCTCGAAATTATACTTCACAGATCGTAGCTTTGGCGTGATGCTGCATTGAAAGTGAAAGGCACATTATGGGTTTAATGGATTATCTCAAAACGCAGTTCCTCGAAATCATCGAGTGGCAGGACGATTCACGCGACACGATCTCGTTCCGCTACCCGGACCTGGACAAGGAAATCAAAAACGGCGCGCAACTCATCGTCCGCGAGTCGCAGGTGGCGCAGTTTGTGTATCTCGGGCAGTTCGGCGACACCTTCGGGCCGGGCAAACACACCCTGGTCACGGAGAACATCCCCATCCTCTCCACGCTGAAGGGCTGGAAATACGGCCTGCATTCGCCATTCAAGGCGGACATCTATTACGTCAACACCCGCCTTTTCACCGGCAACAAGTGGGGCACCGCCAACCCGATCATGCTGCGCGACGCCGATTTCGGCATCGTGCGCGCGCGGGCCTACGGCACGTTTGATTTTCATGTCACCGATGTGAAGTTGTTTCTCAAGGAAGTCGCCGGCACCGACGACCATTTCCGCCTGGATGAATTTGCCGACACCATGCGCTCGCGCATCGTTAGCGTTTTCACCGATGCGCTGGCCTCGGCAAAAGTGCCGGTGCTGGACGTTGCTTCGCGCTATCAGGAACTCGGCGCGGCCCTGTTGCCGCTCATCAATCCGGCGATGATAAGCAAGTACGGTATTGAAATTTCCAGCTTCATCCTGGAAAACGTCTCAGTGCCGCCAGAAGTCGAGCAGGCCATTGATAAACGCAGCAGCATGGCGGCGATTGGCAATCTCAATGATTACGTGAAATTCCAGATGGCTGAATCCATGACCAAGGGCGGCGGCGAAGGTGGCGGCATGGCCAGCACCGCAGCGGGATTAGGCGCCGGTCTGGCGATGGGCCAGCAGATGATGGCGGCCATGAATGCAACTTCGACTACTCCTTCAAGCGGACCAGCCGGAGCGCCTCCCGTGACAACAACGTCCGGCGCCACGCCGGAACTCCTTGGCACTGCCGACGTGGCCAAAACACTCGGCGTGAGCGAAGCCGACGTGATCGCCACGCTCGAAAAAGGCGACCTCAAAGGCAAAAAAATCGGCGCCACCTGGCGGGTGACCAAAGCAGCATTGGATGAGTTTTTGAAGTAAGCGACCTCATGACTGACGCCGTCGCCCAAAAGAAATTCTCCTGCCCATCCTGCGGCGGGGAGTCGCAATGGAATCCCGCCAAGAAGGCGCTCGTCTGCCCGTTCTGCGGCACCGTTTCGCCGGCCCAGGCAGAACTCAGCACCACGGGCGACGAAGTCATTGTGGAGCATGATCTGGCGGCGGCATTGCGCGGCATTCCCGATGCACAACGCGGCTGGCAGGCGAACAAGACGTCCGTGAAATGCCAGAGTTGCCAGGCCATTTCAGTCTTCGACGCGGCGCGCGTCGGCCAACGTTGTGATTTCTGCGGTTCCACCGCGCTGGTGCCGTACGAGGAAATCAAGGAAGCGTTCCGGCCGGAAAGCCTCCTGCCGATGAAGATCGCCGAAAACCAGATACGCGATGCCATTCGTCAATGGTACGGCAGCCGCTGGTTCGCTCCCAACAAGCTCAAACACGCTGCGCTCACCGACACAGTGAAGGGCCTTTACATTCCCTACTGGACTTTCGATGCCCAAGTGCATGCCGATTGGACGGCTGACAGCGGTTATTATTATTACGAGACCGAAACTTACACCGATCAAAATGGGAAGACCCAGACGCGTCAGGTGCAGAGAATTCGCTGGGAACCGAGTAGCGGCAGCCTGAACCATTTCTTTGATGACGAACTGGTACCCGCCTCGCGTGGCGTGCAGCCGGAGATGCTGCGCCAGATCGAGCCGTTTCCGACCACCAAGGAACTGGTTCCTTACAATTCGGGCTATCTGTCCGGCTGGGTCGTCGAGCGCTATCAAATTGACCTGATCGCCGCCGCCAAGCGGGCGCGCGAGGAAATGGACGAGGAACTGGAACGCTTTTGCGCGGCGGAAGTGCCGGGCGACACTCAGCGAAACCTCCAAGTGGATGCGGATTACTCCGGCCAAACCTTCAAACACATTCTCGTGCCCATTTGGCTGCTGGCCTACAATTATGGCACGAGCAATTATCAGGTTGTCATCAACGGCTACACCGGCACCATCGCGGGCAAATATCCGAAGAGCTGGGTAAAAATCCTGTTCGCAGTTCTGGCAGGCTTGGCCGCCATTGGTATCTTCCTGCTGCTGGCAAATCGCAGGTAAGTTTCGGAAATCGCCACCATTCTTACGGCCAGTGGCGGGCCAAGGACGGATTTGACCACATCACCTTTTTCCCGCATTCTCTCTCCATGGCGAATTCGTTCGGTCAATTGTTCCGGATCACGACTTGGGGTGAATCTCACGGCGGCGGTGTCGGCGTGGTGGTGGATGGCTGTCCGCCCCGGCTCAAACTCACCGAGGCCGACATCCAGCCGGACCTCGACCGTCGGCGTCCGGGGCAATCAAAAATTGTCACTCCCCGCAAGGAATCGGATACCGTGCAAATACTTTCCGGGACTTTTGAAGGCCAGACGTTGGGCACGCCCATTTCCATGTGGGTGAAAAACGAGGACACCCGGCCCGAAGCCTATTCGGAAATGGCCACCAAATTTCGGCCCTCCCATGCGGATTACACTTACCAGGCCAAATTTGGCGTGCGCAATTGGCAGGGCGGCGGGCGCACCAGCGCGCGCGAAACGGTTGGCCGCGTGGCGGCGGGGGCGATTGCGAAAAAAATTCTGCGCGAACAATTTGGTGTCGAGGTTTTGGCGTACGTCAAACAAGTTCAACGGCTGATTGCGGAAGTGGATCCAGAGACGGTGAAGCTGAAGGAAATCGAAGCCAATATTGTGCGCTGTCCCAATCCGGCCATGGCTGAAAAGATGATCCGGCTGATCGAGAAGATGCGCAAAGCGGGTGACAGCGTCGGCGGCATCGTGGAAGGCGTGGCGCGCGGCGTGCCGCCTGGCTGGGGTGAACCGGTGTTTGACCGGCTGGAGGCGGATTTGAGCAAAGGGATGTTGAGTCTGCCGGCGTCCAAGGGATTTGACATCGGATCGGGATTTGGCGGCATTTTGCTGACCGGCATGGAACACAATGATCTCTTTCGCATGAAAGGCGGAAAAGTTCGCACCACCACCAACCGTTCCGGCGGCATCCAGGGCGGCATTTCCAACGGTGAAACAATTTACTTCCGTGTCGCGTTCAAGCCCGTGGCCACGGTCATGCATGAGCAGCAGACGGTGGATACGCAGTTTCAAAACACGACATTGAAAGGCCGTGGCCGCCATGATCCCTGTGTGTTGCCTCGCGCGGTTCCGATGGTGGAGGCCATGACGGCTTTGGTTTTAGTGGACCATGCCTTGCGTCAGCGGGGCCAGTGCGGGACGTAAAATTCGGGACTATTTCGTCGCCCAAACCAGGGCCCATAAATGGTAACCGCCAAAAATCCAAATGGCGGCCGCCAGGGCAATATAGGGTCCATAAGGCAGGCGGCTCTGCAACGATTTTTGTTTCATGGCGATGAGCACCATGCCCACCGTTGCGCCGATGATGGAACTCAGGAAGAGCGAAAAAATAACCGCCTGCCAGCCCAAAAACGCGCCAATCGCCGCCATGAACTTCACATCGCCCAAGCCCATGGCTTCGCGCGGCAGCGATAAATTTTCCGTCGTCACTTCCAGGTAGGGCACCTCTTCCGGGTTGAATTCCTCGGCACCGATGTTTAGCCGCGATGGACTGAGAGCGATTGCAACCTCGTGGTAGCAACGGTCGCTCAGTTCCGCCCGACTGGCCTTCAGTTTGATGGTATCGGAGTCGCGATAAAAAATATCCTCATAGGGGATTTCCCGGTCGGGCAGAATGAGACCGGTTTCGGTGAAAATTACCTTGCACGCTGAAGGCAGTTGAATTTTTTCCCGGCCGAATGCCAATTTTCCTCCCCGCAAAATTGCGTAAACCAATCCCGCACCGACAATGATGCCAATAATGCTTTCCTTCAATCCCGGTCCCGGGGCGGTTTCGCCATGCAACGCCGGTACAAAAAACGAGCAAATCGCGCCCACGAACATGCCGCCGATGGTGATTTCATCCGGAATGATGAAGTGCTCGAAATCAATAAACGTCGCCACGATTAATCCCGCCAGGAACAAACAACAAGCCAGCGCCAGCAGCGCGGAGGTATTGCCGAATTTCAGCCAGCAACCCAGAAAGGTGATTCCAGTCAACAGCTCAACCAGGAAATAACGGATGGAAATCGGCGCGCCGCAGTTGGCGCATTTGCCGCGCAAATAAAGCCAGGTGACCAGCGGAATATTGAGATACGCCGGAATCGAGTAGGAACAATGCGGACAATGGGAAGGCGGCGAAACAACGCTCTGGCCAATCGGCATGCGATGGATGCAAACATTCAGGAAACTGCCAATCATCGTCCCAAAGATAAAAAAGGTCAGCGACCAAAAATGAAACGGCACCTGGGCCCAGGTGTGGGCGTCGAAGATCGGGCTAATTCCCATAGACCTCCTTGAGGAGCGCCGCACGCATGATCGCCACCGGCGCGGGGCGGCCCGTCCAAATTTCCAGCGCCTGCGCGCCCTGATAAAGCAACATGCCCAATCCGTTGGCCACCCGGCAACCGGCGGCTTTGGCTTGTTTGAGCAACGGCGTTTCCGCGGGTCGATAAATCATATCGTAAACGGCGCTGGCACGGCTGAGTGGAAATTTGGTTTCGTCCAACGGCAGACCATCGTCTGGTTTCAATCCCAAGGAAGTCGCATTCAAAAGCAGATCGATTTTTTCGTCGGGATAGCCCACGCTGACTTTGACCTGGGGAAAGCGCTGGCGAATCTCCGCGACCAACACCTCCGCCTTGGCGGTGGTGCGATTGACTAGAAACAATTCCGAAACTTTTTCCGCCGCCAGTTTTAATCCCGCCGTACGCCCTGCCCCACCGGCCCCGAGCAGCAGAACTTTTTTTCCGGATAATTCCAAAGCGAGGTCTTCCCGAAGTGACCGGGTGATGGCGGAGGCATCCGTATTGAAACCATGCGTGCGGATCTGGACAGGAGCTGAATCCTCAAAACTTTGGAGCGGTTGCCAGTCGTCGTTCTTACCGCGGGCTTCAAACCGGATCGTGTTCACTGCGCCCCACGTTTTTGCCGATTCGTCCAGCACATCCACCATATCCACGGCGAGCAATTTGTGAGGCACCGTCAGGTTCAGCCCGAGAAATTTCATCACTTTTGCGCCCGCAATTGCCTCGCGCAAATTATCCGGATGGACTTCGAACGCGAGATAGCGCCAATCCAATCCCAACGCCGCCAATCCGGCATTCTGCATCGCGGGCGATGCCGAGTGCTTAATGGGATGGCCAAACACCGCGCAATAGCGCGTCGCGGCACCCAGTTGTTTCTGAAAGACTTCGGACACGCGCTGGTTATAAGCAGCCGCAGCCAAAGTTCAAAGTCCAAAGTCGGGTGCGGCCAAGCCGCAAGTCGAAGGCCGGCAAGCTAATCAATAAACGTGGCTATTAAGTCGTGCCGCTTGGACAGTGATTGCTCACCATCCAAGCGGACACGCAATGTTGTTTTGTTTAACTAGGCTTCCGCGTGGTAGCCTTCTTCCCCGTGTTCGGAGATGTCCAGGCCCGAGCTCTCCACTTCCTCGGTGGGCCGCAGTCCGACCACCGCCTTGACCACGTAGGCAATGACCACCGTGCCCACCA
>JAQGPA010000002.1 GCA_028293325.1 Pedosphaera sp. | reverse complement strand
TCGATTATTGCCGGGAATAATACTTTTAGCTCGGTCTCTTCCATCACCATCACCAATAATGCCACGCTGGACCTTTCCGGCGGCACTTTGAACGGCAACAAGCCCATTACTGTTTCTGGCTCCGGGGTAAATGGCCAAGGGGCAATCATTAACAGCTATAACGATTATCCTGGACAATCGGTGAACATTACCCTGGCCGGTGATACGACCTTTGGCTCCTTTGCCCGTTGGGATCTGGCCGGCGGCTCGCAAATTACCGGCGCGCACAATTTGACGCTGGACTGGTCAGGCAATACCGGTTCCACCGGCGGCGATGGGAACCCGTATTGCGAATGGAGTGGAGTAACCATTGGGGCAGATGTGCTTGGAATCACATTGACCAACCATAGCAAGCTTGGGTCGCACAACAATACCGCAGCCTTCCAAAATCCCAACACAGTCATTACCGTCCAAACCAATTCCCAATTAATTTTCTGGGATGGCGGTTGGAATGGAATCATTCACGCTCTTAACGGTGGTCAGGTGTATGTCTTTGGGGCACCCAGCGCATTCAATGGCAACAATATTATCATGGAGGACGGTGCACAATTCTTAAGCTATGGGGGTTCGGGCGATCAATCGATTAATGCCGCCATCACTCTGAATGGTGTTGCCCATTTTCTAATTGGCGATCAGAACAGGTTTTTCACAAACCAAATCAGTGGCCCAGGCGGAATTGTGTTGGATGCTTATAACCATCAAATGGTTTTCTCAGCTGCCACTCTCTATACCGGCCCGACCATCATTGGTGGCGGCGGACCAATACTGGCCTTAACCGGCAACGGTTCTATCTTGCACAGTTCGCTGATCTTCTTCGGCGGATCGAGTCAGACCAATATTTCGCTGGACGTGAGCGGACGTCCCGACCAAACCTTGACACTGCCCAGCGGCCAGACTCTGGGTGGTATCGGCACCATTAACGGCAGCTTGGTGGTCAGTGCCGGCGCAATCTTGTCGCCGGCGGGAACCAATACGACCATCGGCATCACCACGGGCACCAACGCCACCGGCACGATTACCGCCACCAATGCCGTCACCCTGAATGGCACGACGGTTATCAAGTTGAACGGTTCGGGCGTCAATGACCAGGTTCAAGCTGGCGCGGGCATCACCTACGGCGGCACGTTAAATCTGGTCAACATCAGCGGTGCACCGCTGGCGGTTGGCAACAGCTTCCAAATCGCCAGTGCGGCGAGCTATACCGGTTCATTTGCGAGTATCACGCCGGCCACGCCCGGAGCGGGTCTGGCTTGGGACAAGTCGCAATTGAACAGCTTCGGCTCGATTGGTGTGGTCGCTGCGCCTTCACAGCCAGCAATAAACAGCGTGGTGGTGTCGGGCGGCAACCTGATCTTGAGCGGCACCAACGGGACTGCGGGCGGCAATTACTCGGTGCTAACGACGACCAATCTTGCCACCCCGCTGACAAACTGGACGGCGCTGTTCACCAATACCTTCGACGGCGCTGGCGCCTTTAGTGTTACCAATCCGATTTCCGTTGGCACACCGCAACGGTTCTATAACATCAAACTGCTGCCGTAAGCCATATTATTGGTAGCGGCAAATAGTTTTACCATAAAGCTCACCAGGCCGCCGGATCGAAGTATTGATCCGGCGGCTTTTTTACAATGAATGTTGAAAATATGATAAAAGTTCTGGCGCGAAAAATCGCTTGTATCCATCATGGCATGAATTCCCGAAAGCATATCGCCGCCGGAGTTTTGCTGGCCCTGGTTTTGTTGAAGCCGGCTGAAGCCGCCCCCTCCTTTCAGCAAATCGGCAGCACACTGGTAATGTCCAACGGCAACGTCCGGTTGGAATACAATTTAAGCGCCGGTACCACGGATTTTTTTTGGCAAAATGCCAAAAAGATTTCTGCGTTCTACAGCGGAGTTACGCTTAGTACGGGATACATCAAAGGCATCAATTACAGCAGCTGGAGTTACGCAGTCAGCAACGGCAATCAAGCCATTGTCACAGCCACCGGCAGCGGATTGCCGACGATGAAACAGTATTTCACGCTCGACCAGAACGACAGTTTTCTCGTCCGGGTTGATGTTTCAGGTTCCAACTTGAAGGCCAACTGGATGGGGCCGGTGGTGGTGGACACGGCCGGTGGAGTTAATATTGGCATCACCAATGACAATCGCGCGCTCGTGGTCCCCTTCGACAACGACGGTTTCATCCGCTACAACGCGATGCCGATGAACAACACCGGCACCAGTTATGAAGTGGGCGCGTTTTATGACAACACCTCCCGCAACGGGCTGGTGGTCGGTTCGGTCACGCATGACACGTGGAAGACCGGTGTTTTTTTCGTCGGCGCCAACAATAAATTAAACGCCATGAATGTTTACGGCGGTGCAACCACGCCGGCGGACGTGGCACCACACGGATTTGTCAGCGGAAACACTGTTGCTTCGCCGACGATGTTTGTGGGTTTTGGCGCTGACTGGCGGGTGACCCTGCAGAATTACGCCGCCGCAAATACAAACTTTGCCCCCCGGCTGGCCTGGACAAACGGCGTGCCCTTCGGCTGGAACAGTTGGGGCGTTCTTCAACAGAATATCAGTTATACCGACGCCATTGCCGTTTCGGATTACTTTTACGTCAATTTGATGAACCACAATTTCGCCAATAAGGGCACGGTTTATATCAATCTGGATGCTTTCTGGAACGATAATTTTACCTCCGCGCAGTTGCAAAGCTTCGTCAATCATTGCCATGTTCATGGTGAGAAGGCGGGAATTTACTGGGGGCCATTTGTTTTTTTTGGATCTCTTACCGATTCAACCAACTGGTTTGTCACCGGAACGACCAATTATCACTTCAGCGATATCTTGTTGCGCGACGGAAACGGAAACCCCGAATCAGCCGATGGCGGGTATGCCGTGGATCCGACGCACCCGGGCACCCGCCAGCAAATAAATTACTTCGTGAACCTGTTCACCAACTGGGGGTTTGATTACGTCAAAATGGACTTTTTGTCTCACGGAGCTTTCGAAGGAGTCCACTACGATACAAATGTGACGACCGGAATACAAGCCTACAATCAGGGGATGCAATACGTGCTCAATCAAATCAATGGCCGCATGTTCATCAGTGAATCTATTGCGCCACTTTTCCCGTATCAATACGCCCACAGCCGGCGGATTTCCTGCGACGCGCAAACCTCCCGGATCGGCGATACTGAATACGTCATGAATTCAGTGTCCTACGGCTGGTGGCTCAATGGCGTATACCAATTTAATGACCCGGACCTCATGGTATTTGCAAATGGCGCGGATACAAACGAAGCGCAAAGCCGGCTCATCAGCGGCGCCGTGACCGGTGTCATGCTTAATGGCGATGATTTGACCACCACCAATGGACAGAATGGAGCGCAACCTTTCCTCACCAATGCAGCCATAGATAATGTCGCCCGGGCCGGCCAGTCATTTACGCCGGTGGAAGGCAATACCGGCAATAGCGCGGTGAATATTTTTGTTCGCCAGGATGGAGCCACCTGGTACGTCGCCGTTTTCAACTATACGGCGAGCAGCGCCAACCAGACCGTCAACCTGGCCCGCGTTGGTCTGCCGCCGGGAAATTATATCGCGACTAATTTATGGGATGGAACCAGCTCGGCAGTTACCAACGCCTTCAATGTAAGTTTAAATGCCAAACAATCCAAAATGTTCAGCCTGACTCCCCGTTCACCCGCCAGTCTGCAATGGAGCGCGAGCAACAATAACGGTGTCTGGGATAACGGAAGTTCAGCCAATTGGATCAACCCGTCCAACAGCCAGCAAACGGTATTCCTCACCGGCGACCAGGCTTTGTTCGACGATACGGTTGGAGTTCCCACCACGGCATCATTGAACGGGACGATTTCGCCCGCCAGCGTCACCATCAATTCCAGCGCCAATAATTTTCTCTTCAATGGTTCCGGCAAGATCAGCGGCACGGGCAACCTGGTAAAACAGGGTTCCAGCACGCTCGCCTTGAACACGGCCAATGATTTCACCGGTTCGGTGATGATCGGCGGCGGCACGGTGCAGACCGGCGCCGGGGCGCTGGCTTCCATTGCGTCGCTGACCGTGACCAACGGAGGCGCTCTGGATTTTCACGGCAACACCTTGGCGGGAAACAAGCCCATTACTGTTTCCGGCAATGGCGTAACAGGCGGCGGCGCACTCAATAACAGCGGCGGCGATTTCTACAACCAGGTATTGAACATCACACTGGCCGGAGACGTGACCTTTGGCGGCTCGGCCCGTTGGGATTTAGCCAGCGGCTCGCAAATCAGCGGCCCCTATAAAGTGACCGTCAACTGGAACACCGGCGGCGGTTACGGCGAATGGAGCACGATGACAATTGCCACGAATGTCGGTGATATTGAACTGGCCACCGGCAAGCTGGGCATCAAAGGCATGGGCAATACTTTTGGCAGCTCCAATGCCAATTTTACAATCGACCCCGGTTGCGAAGTTGATTTCTGGACTGGTTCAGCTGGATCGGATAGTGGCTACGCCAAAAACATTCATGTTCTAAGCAATGCAGCTTTCAAGGTGCTCACTTCACCCAATACATTTATGAATGCCAATGTAACATCTGAAGGTGGTGCCTTCTGGCAATTTGTTTTTGGCAGCGGCGCTCAAACGATGAATGGCACCATTACCTTGAATGGTCTTATTCAGCTCCAGGCCGGAAATGCTCCGGTAATATTCTCAAACGTGGTTTCTGGTGCGGGTGGATTTGTATCATACGTTTATGGCACCACGCCTGAATCGTTGGTCTTCAGCGCTTCCAATACTTACAGCGGCCCGACCGTAATCGGAACGAACATGACGGTGGCGTTGACCGGCAATGGTTCCATTTCACATAGCTCGCTCATCTTCTTCGGCGGTCCCAGTTCAACCAATGTCGCGGTGGATGTGAGCGGACGGCCTGACAAAAAGCTGACGCTGGCCAGCGGTCAAACTCTGGCGGGCATCGGGCGAATCAACGGCAGTTTGACCGTCGCTGCCGGCGCGACGCTCTCACCGGCTGGAACCAACACCACGCTCGGAATCACCACGGGCGCGAATGCCATCGGCACGATTGCGGCCACCAACGCCATCACTCTTAATGGCACCGCCAGTCTAAAGTTGAATGGCTCTGGCACCAACGACATGCTCCAATCCCTCGCCACTGGAATTACATATGGCGGGAATTTAAACCTGGTGAACATCAGTGGCACACCTCTCGCGGCGGGCGACAGTTTTCAACTTTTTGTTGCCACCAGCTATTCCGGCGCGTTTACCAGCCTCACCCCGGCTGTACCCGGCCCCGCCCTGGCTTGGGACACAACTCAATTGAGCCAGGGCAAACTGAAAGTGATCGTTGCGCCGGCACGACCGGTGATTAACAATATTGGCATGTCGGCTGGCAATTTGATGTTCAGCGGCACGAACGGCTTGGCCAACGCTGGCTATAATGTTCTGGTCTCCACCAATTTGACAACGCCTTTGACAAACTGGGCTGTTCTGGCCACCAACACTTTTGATGCCAACGGCGCTTTCAGTGTCTCCAATTCCATCAACTCAAATGTCCCACAACAATATTATCTGATCGAGTTGCAGTAAGTTCATCAATGACGGTGACAATCCAATGTTGTATACTACACGACTCGCCAGGCAAAATGCATGTTATGATCAAAAACTTCCTATCTGTGATATTCCTGGTCTGCTGCGCACGGGTTGTTAGTGCGACACCACCCGAAGTTTCCCCGGCCTCGCGTGAATCTATTGAGTGGTGTGACATTTGGATAGCGCACGCTGATCAAACTAATCTCCCGCGCGTCCTGCTCATCGGCGATTCCATTTCCCGGGACTATTACCCCGAAGTCGCCAACCGCCTGGCGGGTAAGGCTTATGTTGCCCGGCTTTCCACTTCCCGCTTTATATCCGATCCCGTGCTGCTCAGGGAAATTACGATGGTGCTCGCGGACATGAAGTTCGATGTGATTCACTTCAACAACGGCATGCATGGCTGGCAGCACACTGAAAAGGAATACCGCCAGGCGTTTCCAGAATTTCTGGCGGCCATCCAATCGCAGGCGCCCGAGGCCAGACTAATCTGGGCCACCACGACGACTTTGAAGAAATCCACGGTGCCAAAGGCTGACCATGCTCAAGCCTCGGATGCACGCATTGCTGATCGAAATGCCATCGCACTCGAATACATCAAGCCTCACGGAATTGCCGTGGATGATCTAAATGCGCTCGTGCAGGGACATCCGGAATATCATAGCGATAATGTTCATTTTAACAGCCAGGGCGTTGCTCTGGAAGCCGGTCAGGTCGCCGAACAAATCACCAGGCTTTTGAGCCGTTGACCCACCCCGAAACAAAATCTGGCAATGCCGATAATTGTTTGCCAGATTTAAAACAATGCCCATGAAACGCTTCTTTATCCGGTGGATGACCACCATCGCCGTGTTGCTCGCCGTGTTGCTTTATGCCGCCCCGGCGCTCGTCGCCGAAACCGTGCCCCTCTCCTCGCTTAACCTCGCGCAAATGACTTGCGGTTGGAGCGTGCCCAAACCAAACCAGGGAATCATGGGTCAACCCATCTCCATTGGCGGAAAACGATTCTCCGGTGGTGTCGGCACTCACGCGATTAGTAATCTGCGGGTGGATCTTGGCGGGAAAGCCAAAAGCTTCCTAGCGCAAGTCGGCATGGATGATAGCGCGGGTGACCAGGGCAGTGTCGAGTTCATCGTCATCGGGGATGGTCGCATCCTGTGGCAGAGCGGCCTCATGAAGGGAAAACAGCCCGCCAAGTTGGTGGATGTGGATCTTTCTGGCATCAAAATTCTGGGATTGCGCGTCACGGATGGCGGGGACGGCTCGGGTTCGGATCACGCAGATTGGGCCGAGGCTCGCATCGTCATGCTGGATGGCGCTCCCCAGCCCATCACGTTGCCACCGTTCGAACCCTTCAGCGTGAATACCGCTCATTTCACGGTGAATTTCAAGGTCGGAGAGGATGGCCGGCTTTACCAGCGACCGCTTGATGCCGGTGACGGGAACGAACCGCTTCAGCGGATGGATGAGGTCTATCCTCAGTCAGGCGACGGCTACATCGGCGAACCCGCCCTCCAGGTCGTCCATGCCGATGGAAACACCTCCACCGTCCTGCTCTATCAAGACATGACACGGACCAACGAAGGCGCGGGCCGTGAATTGGTGCGCATCAATCTGCGCGATCCGGCCTACCCTTTTGAAGTCACGCTCTGCTTCCGAACTCACCACGATGAAGATGTCATGGAACAATGGACGGAAATTCGCCACCAGGAATCCGGACCGGCCATATTGGAACGCATGGCCTCGACTTCGCTATTGTTAATGCCCACTAATCTTTATCTGACGCACTTTTTTGGCGATTGGGCCAAGGAAATGAGCCCGGTTACCGAGTTGCTTACCCCCGGCACCAAGATTCTCGATTCCAAGATCGGAGTGCGCGCTCATCAATTTGGCAATCCTTCCTTTGTGCTCTCGCTGGACGGCGCGCCAACTGAAACTACCGGCCGAATCCTCGGCGGCTCCTTGGCTTGGTCCGGCAGTTTTCAATGCGCCTTTGACGACACCGGCCGACGCGTCCGCGCCTTGTGCGGTGTAAATCCTTTTGCCTCGGCTTATCACTTGAATCCCAATGAAATCTTTACCACGCCGACCATGATCTGGGCTTGGAGCGAACATGGCCTGGGCGCGATGAGTCGGAAGCTCCACGCGTGGGCGCGCGATTTCGGCCTGCGCGATGGCCACGAAACCCGCGCCGTTCTGTTGAATAATTGGGAAGCCACAGAATTTAATTTTGATTTCAAACGAATTGTTGACCTCTACGCTCCGGCGAAGGAAATCGGCACGGAATTGTTTCTGCTGGACGACGGCTGGTTCGGCAACAAATACCCGCGCATCAACGATGGCGCCGGCCTGGGCGATTGGCAGCCAAACCGTAAGCGCCTGCCTAACGGCCTCACGCCCCTGGCCGGCGAAGCCGTCAAACAGGGCCTGCGATTCGGCATCTGGCTGGAACCGGAAATGGTGAATCCAAAAAGTGAATTGTTCGAGCATCATCCTGACTGGGTGATTGCCCAGCCAAAACGCGAATTGGAATTGCAGCGCAACCAACTCGTGCTCGACCTTACCCGGCCGGACGTCCAGCAATTTGAGTGGCAAACCATTGCCGACACGCTCGGTGTGCCCGGCGTTACGGACGCCAAATGGGATTGCAACCGCTACCTCACCCAACCCGGTTCTTCCTGGCTCGCGCCCGATCGCCAGTCCCATCTTTGGATTGATTACGTTCACGCGCTTTACGCCCTGATGGACAAAACGGCAAAGGCCTTTCCCAAGACAGAGTTGATGCTTTGTTCCGGCGGCGGCGGGCGCGTGGATTATGGCGCGTTGCGCTACTTCCATGAATTCTGGCCCAGCGACAACACCGACCCAGTTGCTCGCGTGCCGATGCAATGGGATTATTCCTATTTCTTCCCCTCCCTGGCCATGGCCAGCCACGTCACCCATTCCGGCAATCGCCCCATGCATTTTGCCTGCTCGGTGGCCATGAGCGCGCGCTTCGGCATGGATCTCGACCTCGCCAGGTTGCCAGCCGCCGACAAAGCCGTTTGTGCCGGGGCAATCTCGGCTTACAAACGCATCCGCGACGTCACCCAACTCGGCGACTTGTACCGGTTGGAACGACCGCACGCTGCCCTGCGCGGCGCGTTAAATTATGTTTCACCCGACCGTTCTCGCGCCGTTGTATTTGTCTTTCAATTGCGTGACGGCGAGTCCTTGCCCGTGCGCCCGCAGGGGCTTTCTCCCGCCCGGCAATACACGATTCACGAACTCAATCCCGCGCCTGGCCGCCTTGCTTTGCCGCAGGAAAACCATGTGCTAACGGGCGAACAATTGATGCGTGACGGCCTGAAACCTTCCTGCGCCAAAGCTGTCGAAGCCTGTGTCATCGAATTGATGGCCAACGATAACCAAAAATGACCCTTCACAAAATAAATTCCACCCGGTTCGCGGCCTTCGCCCTGGCCTGGCTGCTCGCCTTTTCATTATTTGCTGCGGAACGCCAATCCGCCGCACCTGAAACCCTCATCTGGTTCACCTCGCCGGCAAAGGATTTTACCGAATCATCGCCGATGGGAAATGGTCGCCTGGGTGCCATGCTCTTCGGCGGCGTGACTGAGGAGCGGGTCGTCATCAATGAAAGTTCCGTCTGGTCCGGATCGCGTCAGGCCGCCGACCGCCCGGACGCAAGCAAAGTCCTGCCAGAAATTCGTCGCCTCCTGCTGGCGGGCAAAAATACCGAAGCCGAAGCCCTGGTGAACGCCAACTTTACTTGCCAGGGACCGGGTTCGGGTGGCGGCGCCTATGGCTGCTACCAGGTGCTGGGCAATCTTCGGTTGAACTTTCTGCCAGCGGCTACGAATGCGCCAGTCACTAATTATCGCCGTGAATTAAATCTCGACGATGCCGTGACACGCATGCAATTCGAGCGGGGCGGCGTCACGTTTAAGCGGGAGATGTTTGTCAGCGCCCCTGACCAGGTCGTTGTCATGCGCCTGACCGCGGACCATCCCGGCCAGCTTTCGTTCACTGTCCAGCTCGACCGTCCGGAGCGTTTTGAAACCGTTGCCAATGGCAAACAGGAATTGCTCATCAGCGGCCAGCTCGACAACGGCGTTGACGGCAAAGGCATCCGCTATGCGGCCCGGTTGCGTGTCTTGAACAAAGGCGGCCAAATTTCTGCGAAGGACCATACTCTGCAAGTGAGCAATGCCGACGAAGCCATTCTGCTGGTCTCCGCCGGAACCGATTACCAGGGTTTTGCCGGAAGACACACCCAAAATCCGCAGACCGCCTCGCAGGCAGATTTGAACCATGCCGCAGCCAAGTCTTACCTGGCCTTGCGCAAAGCCCACGTTTCGGACTACCAGAAATATTTTCATCGCGCTTCCCTGCAACTCGGCCCGGAGAGTCTGGAAGTGGTCGGCAAGCCGACACCGGAAAGAATCCAGGCCGTGAAACACGGCGTGGACGATCCCGCGCTGGCGGCATTGTATTTCAATTTTGGCCGTTACCTGCTGATTTCCTCCTCCCGACCGGGCGGCTTGCCGCCAAACCTGCAGGGAATTTGGGCCGAGGAAATTCACACACCCTGGACCGGTGACTGGCATCTGGACGTGAATGTGCAGATGAATTATTGGCCGGCGGAAGTTTGCAATCTTTCAGACCTCCATCAACCGCTGTTCGCCCTCATTGATTCGCTGCAAGCGCCGGGCACGAAGACCGCCCATGAATATTACGCTGCGCGCGGCTGGGTGGCGCATGTCATTACCAACCCGTGGGGTTTTACTTCCCCGGGCGAATCGGCTTCCTGGGGCGCAACCACCGCCGGATCAGCGTGGCTCTGTCAGCATCTCTACGATCATTATCTTTTCACTCTCGACCGCGATTTTCTGCAATGGGCCTACCCGATTTTGAAAGGTTCGGCGCAATTCTATGCGGACATGCTCATCGAGGAACCCAATCATCATTGGCTGGTCATCGCCCCGGCCAACTCACCGGAAAATCATTTTCGCATGGTGGACGGTAAAGAAGCTTCCATCTGCATGGGGCCGACCATGCAATCTCAGTTGGTGCGTTATCTGTTTGATGCTTGCATTCAATCCTCCAAGACGCTGGGCCTTGATGCGGCATTCCGCCAGGAATTGATCGCGAAGCGCGCCCGGCTCGCGCCAACCCGCATCGGCTCGGATGGTCGCATTTTGGAGTGGCTGGAGGAATATGCTGAACCTGAACCCCACCACCGTCACGTCTCTCATCTCTGGGGTTTGTATCCCGGCAACGAAATCTCACCTGACTCCACGCCTGATTTGGCTCAGGCCGCCCGTCAATCATTGTCAGTGCGCGGCGATGACGGTGTGGGCTGGTCGCTCGCCTATAAGGTTGCACTCTGGGCCCGCTTGGGTGACGGCAACCGCGCCGGTGAGCTTGTTCGCAAAGCGCTGAATCCAGCGGATGGTCTGCAAATCCGGTACGATGGCGGTGGTGGAGTTTATCCCAACCTCTTCGATGCCTGTCCGCCGTTTCAGATAGATGGAAATTTTGGCGTTGCGGCGGCCATCGCGGAGATGCTGGTCCAGAGCCGGGAAGATATGATTAGTCTGTTGCCTGCTCTTCCCGGCGTTTGGTTGGAAGGCAAGGTCACAGGTCTCCGCGCCCGAGGAGGATTTGAAGTGGACCTTGCGTGGAAAAATGGAAATTTAACTGCCGCAACCATTCGCTCGCACGCAGGCGAACCCTGCCGGATCACTTATGGCGGAAAAACCGTTGCGTTAAAAATTGCCAAAGGAAGTAGCGTCACGATGGATGGGCGCCTGAAAAGAAATTAAGCTCATAATTACCGTCGGCCTCACGCCGGGAAATCTGATCGCAGCCCCGCCTCAATTGAAACTAAGCGCCCTGTGAGTGCCCGAACATTGGCATCGTGGGAAATTGTCATGACATGGACTTTTTAAAAAGGACCTCTTAGCAGGTTATGTTCGGCGTATTCAGGCGTGATAACCGCTTCGGCACTCCTTTCCAAAGCTCCACGGTCCCATTTCCCCAGTGTGGCTCCTGCTTCATAGGTGGTTTGAAGAAATGCCAGCAGGTCCTCCTTGGGCGTTTCCGAGGTGCGGAGGTCATCATACATCAGCAGAAACTCATGCAATTGTGGGTGGTAGAAAGCTTGCTTCGGGCGGATGGGGTAATCACGAAAGCCGGGAGGTTCGGGTGCAGTGTAGGAATAGAACGCCGCACCGTTGATGTCGCCGCCGCCCGGCCAGAAGCCGGCGCTGCTTACTTCATGGGAATACGCTTCACGGGTGATGCGATCCGCTCCCGGTCGCTCGGGGGCAAGGCGACCGGAGAAGCGAGACACCGCCAGATCGAAGCTCCCCCAGAAAAAGTGCACTGGACTGTCCTTGCCGATGAAGCGCGCGCGAAATTCTTTTAGAATAATGTCCGCCGTCAAAAGTATCCGCCAGAACCGGTGGACGTAATCGGGGTCATAGGAAGCGTGCATTGTATCGTGGTCGAAGCGGATGGGATTGGGAACCTCAACTGGCATCGGCCATATTTTTACCTCGATGCCCATCGAATGCAGCGTCCCCATGAATTCGTGATAGAACTCGGCAACCGAGCGGGGAACCAGGCGCATCGTGGCTGTTTCACCCCAACTGGTCTGAATGTCGAGCCGGTGATCAACGAAGTCAAAATGCACCTCAAAAACTCCGGTCCCATAAGGGATGGGAGAAGTCGTCAGCCCGCGGGCGGTGACATAGAACGGCACCTCCCACCAGTGATTGATAAGCGGGCTGAGCTGCAAACGGACTTTGCCGATAATTTGCGTCCACATATGGAGTGTGGCATAGGTGTCCTTCCATTCGGCCAGCGGCAGTGCCGGCCAAGCCTGTTCAGTGGCCAAAAGTGTTTCGCTTGTCATGATATCTCTCCTTGTGCTGTCTTGCCTTTGGGACGCTATGGTTGAATAAAACCCAGGCGCAATCCACAAAGCCTCAGTTAAAACTCCGCTCAAGCGGAGTCTTCGTCAATTCGCAGGGACTCATTTCTTGACAAATTGGGCGACGCAGAGATCAGGGTGCGATTCCCCATTGGAAAAGAGGAAACGCCCTAGCTGCGAAAAATTGCGCTATCAAAATTCAAGGTTTAGACTTCCGGCATAAGGAATTTGAGCATCCATGAGAAATGCCGTCATTGAAACAGCCGGGAAATCCGTTTTCCCCAAATCTCGCCGGGTTCAAAAGGGGGAAATTCCGCCTTCGCGAACCGCCTTGCTGAAGCGATACCAGGCAGTGCGACAATTTTCGCGGACAATTTGCGAGACATTGGTGGCGGAGGACTATGTCATTCAAACGATGCCGGAGGCCAGCCCGACCAAATGGCACCTGGCCCATACGAGCTGGTTTTTTGAGACCTTTGTGGCCAAGCCGCATTTGCCCAACTATCGTTCGTTGCATCCGCAGTACGCTTTTTTATTCAACTCTTACTATAACGCCGCCGGCAGAATGCATGCCCGGCCGCAGCGTGGTTTGATTTCCCGCCCCACAGTGGCAGACACTTACGCTTACCGGGAATATGTGGATGAAATGGTCGAAAAACTGTTGGAAACGGCCGACCAGAAGCAGCTCGAAGGCCTGACTCCGTTGATCATTCTTGGTCTCAACCACGAACAGCAACACCAGGAGTTGATGTTGACCGATGTCAAGCATGTGTTCTGGATGAATCCATTACGGCCAGTGTTTCGGCAGCATAGGATTTTGGCCGGCTCCCCAGCGACAGATCTGGGTTGGCGGAGTTTTAAGGAGGGCCCCTACTCCATTGGACATGATGAAACCGGGTTTAGCTTCGACAATGAAGGGCCCAGACATCAGGTGTTGCTGCGGCCCTTTTCGCTCGCATCACGGTTGGTAACGAACCGGGAGTATTTATGCTTTATGGAGCAAGGTGGTTATAAGCGTCCGGAATTCTGGCTTTCGCTCGGGTGGAACACAGTGAATGAGCGGGGTTGGGATGCCCCCTTCTATTGGGAACAGCGGGATGGGAAATGGTGGATGATGACTTTGTCTGGCATGCGCGAGGTGCGGTTGGATGAACCGGTATGCCATGTCAGTTACTTCGAAGCGGATGCTTATGCGCGGTGGGCCGGGGCGCGGCTGCCATCGGAGGCGGAATGGGAGGTGGCTGCGGAAGACATGCCGATTGAAGGCAACTTTGCGGAAGGCGGTTATTTCCACCCCACTCCGGTACGCGATAACTCGCCCTCCAACATCTTGCAGCAAATGTTTGGCGACGTCTGGCAGTGGACTCAAAGTTCCTACTCGCCTTACCCCGGATACGCGCCGGCGGCCGGGGCGTTGGGCGAATACAATGGGAAGTTCATGTGCAATCAATATGTGCTCCGGGGAGCCTCCTGCGCCACGCCCAAGTCGCATGTTCGCCGGACTTATCGAAACTTCTTTCCGCCGGACGCCCGCTGGCAATTCATGGGCATAAGGTTGGCCAAGGACATGAAATGAATCAAACCAGGATCGCAGAACAGGAATTGGGGGAAGTGGAATTGATGCGGGAAAACTTCCGCCGGGATGTCTTGAAAGGATTTTCCCGGCCCGTGAAAAGTTTGCCCTGCAAATATTTTTATGACCAAGAGGGAGCCCGCCTGTTTGAGATGATTTGCGAGCTGGAAGAATATTATCCAACCCGGACGGAAGTCGGCATCCTGCGACGGAAGATAAAGGAAATTGCGCCGTTGCCGGGACCTGATTGCAGCCTAGTGGAGTTGGGAAGCGGCAGTTGCGTGAAGACCCGCTTGCTGCTGGACCACCTGGACCGGCCGGCATGCTACGTGCCAGTGGATGTGGCCCGGACGCAATTGCTGGAATGCTCCGCTAATCTGGCACAAGACTATGCGGACATGGAAGTGCTGCCCGTTTGCGCCGATTATACCAATCATTTCGAATTGCCCAACTTCCCCCCAATTTCCAAACGGACCGTGGTGTTCTTTCCGGGCTCGACCATTGGGAATTTTGAGCCGGACGAAGCAGAGCGTTTTCTTCAGCGGATCGTCGGACTTTGCGGCACCGAAGGCGGGCTGTTGATCGGAGTTGACCTCAAGAAGGACCCGCGGGTCTTGCATGCCGCTTACAACGATGCGCGAGGAGTAACCGCGGCTTTTAACTTGAACGTGTTGACCCGCGCCAATCGCGAGCTTGACGCCAGATTCGATCTCTCACAATTCCAGCATCAGGCTTTTTACAACCAGACGGCCGGACGGGTTGAGATGCATCTGGTGAGCCGGCGGCGGCAGGTAATTCCGGTAAGTGGAATGAAGTTTTTCTTCGCCGAAGGAGAATCCATTATCACGGAATACTCTTACAAATACGGTCGCGATGAATTTCACCAACTGGCCGCGCGGGCTGGCTGGGCGGTGCGCCAATGTTGGACGGATGAAAATGACTGGTTCGGGGTGTATTATCTGGTTCCCCACGCGCCGGAGTCACATTGACGAAACGGTGGTTTGACGGGATGTTGGCATCGCGCTGGCAGAGCGAACCCATCTCATGATCCAGCTTCAAGGTGTCAGCAAACATTTTGGCCCGGTTGTCGCGCTCAATCCGACGGATTTGATTTTTGAAGAGCGGAAGACAACCGTTTTGATCGGGCCGAGCGGTTGCGGCAAGTCCACGATCTTAAGGCTGATCATCGGCTTGCTGGAACCGAGCACAGGCCGCCTGCGCTTTGATGGGACGGTCATTTCTACGGAAACCATCCTTCAATTGCGGCGTCGAATGGGTTATGTGATCCAGGAAGGGGGCTTGTTTCCGCATTTGACGGCGCGGCAAAACATCCTGCTGCTGCCGACGCATTTGGGCCGGCCACGGGAGGAGATGCAGTCGCGGTTGAACGAGTTGGCTGAACTGACGCGGTTGCCGCAAGATTCCCTCTCACGCTATCCCGTGGAACTCTCCGGGGGGCAGCGGCAGCGAGTAAGTTTGATCCGCGCGCTCATGTTGAAACCGGAGGTGCTCCTGCTGGATGAACCGTTGGCGGCGCTTGACCCAATGGTTCGGGCAAACCTGCAGACGGAACTAAGGGCGGTTTTCCATTACCTTAACCAGACCGTTGTGCTCGTCACTCATAGCATGGCGGAAGCCGCCTATCTGGGAGACAAGATCGTGCTGCTCAGGCAGGGTAACATTGTGCAGGCAGGCACATTTGCAGATTTACGCGACCATCCAGCGGACGGCTTCGTATCGGAGTTCATAAATGCCCAACGGAGGTTGGTGGTTTCATGAAGCTGCTCTCGGCAATCCTGGTTGCAATTCTTATCGCCATGTCGACAGCAGCCGCACCGCAACCGGTCGTCATTGGGTCAAAGAAATTCACGGAGTCATACGTATTGGGGGAAATCGCGAAGCGTGTTCTGGAAGAGGCCGGGGTGCCGGCGGAACACCGGCAGGGAATGGGTGGCACCATCATTCTCTGGGAAGCGCTGACGCAGGGTGCCATTACGCTCTATCCGGAATATACCGGCACCATAAGCGAGGAAATCTTGAAGACTCGCGGGCCGGTGAGCCTGGACGAGATGCGAAAAGAGTTGTCCCGGCGCGGAATCGGTGTGACCGACGAATTGGGTTTCAACAATACTTATGCGCTGGTTATGCGGCGCGAGCGGGCGCGGCAGTTGGGGATTGCCAAAATCAGTGATTTAAGAAACCACCCGGAATTAGTGGTGGGCGTGTCGCACGAATTTCTGCAGCGCAAGGACGGCTGGAAGCCCTTGGTGAAGCGCTATGGTTTGAAAATGCCGGATGTCCGGGGAATTGATCATACGTTGGGATATGTCGCGCTGGCCAACGGCACCATTGATTTGAAGGATGCTTATTCCACGGATGCGAAAATTGCCAAAAACAATCTGGTGATGTTGGAGGATGACCTTGGCTTTTTTCCGCAATACCGTGCCGTGTTGCTCTATCGGTTGGATGCGGACCCGCGAGTGCCGGCGGCATTGCGCCGGATGGAAGGGACCTTGAACAACGCGCGCATGCTGCAATTGAATGCAGCGGCGGAACAAACCAGGGATTATTCCCGGGCAGCTTCGCTGTACTTCCACGAGACAGGGCCAAAATCCGCTTCCCTCACTTCCAACATCGCACGCTGGACCACGCGCCATCTTCTGCTTGTGGGATTGTCATTATTCTTCTCAATACTTATCGGGATTCCGCTGGGGATTTGGGCCAGCCGTCCAGGCTTCATGAGCCGGCTTATTCTTGGGATAACCGGGCTCGTGCAAACCATTCCTTCACTGGCTTTGCTGGCGCTGTTGGTTTCAGTCCCGGTTCTTGGAATCAGTCCATTAACCGCCATCATTGCGCTGGTGCTTTATGGGCTGTTGCCCATCGTGCGAAATACGGCCACGGGGATTCAGGACATTGCGATGCCATTGCGGGAATCAGCGGCGGCACTTGGGCTGGAACCGCGCGCGCAACTATTCAGGATCTTTCTCCCCATGGCCTCGCGGTCCATTCTCGCGGGCATCAAAACCAGTGCGGTGATCAGCGTGGGCACGGCCACGTTAGCGGCCTTAATTGGCGCAGGCGGGCTCGGCGAGCCGATCATCAGCGGATTGAACCTCAACGACCATGCCACGATCCTGGAAGGGGCGATCCCAGCGGCGGTGCTGGCGTTTTTCGTGCAGCTGTCTTTTGATTTTCTTGATCGCCTCCTGATTCCAAAGGGTTTGCAGATAAGGGCCAATAGCGGGTGAGAAATTTCCGCTTTTATACATTGGACGATCCCGCACGTGGGCACAGTGAACCTGGGGTTGGCAATACAACCCGGCAGTGGTGATTTATTCATTGCCAATACCGACGCCTGCGGCTCAGTTTTTCCGACTTCGATTGCAATAAGGCAGGCCATTGAAGGCTGGATAATCAGGCCCTTGACACCTGTCGGTTAGTCATATATCATTCATATATGAATGAGAAGATCGCATTCTCTCTAATACATGCCGCGCATAGTATTGAAGGCCACTTTGAGAAAGCATTGGCTGCCGTAAATTTGTCCAGCCCGAAGTTTGCCGCCCTGTCCGTGCTGGTGGAGGAAGACCAGCCCATGAGCCTGAGTGAGTTGGCTGAAAAGCTCACATGTGTGCGCTCCAACGTCACCCAATTGGTGGATCGCCTGGAGGCAGATGGTTTGGTGAAACGAACCGACGATCCGTCTGACCGCCGGGGAGTGCGAGCGGAGGTGACGAAGCTTGGACGAGAGCGTCATGCCGCCGGGTTAAAGGTAGTCAACCGGGTGCACGAGGAAGTCGCAAAACAACTTTCCGCGGTGGATCAGAGCGCCTTGAAACGCGCCTTGGACACGATCCAGTAAAAAAATTTAGGTTAATAATTCAGATATGAATTATGCAGCAATGAAACAAAAATAAAGGAAACAAAAATGAAAAACATCCTATTGATCCAAAGCAGTCCGAGAGGATCGGAATCCTACTCGCATAAAGCCGCGCAATCCATCGTCAACGACCTCGAACAGCGTTATCCTGACGCAAAGATTGTTGTTCGCGACCTGGCGCAAAATTCGCCGCCGCATGTCGGCCAAGCATTCGTGGGCGGGCTGGCGACCGGACCAGAGCAGCGAACGCCGGAGCAAACCAAGGCATTGGCTTTGTCCGATGTGTTGATTGATGAGTTGTTGGCGTCCGACATTATTGTAATCGGGGTCCCCATGCACAACTTCGGCCCGCCCTCAACTCTCAAAGCCTGGATTGATCACGTGGTGCGCGTCGGACGCACGGTTACATACTCGTCGCAAAAGGGGCCTGAGGGAAAGCTCAAAGGCAAGCGCGCCATTCTCGTCCTTGCGAGTGGCGGCATCTATTCGGATGGCCCGGCCAAGCCGTTCGACTTCCAGGAGCCGTATCTCCGAGCCATTCTCGGATTCATCGGCCTCACGGATGTTGACGTGGTGCGTGTCGAAGGAGTGGCGGTGGGCGCGATCGGCGCGGAAAAAGCGGTGGCCTCCGCGATGGCAAGGTCGAGGGAAATTTTGGCGCACGTTGTTTGAAACCACTCCCAGACTATGAAAATCATCGCTACGATTGCCCGCATTATCCTGGGTTGCATGTTCATCATTTTTGGACTGAACATTTTCCTGCAATTCCTGCACATGCCGCCGCCACCCAGCGGTCCGGCGGGCGACTTCGCCTCGGCACTGTTCGTCAGCCATTACATTTACGTGGTGGGTGCGTTGCAAGTCGTCGGCGGCTTGCTCTTCCTGGCTGGACGATTCGTTCCGCTCGGATTGACGTTGCTTGGCCCCGTCATCGTCAACATTCTGCTGTTTCACATTCTGCTCAATCCAGCCGGACTGCCAATGGCCATCGTCGTTTCCGTGCTGGCTCTAATAGTCTTGTGGCAATATCGCCCCGCTTTTGCGGGGTTGGTGAAAAGCACTGCTTGATCGTTCGCGTTGGCTTCAAGCCCATAACTTTCGGACCAAGATCCCATGATATACTTCTTAAAAGATTAAAGGATACAAAATGACTCCTTCTCACAAACAAACCTCTACTGCACAAACGACTAAACGCCGGATTGCGCAGCGCACCCGAGGCCGGAAGCACGGTCCTATCACACGTTTGATCAGCCCGTCCGATTTCGGCCAACTGCTGAAGCCGTTCGTGTTCCTCGATCTGTTCGAGCACGAGGGCCCCCCCTTCGAAGGAGGGCTTCATCCCCATTCAGGCATCGCCACCCTGACCTACGTAACGGAAGGCTCGGTCAATTATATCGCCCCGGATAACGTCAAGGGCGTCCTGACTGCCGGCGGTGTCGAATGGATGCAGGCCGGACGCGGCATGTGGCATGGTGGCGGAATCGGCGCAGGCCGGACGCGCGGTTTCCAACTCTGGATAGCCTTACCGCCAGAACTTGAATTGGGACCGGCCATAAGCCTCTATCAACCTCCCGAAGCAGTGCAGATCGACGGCCCGGCGCACGTCCTCCTCGGTAGCTACGGCTCTGCATCGAGCGTAATCGAATCTCCATCACCGATCAATTATCTTGCTGTGTGCCTGAAAGCTGGAGAGCGGTGGCGCTATGAACCACCGGCAGGTCACACTGTACTGTGGGCCGCTATCTCATCAGGCACTGTGTCAGTTCCGGACGAGCTGCGGCAAGGCGATTTGGCGGCTTTCGAGGTATCAAACGAAGCAGTCGAATTCGAGGCGCTGTCCGATACTGAATTCATGCTCGGCTCGGCCGTTCCGCACGACCATGAACTCGTGCTCGGCAACTACTCGGTACACACAAGCCCTAACGCATTGCGCGAGGGCGAGGGCCAAATCTCGGCGATACGCAAGCGCCTGGTTCAAGAACGCCGACTTTGAGCATTCGTTATTTCTGGGATCGTTAAGTATTGAAGACTATGCCTTCTTTGATGCCGCCGTGGTTCATCACCACAGCCCCTCGACGCGATGTGCAAGTTTCTCTCGCAAAGCGTTGCAGTCTAAGTAGCGGTGATTTTGCCGACATGTAGCGACACTTTTTCGGTTCAGGCAAGCTTCGGTGAGGCAAGGGCTTGCGACACCCCCGGAAACTTGCACATCGCGTCCTCGGGTTAAGCGTTCGTGCCGCCATCGACTGTCAGGTTCGCGCCGGTGATGTAAGACGCTTCCGGACCGGCAACGAACGCCACCATCGCGGCGATATCGTCGACATGTCCATAGCGGTTGAGTGCGGTCGCGGCCTTCTGTGGCACCGCCCAATCACCCGTGGCGGGGTTCAATTCCGTGTCGATGGGACCGGGCTGGACGTTGTTGACAGTAATGCCCCGGCTACCCACTTCCCTGGCCAATCCCTGTGTAAAAATCTTGACGGCCCCCTTTGTTGCCGCATAGGGCACCAAGCCGGGCGCCATCACGCGCTCGCCCACGCTCGAGCCGATCGAGATGATGCGACCGCCGTCCCGCATATGTTTCAGCGCCGCCTGCGTCGCGACAAATACGCCGCGGACGTTGATGTCAATCACACGGTTCATCTCCTCCAGCGTGGCATCCTCGAACCTGTTTGGAATGGCCGTGCCGGCATTGTTCACCAGAATATCCAGTGGGCCGAAGGTCGCGACGGCCTTTTCGACCGCGGCCTTGACGGCCATGACATCTGCGGCATCCGCCTGAATTGCGATCGCCTTTCCGCCGCGACGTTCAATCTCCTTGACGACCGAAGCGGCCGCATCCGCGCCCTTGGTATAAGTAAACGCCACGCTTGCCCCGTCGGATGCCAGCCGCTTGGTAATCGCGGCGCCAATTCCGCGCGAACCGCCAGTGACCACCGCGACCTTACCTGCCAATTTTTGTCCGTTGTTTTTGCTCATATGTTTTGTTCTTTTTTTGCTTTGTGTTGTGTTGTGTTGCTGCCGCCATCAACGAATATAATCCGATAATGAAGCGATTCCATGTTCCTCTCCTATCATCATAGCATGTTAGATCGTGAGGACGACCCTGCCGAAGGGGCGGCCGTCAATCAGGTAACGCAGAGCATCAGCCGCTTCGGCCAGTGGGAAGGTCTTAGCCACGATCGGTTTGATCGCACCGGATTCAAGAAGGGAGACAATAACGTTCCAAGCGTCAGTAACGGCCGCCTGCGGCTGAGCGAACATGTTGAGACCCCGAATGCTGGCCTGTGGCACGATGAGATTTGTCACGTCAATGGTTGTCGTACGGCTTGCGGAATACCCCAGTGTTGTGAGGCATCCTTCCAACGCAAGCGCTCCGACCGCCTCGCTCAAGACTTCACCACCGATTCCGTCGATGACAATGTCTGCGCCGTAACCGCCCGTGATACGACGCACGCCGTCAGCCAACTTCTCCAAGGAGGTATCGATGACTTCATTGAATCCGAGCGCCTTCGCTTGCTCGGCTTTCGCATGATTGGTCGTGCTTGACATGGCGTGTTTTGCGCCCAAGGCGCGTGCCAATTGCGTCACTGCATTGCCTATCGATCCTCCGATTGCCGGTGCCAGAACAGTCTTGCCTGCCCGAAAACCAGCCCGGGTAAGAGCCACCTGCGCCGTCAGATACGCAACCGGAATACCTGCGGCACTCACGTCGTCGACACCGTCAGGAATCAGGCAAAGATCTTTCTTCCGTACGGCAACCCACTCACTGTAGGTTCCATCTTCAAAAGCGCCATAGGTGCCGAAGAACATCACGCGTGAGCCGGCGGGAAAGTCCGTTCCGCCTCCCTCCTCCACCACGCCCGCTCCTTCGTTGCCCAGGACTAACGGCGCCTTCGAGCCGTGAAATTTGCCGGAGAGAATCGT
>JAQGPA010000214.1 GCA_028293325.1 Pedosphaera sp. | reverse complement strand
GTCAGGGTCAACGGGAAGATTCGTGCCCGCGAAGTCAGGGTGATCGGAGTCGATGGCAAACAATTGGGTATCTTGTCCTTGGGCGAGGCCATCAATCTGGCGCGCGCCAATGGCGTTGACCTGGTTGAGATAGCCGCCAATGCCACCCCCCCAGTCTGCCGCTTGGTGGATTTTGGCAAGTTCCGCTACGAACAGGCCAAGAAGGACAAGGAGTCCAAGAAGCATCAGCACGCCAACAAGGTCAAGGAGATCCAGTTAAGCCCGAAGATCGACCCGCATGACCTTGGGGTAAAATTGAGCCATGCCATTGATTTTCTCTGCGAAGAGATGAAGGTAAAGGTCGTTTTGAAGTTTCGTGGCCGCGAAATGGCGCATACCGAATTTGGTTTTCAGTTGATTAACAAGTTTCTCAAGGAAGTCACTCCTTACGGTCACCCGGACTCCACCCCGAAGCTTGTTGGCCGCGCCATTAACCTCATGTTAAGCCCGCTGCCCCGGAACAAACGCGCCAAGAATCCCCGCGAAGCGGAAATTGAAGCTGAACGCGAGGCCGAACGCGAAGAAGAGCGGCGGAACCCCAATCATAAGCCGCGAGAAGAGTCTGCGCCCGAGCAGAACGATGTCGAGTCGGCGGACCAGCCTCAATCTGACGAGCAGGATGGCTTCACCAACTCTGTTCAATCGGCTTGAGCCTGAGGAATGAATTTTCGGGTCTTTGGCGGTGTTACGCTTTCCCGGTCCAATCCCGCACTAGGTCGGGAAACTGGCATTGCTCACAGATGGCGTTGGAGTGATCACAAAAATCCCTCACGATTTGCAATAACCCCTGCTGGGCGGCCGCTCCGGGCAGCACCTTCGGTTTTGCTCCGCCCAACAAACGCTGTCGCGCCAGGCGCAGCACACTGTTATCCTCCGCCGCCGGCCATGCCAAATAACGTTGCTCGGCAACTCGCTGTAACCCTTCGTTCCTGCCTTCCACCGCGCGTATCCAAAACCACGGCAGGATCACATTGATTGCCAGATCCGTGACCCGCCCATCGCCTAGGAGTGGCTGTGGCCGGGCCATCCGTGCGGAGCGAAAAGTCCAATGCCATGACCAAAAATCATCGCGCTGCACTTGTAAAATTTCACCGAGCGAGTCCACCAGTTTATTATCCGGCAGTTTTGCCGTGAACCATTTCTCCAACTTCGGCAACAAATCAGCCGCCGCAAGCCAATGGGCCGCCAGCGCCAGTCGCCGTTGCGGATGATTGGCGGGCCGCAGGCCGTTGAACCGCCACAGTTCGCGCGGGAAAATCAAAGCGCTGAATTCCTCCCGCTCGCGCCACCATTGATCCCAAATCTGACGCAAATAATCATCCGTCGCCGCCTGGGTGCGGGTCAATTGATCCGGCAGCAATCCGCTCACACCCAGCAGTCGCGCTTGCAATGCCATTGGCGTCAGCGCTGGACGCAGCCAGTGAGGCCGCAATTCCGCCAGGCTTTGCATCGGCCAGACATTTTGTTTGTAACCCAGCGCTCGAAACAATCCTTCCCACAGCGACTGCTCCCACCCCACCTGCCGCGCCCGCGCTTGGAATTGATTGGCCTTGGCCTGCCAACGGACTTGCGCAGCTTGATGCAATAAATCCCGCAATCGCTCTGGGGTCAGCTCGCGCAACGGCGCACAACAACGGCCCTGCAAATTTTCCGGCAACGAATCCTGAGTCAGCCACGCATCCAATTCTTTCAGCGGTGCGTCGAGCTTGCCCTTCAATACGAGCACCGGCATTCCCGCCGCCGCCGCCTTTTCACCCTCCCAAATCACATGCAACACCACATTCCGAAATGCAGGGTTGCGATCATGCCCGTGCGCCCGCCAGCCACTGGTGCGGAGATCAATCTCCACATCACCAGCGCGCGCGGACTCGGCGCCGATTTGAACCATGGCCCCGTGGAAGTCCGGCCCCGCCCCATGATTCTTGAAACCCGGATGAAGAATTCGCACCGGTTGCCCGTCCAAGGTGTGCAATTGATCGCGCAATAAACGTTGCTGTTGCCAGATGGCTTGCAACAGCCGTTCCGGGGGAAACATCTCGTGATTCTCCTGCAACGCCTGAACTGACCCGCCGCGCGCGGGCCAGCGGGCATAAAGATTGGCAGAAAGCATGGACACCTTGGCATTGCTTTTGAACGTAACGACCGGCAAAGTCAAGCTTGACCGGAAAAAAGAGAGTTGGGAATAATTCGAACCTGAGGGTTTCGTACGCTATTAAGCCCGGAGAGCAGCCCGCGCTACCGTTGAAATTTATACCGCACTGGATGCGTCGAGTTCGAAGGATGATTGAACGAACCGCGCAGGAATTTGTCCAGTGGACTGGGCTTTTGAAACGATAGTCATGTGTGGAAGCCCCACTGCCTTGACGTGACTTTTTGTTGGCTCCAGACCGTGTCTTGTGGCTAAACTTCGCTTTGCAGGTACTCATGAGTGATGGATTAATGATCGAAGTCTCCAATCTGACCAAACGGTATGCCGGCCATACGGCAGTATCGGGCATTTCCTTTGCGGTTGGACGTGGTGAAATCGTCGGCTTGCTCGGCAGCAATGGCGCGGGCAAGAGCACGACCATGCGCATCCTTTCCTGCTATATGCCCGCAACTTCCGGCGCCGTGCGTGTCGCCGGTTACGATGTTTTCACCCAGGCGGATGACGTCCGCCGGCGCATCGGTTACATGCCGGAAAACAATCCGCTCCATCCGGAAATGCGGGTGCGTGAGTATCTTAAATTTCGCGCGCGGCTCAAAGGTCTGGGCTGGCGGCGCTCCCGTGAGCGGGTGGATATTGTCCTGGAACAATGCGGCTTGACCGATGTCAGCCGGAAAATCATCGGCCATCTTTCCAAGGGCTACCGGCAACGGGTCGGCCTGGCGGATGCGCTGGTACATGAACCGGAATTAATTATTTTGGATGAGCCCACCATCGGGCTTGATCCGCGGCAGATTCGTTCCGTGCGCCAGCTCATCAAGGATCTGAGTCGCAATCACACGGTGCTGATCTCCACGCATATTTTGTCTGAGGTGGAGATGACCTGCAATCGCGTCATTATTCTGCACGAAGGAAAAATTCTGGCGGCGGATACTTTGGACAATCTGCAAAATCTCATGGGCGGCAGCACCGACCAGGTCATTGCGGAAATTGCCGCGCCGCGGGCCGAACTCCAGGAGTGTTGGGAGCAGATGGGTGAGATTGAGTATTTTGATCTCTCTGCTGCGGAAGGCGAATATCATCGTTGCGCCCTCACGCCCCGGAATGGCACGGACCTGCGGCCGCAAATCTCCGCCCTCGTGCGCGAACGAGGCTGGCAGTTGCGGGAACTCACGCGCAACCGGCCCTCACTGGAGGATATTTATGTACGTATCATCCGTTCCAACGGCGAGGAGGAAATCTGATGCAGGCTTATTGGACCCTGACCCGGCGGGAACTGGCGGGCTTTTTTGTTTCTTTTACCGGCTACCTCATTATCGCGTCAGCAGTCTTTCTCATGGGCTTGAGCTTTGTGATATTGCTCTACCGGCTTCAGGACGAGACCACCACCCTGCCCGTTACCCAACTGTTTTTTTCGACCCCTTTCTTCTGGCTCATTCTTTTGCTCGGGGTTCCGGTCATCACCATGCGGCTCTTCGCGCTGGAGAAATATTCCGGTACTTTTGAGACCTTGATGACCACTCCAGTCAGCGATCTGCAGGTGGTGCTGGCCAAATTTACCGCGGCGGCGGTCTTTTACATGTTCATGTGGCTGCCCCTGCTGGTTTATATTCTCATTCTTCACCATTATACCAATCATCAAGAAGCAATCGATTGGGGCTTAATCGGCAGTGCGTTCCTCGGCGTGGCCCTGCTGGGCAGCCTGTTTATGTCCCTTGGCTGTCTGGCTTCCGCATTGACGCGCAGTCAGATTGTTGCCGCCATGATTAGTTTCACCCTGGGCTTCACCTTCTTCCTGCTGAGTTTTTTGCCGGGATATATACCCATGACGGCACACTGGCAGGCCCAAGTTTTTTCCCATTTCGCGCTCATCGACCAGATGGAGGACTTTGCGCGTGGCTTGGTCGATACCCGGCATATTGTGTTTTATTTGAGCATGACTTTGCTCTCCCTGTTCCTGACCCTCAGAGTGGTGGAAAGCCGCCGCTGGAAATAACATGGCAAGCGAATTCACCCCCCCAACCAGCTTTTCCGCCCGCCGCAAATGGAGCATTATCCTTTCCGTGCTGCTCTCCATGGTGGCCGTCACCGCGCTCGTCGTCATGGCCAATTACCTGGGGTCGCGCTACTTCATGCGGTTCGCCTGGAGCACCCAGACCCGGACGCAACTCTCGCCCCAAACCCTGGGCCTGCTGAAGTCAGTCACCAATGATGTGAAGGTAATCGTCTATTACGATAGAGAGGATAAGATCTATAACTACATCTGCGATCTGCTGGCTGAATACCATCTGGCTAATCCAAAGATCGCCATCGAAAAAGTCGATTACGTGCGGGATGCGGCCGCCGCCCAAAAGGTGAAAGATGCCTACAAGGACAAGCTTACCTCCCCGGAAGACAAGAACCTGGTAATCTTTGACAGCGGTGGTCGGACCAAAATTGTGCCGGGCAAGCTGCTCAGTGATTTTGACAGCAACCTGGAACAAGTGCAGGGGGAGTATCGCCACACGCTTAAGTCTTTCCGGGGCGAGATGTACTTCTCCCCCACCCTCCTGAGCCTGACGAGCGCCAAACCGCTCAATGCCTTTTTTCTAACCGGCCATGGCGAGCATAATCCCGAGGGGCAGGATCAATCCGGTTACTCCAAATTCAAAACTGTTCTACAACGCAATTACGTTCTGCCGGACTCCCTGCAACTGTTGGGCACCAATGCCGTGCCGGCAGATTGCAACCTGCTTGTGATCGCGGGACCGCAGACTGCTCTTTTGCCGATTGAATTGGATAAGGTTAAAAAATACCTGGATCAAGGCGGCCGGATGCTCGTGCTTTTTAATGAGCGGAGTCGGAACATAAATACCGGCCTGGAACCGATTCTGGCTGATTGGGGAGTGGATGTGGGCCATAACGTCATCCGTGACCCGGCCAACAGCTCCGATGGCTCCGGGTTGGATCTTATCGTAAGTGATTTCAACCCGAATCATCCGCTGACCACCCCGCTCTTGAATTCACGCCTGCAGCTTGCCCTGCCTCGCTCCGTTGGCAAATTGAAAACGAATAAGGAAGTGCCCGATGCTCCCAAAGTCGAAGAGTTGGCTTTTAGTGGTGATCGGCCATTCATTGACAATAGTCCGGTGCCCGAAAACCGGCCCATTCCCCTCATGGTGGCGGTGGAAAAAGGGAATGTAAAAGGCGTCTTCACCGAGCGTGGTTCGACCCGCATCGTGGTCATCGGTGAATCCTTCTTTTTGAACAATCATTACATTGATGGCGGTGATAACAGCGGCTTTGCAGGGTGCGCTGTCAACTGGCTGTTGGACCAGACGCAACTCCTGCAAGGCGTCGGCCCGCATCCGGTCACCGAATATCTAAATCGGATGACCCGCTCCCAAATGCAGAGCATCGCCTGGCTTTTTCTTGCCGCCATGCCGGGCGGCATTTTGTTGCTCGGCAGCCTGGTTTGGCTCCGCCGGCGTCATTGAACCCATGGATTTTATGCCACGGTATATCTCAAATTCGTTCAGGTTGGGATCCGGCTGGAAAAGCGCGGTGGCGCCATTAACGGGCTGCCACTTAAACCTGTTTTCAGGAGGAATTTTTCAGCTGTCATGAACCCAAAGAACACCTGGATTTTACTGGTGCTGGCGGCGGGTCTTTTTGCCTTCATCTATTTCTTTGAACGGCACCTGCATCAGACCCAGATCGTGGAAACCAGGGTTTTGCCGGGCCTTAAAGTCGGGGCGGTAACCAGTGTTCAGATCTATCCCGCTGGGCAATTGGAAATTCGGGCGAATCTCACCAACGGTGCCTGGCAGCTTGCCAAACCACTGGTTTACCCCGCCCAAGCCACTGCCATCAAAGCCCTCTTGCAATCATTGGAGGAGCTTTCATATCAAGCGCACATTTCCGCCCAGGAGTTGAGGGGACGGCCCAAGGCGGATGAGGAGTATGGCTTTGACACACCGCGGTTCACCATCATCATCCAGCAAGGTGAGGATATCTGGCAAATCAAGTTGGGACGGCTGACTACCCCTGGCGACCAGATCTATTTGCAGGTGGTGGGCACGGAAGGTGTCGACGTGGTGTCTGTCGATTTCCTCAAATCCATCCAGCCCAATGTCGATGCCTGGCGGGACACCGCTTTCGTTAACTTGAAAGATTTGCCGTTCGATCGACTCACCATAACCAATGGCGTCAAGGTCGTGGAATTGCAACGCGACGCCACCAACCAACTCTGGCGCATGGTCCGCCCTTTGCCGGCCCGTGCCGACAATATCAAAATTAAAGAGCTTCTGTCGCAACTGCAAAACTTACATGTGACCAAATTTGAAACCGACAATCCGCGAGCTGATCTCGAATCCTATGGCCTGCAACCGGACGGTTGGGAATTGTCGCTGAGCCAGGGGACCAATCAGGTCGTATCGCTGCAATTTGGCAAAAGTCCAACCAATGACAACAATCAGGTTTATGCCCGGCACAATGGAGAGAACACCCTTGTGGTGGTGCCTCGCGATCAACTGGATCACTGGCGCGATGAATCGGATAAATTTCGCGACCGCCATCTGGCCGGCCTGACTTCCGCCGCGCTCGATATCATCGAAGTGCGCGGGCAGGAGGAAAACTTCACGCTGCAACGCCAGACAAATGATACTTGGCGTATTACCGAACCCGGAAATTTGCCGGCGGACGCCGTGCGGACGCATAATTTCATCCAGGCCCTTGCCAAATTGGAAGTCACCCCTTTTGACGGTGAGTTTGCGGTCCGCGGCGCGGTGACGGAATTGGATTTTCCCAAATACGGGCTCGCCACTCCCGCCCGAAAATATATTTTAAAAAGGACTGTCACCAATAGCCTGGGCGGCCTCACTAACCTGGTGGTGGCCGAATTGGATTTCGGCTCCGTGCAGGAGGACAAAATTTTTGCCCGCCGTGGCGACCGGCCCGAGGAAAGTTCAATTTACGCGGTCAAGGTTGCGGATTTTCAACAACTGCCCGCCACAAGCCTGGCAATGCGTGAACATCGGATTTGGACCTTCGCTCAAAATGACGTCGCCAAGGTGACTATCCGTCAAAATGGAAAACTGGAGGAAGTGCACCACGTGGGTCCGGGCAAATGGAGCCTGGCGCCAGGTTCACAAGGCCTGATCGAGCAACTCGCCATCGAAATGGGCGTGCAGGAACTCGGTGAATTGGAAGCCGAAAGTTGGGTCGAAATCGGCGATCAAAATCGCGCCAAATATGGCTTTTCCGACCAATCCCTCCAAATTTCAATTGAACTCGCCGGTAACGGCAAGCCGGAGACGCTAAACCTGGTTTTGGGCGGTTGGTCGCCACGCCAACTCCGGTATGCTGCCGTCCAATTGGAAGGACAAAACTGGATTTTCGAAGTCCCGACAAACGTGCTGGAGCCGCTGCTTCACGGCTTTAGGATTAACGGGAATACCACGCCCTGATTTATCCCATGTCTTCGCGATTTCAAAGTCGGGGCTGGCGACTGTGCCGCAAATGCCTGCGTGGCCTGCGCATCGCCATTCTGTTCCTGATCTTCCTCCTGATTGCTGTCGGATTCTATGTCAATCAAATCGGGCTGCCGGGTTTCCTGAAGCGACCGCTCATCGACAATTTGCATGCCCGCGGCGTGGATTTCCAATTTACCCGCCTGCGTCTGCGCTACTATCGCGGCATCGTGGCCGAGAATGTCCGCTTCGGTAAGGCAGATGCCCCGGCAAACGGCCCCAAGTTCTCCGCCCGCGAAGTTGAACTCCGGCTCAATCATTCCGCTCTGGCCCATTTTAAATTGACAATCGACGCCCTGGTTTTGCACGGCGGTCAGTTCGTTTGGCCGCTGGTGGCGACAAATCAACCGCCCAAAACATTGTCCGTGGACGATATTGAAACCCAACTTCGCCTACTGCCCAACGACCAATGGAAATTGGATCGTTTCCTGGCTGCCATTGACGGCGCCAAAATGCAGTTATCCGCTTCGGTCACCAACGCCTCCGCCATTCGCGACTGGAATATTTTTCACGCCCGGGCGGAAGCCCAACCGGAACTATTGCAACGGCGTCTGCGGGAATTTGCTGACACACTCGAACACATCAAATTCGCCGACACGCCGGAATTGAAACTCGACTTGCACGGCGATGGTCGTGACCCACGCAGTTTCGGCGGCCTGCTGACCGCCACCACTCTCGGCGCGGCGACGCCCTGGGGAACTTTGACCAACGGAAACCTGGTTGTGCAACTGCTGCCGCCGGACGCCACCAACAGCCAACCCCATGGCCAATTCTCCCTGCGCGCGGATGGCGCGCATACCCGGTGGGGCAATACCAGGAACTTTCAACTCGATTCCCAGGTGGTTATGGATGCGATCCAAACCAACCTGATCCACTGCCGGCTTGAACTGCTGGCCGACCAGTTCGAGACCCAATGGGCGCGGGCAACCAACGCCCAGTTCACCGCCAGCTGGTCTCATTCTTTCACCAACGCCATCCCCATTGCCGGCCAGGCGGTATTGCGCCTTGCCGATGCGCACACCAGCCGGGGCAGCGCGGGAGAACTTCGGCTTGAGGCCCGGCTCAACCCCACCCCGGGCGGACCACTTCAAGCGGATCAAAGCTGGGCTTGGTGGGCCAATCTTGAACCCTATGCTCTGGATTGGAATTGCCGGCTGACCGATGTTCGCGCGGAGGAATTTCAGGTAAAAGAAGTGGCATTCAGTGGCGCCTGGCGGGCCCCGGAATTGACCATCACTAATTTGCATTCCGAACTATACCGGGGACAGTTGAATCTCAAGGCTGCGCTCAATGTGGCCACGCGCGCCGTCACCTTCACCGGTTCCTCTGACTTTGACGCGCAAAAAATCACTCCACTGCTCACGGAACAGGGTCGTCATTGGCTCAGCCAATTTTCGTGGGAAAACCCGCCGCTCGCAAGCGGGGAAGGCGGTCTCATCCTTTCATCTTGGACCAATCGCCATCCGGATTGGCACGGGGAAGTGCTGCCCACCCTCTGGTTGAAAGGCGAATTTCAAGCTGGACCGTCCTCTTTTCGCACGGTCCCGGTTCTTTCCGCCCGGTCTCATGTCATCTTTTCCAACCTGAACTGGAACTTGCCGGATCTGGTCGCCACCCGCCCGGAAGGCGAGCTCCACCTGGAGCATATCGCCAATGACCGGACGCATGATTATTATTTTCGCATTCATAGTGAAATTGACCTTAAGGCCGCCCGTCCCCTATTGGAGCCAAAGGGACAGCGTGTCCTGGATGAATTGGTCCTCACTCAGCCACCGATAATTGATGCGGAGATCTGGGGCCGCTGGCATGAGTATGAACAGACTGGCATCAAGGCGCATGTGACCATCACCAATTACACATTTCGCGGCGAACCCGGCACCTGGTTTCAATCTGACCTGCGCTATACCAATTACTTCCTGCTGTTTGACCATCCGCGCGCCGAGCGTGGCATTCAGTACGCCAAGGCGGATACCGTGGGTGTGGATTTTCTGACCAAGCAACTTTTTCTGACCAATGGCTACAGCATCATGGAGCCGACGGCAATTATCCATGCCATTGGTTCCAAGGTCACCAAAACCATGGAACCCTATCGCTTCCTGCAACCACCCACCGTGCAGGGCAGCGGCATCATCCCGCTGGAGGACAATGTTGCGGCCGACGCCCACTTTTGGGTGGATGGCGGCCCGTTCCGGTGGACAAAATTCAATCTCACCCATGTCCTGGGCGGGGTGAATTGGGTCGGGGATCGTCTCACGCTGTCGGACATGCAAGCCATCTTTTACCAGGGCCGGCTAACGGGTTCCGCGGTCTTTGATTTCACCAATCGCCGGGAAGGGACGGATTTTTCCTTCGATGCGATAGCGACCGACGCTAATTTGCAATTGCTGCTCGCGGATTTATACAACTCCACCAACCGTCTGGAAGGCACGTTAAATGGGCATCTCAATATCACCAACGCCAACAGCCACGATTGGCAGAGTTGGTTCGGCCAGGGACAGGTCGATTTGCATAAGGGCTTTATCTGGGAAATTCCCATCTTCGGCGTTTTTTCCCAGCCGCTGGATAGCATCGTGCCCGGTTTGGGCAAAAGCCGTGCGAGCGAAGGGTCCGCCACCTTTATCATCACCAATAGCGTGGTTCGATCGGATGATCTCGAGATTCGCTCCCCCGCCTTGCGCATGCTGTATCGTGGCACCGTTGATTTTGATGGCAAAGTGGATGCCCATGTGGAAGCGGAACTGTTGCGGGATGCCTGGTTGGTGGGCCGCGTGGTCAGCATGGCGCTCTGGCCGTTGACCAAGATCTTTGAATACAAAGTCACCGGCACGTTGAAGGAGCCCAAACTCGAACCCTTATATCTGCCCACCAAGATGCTGCTGATGCCCTTCCATCCCATTCGCAGCCTGAAGGAAATGTTCCCCCCGGGTGATTCGACCAGCACGAACGCCCCGCCGCCCGCAAAAAGTCCCTAATCGGGCGGCGTAGGCGATAAACATCAGTATTGAGTTTGGCTTCCGGCGGGTTACGCTTGGCCCATGCGTTGGTTGTTCGTTTTGGTGCTCTGGTGTCTCACCCTGGGTTCCGTCGCGGAAGCGGCGGAAGGACGGGTGATCAAGGTGCTCCCGCAATTTCTGAATCTGCGCGGCCGGGAAACCATCTCGCCCAGCTTATTTGATCGGGATGCCTATCAAGTTTTCCTGCGCACTCACCCTGCGGAACGCTCCGGGATGCGTTTCGCCGTTCAATGGAAAGCCAAAGTTCCGGAAACCGAACCGCTCAAGCTTCGGGTCGAACTCCGCGGCCTGGCCCACGGCGACGTGCCAAAAGAAACCTCCATTGAACAGATCGTTCATCAGCGCCGTTGGTTCAGCCATTGGGCCGACGTGAACTTCTCCGGAGATGTGTATCGTGACTTTGGTGAAGTGACCGCCTGGCGGGTAACCTTGTGGGATGGAGACCAACTACTGAGCGAACAAAAATCGTTCCTCTGGCAATAAAAGTGAAAGTGACTGTCGGTGTTACAGTCCGCCAAAAGCTACTCAATAAAAACGTTTGCGGAGCGACCCTTTTCCTGGGTCTTTAATGCCTTCTCGTAACATTCCAATGCTTCACTGTACCGTTCCAACCGGTTAAATACTCCTCCTTTGTAGAGGTAGGCCATGGTCATCGTGTTATCCATGGCAATGGCGCGGTCGTAGCAGGTGATGGCCTCATCCAACCGCTGCAACCGTTCCAAGGCGGTGCCTTTTTTCACCAGGGCTTCCGCATTATCAGCATCGATGGCCAGCACCTTTTCGAAGCAGGCAAGTGCTTCTTCGGATTGGTCCAGCGTGAGATGAGTCTGCCCCTTGCTTAGTAACACGGCAATGGCGTCCGTAGAATTGGGCGGTACCGAAGTTGAGCCATTCTCCGTTGCCTCATTATTGTCAGGTTGGCCTGATATTTTGGGATCGTCATGGAAAGCTGCCGCCTCAGTCAAGGCGGGGGACGGGTGCAGCCCCTGCTCCATTTCATGAATGCGTTTTTCCAGCCGTTCAATGGTTGCCAAAAAGTTTATCTTGGACTGCTCCATTGAGCCGCTTCCTATAAGTTGGCCTTCCCCCATCCCCAAAGCTGCGGGGTTCTGGCCGGGCGCAAGCGCAAGGCCGGCGGGCATGGTAGCGGCAATGGCGGCCAGGCGATTGACCGCGTTCCATTGGAAGAATGCCGTGAAGAGCAGGACCAAAAAGCCAATGGTCACAAATACTCCGGCCAGCACTAAAATCAAATGATTGGAGCGCTGCAAATCCTTCAGTTCCTCGAGGCGCTGTGCCGCCACTGATTTTTCAATGAGGCTCAACCTCGCTTCGAGCAGTTGCGCGCCATGATTTGCCGCCGCTTCCGATTCCTGCCGGCTGCGTTCGATTGCCAATTGCGTGTCGTGCAGTTGCTCCTGAATTTGGAGGTAGGAGCGCAAGGCTTCCTGGGACCCGCCCACCTCTTCCGGCTTCACGCCCGAGCTTGCGCGAACATCCAGATTCGTCTGGGCGGAGGCCACGGTGAGGAGCATTACCGCCGGGATTGAGGCGATTAAGGCCGCCCGCAGAAATTTGGAAAGCATATTTGTCATCATGGCTTGGACCGTCGAAACGAACCGTAGAAAACCATGGTAAAATTGCAAGATCAAAACCAATCATTCCGCAGGAATTAAGCGGCGCCTGCTGGAGAAAATTACTGAACAACTCTCCCGGGCCGTTCGTTGACACTCCGGCGATTGGATATTAGCCTCCTCTCATGTCGCGTTTGCCGTTTGAACTCCTGTTGGCGTTGCGTTACCTGCGCCCCAAGCGGACGTTCGTTTCGATTATTACTCTGATCTCGGTGCTGGGCGTCACCTTGGGCGTGGCGGTGCTCATCATTGTCATCAGCGTGATGAGCGGCTTTGACAGCCAACTGCGGGAGAAGATTCTCGGGTTTAATGCCCACATTAAGATTTTCCAGCTCAATCCCGGCACCAAAAGGGAAACCTTGATGCAGGATTATGGGCTCGTGATGGGCAAAGTGCGCTCCATTCATGACGTCGTCAGCGTGGCCCCGTTTGCCATTGGCCAGGTCATGGTTCAGACCGAACCGCCGTCCGGCGAACCACTCATTGGCGCCCCGTGGCTGCGCGGCGTGGATCCAGATTCGAAAACCAGCGTCAGCCTGCTCACTTCCAATGTCATGGGCTCTTCCGACCTCAGCGGCCATGGCTTGTTGGTCGGGGCTGACTTTGCCCACAGCATGGAACTCCAGATCGGTGACCGGGTCGTAATCCTTTCACCGCGCGATTTGCAAAACGAGCTAAAGAAACGACAGATTGGCCAGACCAATGCCGAAGAGGAGGTCAAGCTGCCGCAGGATTATGAAGTGCGCGGTATTTTTGAAAGTGGCTACTTCGAATATGACCAATCGGTGGTTGTCACCTCGCTGGGAAACTTTCAGGACCTCTACCAACTGGACGACAACGTGCATGGTCTGATGGTAATGCTTACCGACCCCTATAAAGCGACTGCGGTGCGCGCCCAACTCGTCCGTGCCTTGGGCCCTAACTATAGGATCACCACCTGGACCGAGGAGAATAATGCCATGAGCGCCGTGTTGGTGGAAAAGAACGTGATGCTGTATATCCTCTTCTTCATCGTCATTGTGGCCGCCTTCGGCATCACCTGCACGTTGATTACGTTTGTTGTGCTCAAGACCCGCGAAATCGGCGTGCTCAAAGCCCTGGGCGCAAGCAGCCGGCAGGTCATGTGGATTTTCCTCAGCCAAAGCCTGGTGGTAAGCATTTTCGGTGTGCTCATCGGCACCGGATTGGGGATGCTGGCTTTGCATTATCGCAACGCGTTCCTCCACCTCATGCGTAATCTGACCGGCATCGAGCTTTTTCCCGCAAATATTTATAATTTTTCCGAGCTGCCCGCGCTGATTGTGCCCGGCGACATTCTCATCATTTGCGGTGGTTCACTGCTTATTTGTCTCCTGGCAGCGGCGTTTCCTGTTTGGAGCGCGAGCCGGCTGAAACCCGTGGAGGCATTGCGCCATGAATAATCTGCAAATGGACACCATTCTCGACGCGCGCAATTTGCACAAGCGCTATGAATTGGCGGCACGCTCCCTGGAGGTCTTGCGCGGCGTAAGCCTGACAGTGGGGCGCGGCGATTTTTTGGCGTTGCGCGGCGCCTCCGGCGCAGGCAAGAGCACGCTACTGCATTTGCTCGGCGGATTGGACACGCCCAATGCGGGCGAAATTTGGTTTGCGGGAAAAAATCTTGCCACCCTTTCCAGCGGTGTACTGTCGCGACTGCGTAATTTAAAAGTCGGCTTCATCTTTCAGGCTTATCATTTGCTTCCGGAACTCGATGCGCTGGAGAATGTCTGCCTGCCCGCGCGGATTGCCCGCACACCGGCCAGGGTGGCTGAAATGCGCGGCCGCGAATTGCTGGCGCGTGTGGGACTCAAGGAACGCGTGGAACATCGGCCCAATGAACTTTCCGGTGGCGAACAGCAGCGGGTGGCCATCGCCCGCGCCCTCATCAATGACCCGGAATTGATCCTGGCCGATGAACCGACGGGCAACCTGGACTCTCATACGGGCGATGAAATCATCGACCTGCTCTGCACTTTGCGCGAAGAGCGGCGGACGACCTTAATCATCGCTACCCATGACGCAAAGGTGGCAACGCGTGCGCCCAAGGTTATCGAATTGGTGGACGGACAAATCGAGAACTAATCAATCGATGGAACAAAAATGAGTAGAACCGATTGGGAAGAACGCTATTGCAGCGGGGACATGCCGTGGGAAAAGGGCGAAGCTTCCCCGGGGTTGGTTGATTTCCTGGCGGCACATCCCGAACTGCCCCGCGGCACCGTTTGTGTGCCGGGCTGTGGCACCGGCCATGATGCCCGGGCGTGGGCGCGCGCGGGTTTTCCAGTCACCGGCTTTGATCTGGCCCCGAGCGCGATTCGCCTGGCCCGTGAACGGACGGCTGCGACGGGACTCACGGCGGAATTTCAGCAAAAGAATTTCCTATCCGATGAGCCGTCCATGACATTCGATTGGCTTTTTGAGCACACCCTGTTCTGTGCCATCAATCCCGGCGAGCGCGATAGCTATGTCAAAGCCGTCCAGCGTTGGCTTAAGCCCGGTGGCCATTATCTCGCTGTAAACTATCTGATCCCTGACGAGGATGGCCCGCCTTTCGGCACCACCCGGGCCGAGCTGTGGCAACGCTTTTCCCCCCAGTTCGATTTGTTGCAGGAATGGGTTCCCCGTTCTTATCCAAATCGCACAGGTTTGGAGTCAATGCTCTGGTGGCGTCGAAAATAATTACGTCATGACCCCACAAACATCTCTTTTGTGGCATTGACCTCGAATTCGCTTTGGCTACTGTTCGTCTAGCACCAAAGAAACGAAATAATTATATGAAGACTAATATTGCGCCGCTTTCGGGAACACGCAGGGAGTTTATCAAGAAAGCCACCACTGCCGCCGCAGTCGTGGCGACAACCAACCTGTTCAAAACCCCGGTTTACGGCCAAAATCAGGCTCCGTCACCCGGCAGCGTTATTGGCGCGAATAACCGAATTGTAGTGGGGCACATTGGTGTCGGCGGCCAGGGCATGTCGCACGTCAAGAGCCAAAAGGACCACGCCGGCGAAAACAATATTGTTCAAGCAGCGGTATGCGATCTTTCCAAGACCCGCACCCAGGAAGCCAAAGCGGCCATCGGCAATGATTGCGAAGGTTTTGCCGACCACCGCAAACTGCTCGAACGAAAGGACATTGACGCCGTCACCATCGCCACGGTCGACCATTGGCATGCTCACTGTGCGATGGATGCCATGAATGCCGGCAAGCACGTTTACGTGGAGAAGCCAATGACGCGCTATTTGGACGAAGCGTTCGCCATCGGTGACACGGTCAAAAACACCGGCAAAGTCCTGCAAATCGGCTCGCAAATCTGCTCGGATGCCACCTGGCACAAAGCCGCTGAACTCATCAAAGCCGGCAAAATTGGCCCGCTTGTCCTGGCTCAGGATTCCTACATGCGCAATAATCCCAACGGAGAATGGAATTATCCCATCAAATCCTGGTGTACACCGGAAGATCTCGACTGGCAGCGTTGGCAGGGAGAAGTGCATCGTAAAACCGATTTCAATCCGGACGCCTATTTCCGCTGGCGCAAATATTACCCGTACTGCGCTGGCCTGTTGGGCGATTTGATGCCGCATCGTTTGCACCCCTTGATGCTGGCCACGGGCAGCCCTGAATTTCCAATCCGCGTGGTTTCCCTCGGAAACAAAAAGATCCACACCGATCGCAATACGCCCGGCACTCCGGAACGGGACGTGCCCGAGCAGGTTCAGCTCATCGCGGAATTCCCCAGTGGCCTGAACATTCTCGTGACCAGCAGCACGATCAGCCAGATCGGTTTGCCATCCGTCATTCGCGGGCACAAAGCGACATTGTATATGGGTGGTGACCGGGTCGAATTGAATCCGGAACCGCCCTTCTCCGATGAGATCGACCCGCAAGTTTTTGAGCATCTCCAGCCCAGCGGCCAAAAAATCGAAGCGATGGAAAAGAACTGGTTTGATTGCATTCGGTCCGGGCAGCAACCCTACGGGAATATCGACCTCGCGGTGCGCGTCCAAACCGTAATCTCCCTGGCAGAGATGTCACAACGCTTGAACATCATGTGTCTGTTCGACGAAAAAACCCGCAAGATCACCACCGGCGAAGGCAGGGAGATTAAACCCATCACCTACGGAACCCTCACCTTGTCATAACCAATTCCGCCGGCTCCTTTGCGAAAGCGCTTTCGCGCCACCACGCCATGCAAACCGTCGCCGTTGCCCGCAATGCCATGGCGACCCGTTTTGAAATCGTGCTCCATGGTGAAGACCCGGTGGCGCTCCGGGCAGCGGGGGAAGAAGCGCTCAATGAGATTGACCGTGTTGAATCTCAACTGAGCCTTTATCGCCCGACCAGCGAAATTGCTCAGCTTAACGCCCGGGCGACGCGCACAGCGGTACGGGTCACGCCCACGCTCTTTTGCCTGTTACAGCACGTGCAACAACTCAACCAGCAAACCGATGGCGCCTTCGACATCACCATTGCCCCACTAGTCCGCTGCTGGGGTTTCATGGGCGGAAACGGACATCTTCCGGATCCAGAGAAATTGGCGGAAGCTCGCGCCTGCATTAACATGAATCTGGTGGAATTAAATGCTGACGATTTCACTGTCAGATTTTTGCGTGCCGGGGTCATGTTGGATTTGGGGGCCATTGGCAAGGGCTACGCCTTGGAAAGGGCCGCGGAAATGTTGCGCGAAGCCGGAATCTACAGTGCGCTTTTGAATGGCGGCACCAGCACGGTGTACGCCTTGGGTCACCCGCCGGAACAGGAACATTGGAAGATTGCGGTGGAAGCTCCGCCCGCGGGAATGGCCGGCAATCACCCCCCACATTTGGCCACCGTGCCGCTACGCGATGAAGCGCTTTCCGTTTCGGCCGTTTGGGGCAAATCTTTTCAGACGGACGGAAAAACCTTTGGGCATGTTCTCGATCCACGCACGGGACAAGCCATTGCTGGTGCAACTCTGGCCGCAGTCATCCTGTCTTCGGCCACGGAAACCGACGCGCTTTCCACTGCCCTGCTTGTGCTTGGGGAATCCGGCCATGACCGGTTAGCTAGCACGCATCCGGGCGTGCGCACATTGCTGGCAACGAGGGATGAATCAGAATCCAATCTTCGCATAACCAGCCGCAGCATCCTTCTCCCATCTTAACTCCGAGCCTCATTTAAGATTCACTCCCGTGTTAAAACACCACCGCAATTACAAGCTGCTGAATTATAGTTACTTGGGCATGCACTTCCCTGTTTCAGCGTGCATGCCGAGCCTGAATAGTGACGAATAATTCTCTCTGCTGAAGGCAAATGCGCGTTGAAAATTACCCCTCCTGTGGTTAGTTTCTGATGGTATGCTTGATGATAGAGACTATATGCGCCAGCGCCCGTTATTTCAGGTGCAATGGTCGGTCACCTTGGTGCTGATTCTTATCAATGTAGTCGTTTTTGTAATCCAAAACGTCGCTGATCATACAAGCCACTCCTATATTTACGACCGCTTCGCCTTAAGCGTGGACGGTTTGAAGCAAGGTCATTTTTGGCAATTGGTCACTTTCCAGTTTCTGCATCTGCCCTTGTTGGATGGAGGTGTTTTTCACCTGCTGGGTAACCTTTTTGTTATTTACATTTTTGGGAGTCCGGTCGAAGGAGCCATCGGCAAAATGAATTTTACGAAACTCTATCTCCTGAGCGGAATTCTTGGCGGGATGTTGCAAATGGCTGGCGGATTCTTTTGGCCGGAACATTTTGGGCAGGCGGTGGTTGGCGCTTCAGCCGGCGCGTTTGGTCTCATCGCCGCGTTCGCCACCTTATTTCCGCACCGGGTGCTCTATTTGTTTTTTCTTCCGATTGAGCCCCGGGTCAAAACCCTGCTCTGGTTGGGAATTCTGATTTCGGTTATTGGCATGGTTCTGCCGCCGAAGG
>JAQGPA010000165.1 GCA_028293325.1 Pedosphaera sp. | reverse complement strand
CAACAGCACCGACCACAACCGGGCTAGTCAGGGGGGTGAATTTAAGGATAGTCAAGGCAGCCTTAAGGATGGACAAGGCCAGTCAAGATAATTTAAGAATGAATTTTTTATGGTCCTTCCGGACGGGCCACCATGGGAGTGGGGAGTTGGGGGATCGACGACGAGGACGAGGACGAGGGGAAGGGAAGGAATGGATGGGAGTGGGTGCGGTTTCACGCGTGACTTTCGGGGCGGATGGGCGCACATTCGGGGCGAATTAAGGCAATGAAAAAAAGTTCACCTGTCTCCCGCAGTGGAAGGTTCGCGAGCGGTCCCGGCGCGGACGTGGCGCAATTCACGGAATCGATCTCCTTTGATTGGCGGCTTTGGCGTCATGATATCGTGGGTTCGATGTCCCACGCGGCCATGCTGCAAAAGATTGGCGTGCTTACGGGGGCCGAGCTAAAGGCCATCAGCCAAGGGTTGGAGGAGATTGGGCAGGAAATTGCCGATGGCAAGTTTCGTTGGAAGGCGGAGTTGGAGGATGTGCACATGAACATCGAGGCGGAGCTGACGCGGCGGGTGCCGGCGGGGGCGAAGCTGCATACCGGGCGGTCGCGGAACGACCAGGTGGCGCTGGATGTGCGGCTCTGGCTGCGGGATGAAATTGTGGAACTGGCGGGGGAGTTGCGGCTGTTGCAACGGGCGCTGGTGGATTTGGGCGCGCAGAACGCGGAGGTGGTGATTCCGGGCTACACGCATATGCAGCGGGCGCAGCCGGTTTACCTGGCGCATCATCTTTTGGCGTACGTGGAGATGCTCGAACGGGACGAGCAACGGCTGGCCAATTGTTTTGAGCGGGTGAATGTTTGTCCGTTGGGAAGCGGAGCGATTGCGGGTTCGACGCTGCCGTTGGACCGGGAATTTGTCGCCAAGCAACTTGGTTTTGTGGATGCGAAAGGCAAAGCCATCGTGACGCAAAATTCGATGGACGCTGTGAGCGACCGGGATTTTGCGGTGGAGTTTTGTGCGGTGGGAGCGTTGATTGCGGTGCATTTGTCGCGCCTGGCGGAGGATGTGATTTTGTGGGTGAGCAGCGAATTTAATTTTATCAAGATTGCGGATGCGTACACGACCGGGTCGTCGCTCATGCCGCAGAAGAAAAACCCGGACATTGCGGAGTTGACGCGCGGGAAGACGGGGCGGGTATTTGGCAATTTGATGGCGTTGCTGACGCTGTTGAAGGGATTGCCGATGACTTATAATCGCGATTTGCAGGAGGATAAGGAACGGTTGTTCGACACGGCGGACACGGTGCGGGCATCGGTGCGATTGATGGCGGCGATGTTGCAGAACACGACGATTAACGCCAAGGCTTGCACGACGGCGGCGAGCGATCCGGCGTTACTGGCGACGGATTTGGCAGATTATCTGGTGCGCAAAGGGATGGCGTTTCGGCAGGCGCATCATGTGGTCGGCGCGGTGGTGGCGCTGGCGGAACGGGTGGGCAAAGCCTTGAACCAACTCACGTTGGGGGAATTGCAAGCCGTGGACAAAACTTTTGGCGCGGATGCGTTGGGGGTGTTTGATTTGAAACGGGCCTTGGCACAACGGAACATGACGGGCGCGCCGGGGACGAAGGAAGTGCGGCGGCAGTTGGCGCGCTGGCAGGCGAGCCTGAAATAATTTCGATGAAGACGGGAATGGAAATCAATTCCCTGCTCAAGGAGGTATCACGCTCATTTTACCTGACGCTGCGCGTGTTGCCGTCGGCGGTGCGACCGCAGATCGGGCTGGCGTATTTGCTGGCGCGGACGACCGACACGATTGCGGACACGGAGATTGTGCCGGTGGAACAACGCTTGCAGGCGTTGCAAGCGTTGCGGGAGCGGATATTGGGGACGAACCGGAAGCCGTTGGATTTTGGTGATTTGGCGCGGCAGCAGGGTTTGCCGGCGGAGCGCGTCTTGCTGGAACGGAGCGAGGAGGCGTTGGACATTCTGGGTGGGCTCAATGGAGCGGATCAGCAACGGATTCGCGAAGTGATTGAGACCATCACGAGCGGGCAGGAGTTGGACTTGCGTCGCTTTGCCGGGGCTTCCGCCCAAAAGATTGTTCCGCTGGCGACTGAGCAGGAACTGGATGATTACACGTACCGCGTGGCGGGTTGTGTGGGGGAGTTTTGGACGAAGATGTGCCGGACCCATTTGTTTCCGAGGGCGAAGCTGGATGACCGGTTTCTGATGGAAAATGGGGTGCGATTTGGGAAAGGGTTGCAACTGGTCAATATTCTGCGAGATTTACCAGTGGATTTGCGCAATGGCAGATGTTATCTGCCGGCAGGTCCATTGGGAGAGGCTGGTTTGAATCCGACAGATTTATTGGAGCCGAAGAACGAGCCAAGATTTCGGGCGCTTTATGCTGGTTATCTGGCGCAGGCAGAGGCGCACTTAACGGCGGGTTGGGCTTATACGAATGCATTGCCAAAGCGGTGCGTGCGGGTGCGACTGGCGTGTGCGTGGCCGATTTTAATTGGGATGAAAACACTTGGTAAGTTGCGTTCTGGCAATGTGTTAGACCCAGAGCGGCGGATCAAGGTCAGCCGTCCGGAAGTCAAGAACCTGATGCTGCGTTCGATCCTCAGTTATCCGTGGCCCGGGGCTTGGCGGAGATTGTTCCCGGCGTCAGGCCAAGATGGGAAAGCTGTTGCATCGGTGAAAGTTTTTGAGTAACAATTAAATTTATGCGTATCCCAAAGTTGTTGCTGATCACTTGCGTGGCGGTCGTAGGCGTTGCCGGTTCCCTCCTTGCACAAAGACCCGATTCCGATTTACAGACAAAAGCCAGGGAACAACTGCGGCAAAGGATGTATGAATTGGATCATCCGGGGTCATCCGCGCCGGCCAGCTTTATTCCGGTGGCTCCCGTTGTGCCGATAGCTCCGACGGTGAAAGTGGCGGTGCCTGTTCCTGCTCCTGCACCAGCAGCACCAGCCCCGGTGATGACGCCGACTCCGGCAGCGCCAGCGGCGGTCGAGGCAACGCCAGCAGCGCCAGCAAAAGAAATGGAAATGCCCGCTCCCGCAGCGGCTCCGGTCGCCGTAACTCCGGTTCCGGCAGAACCAAATACCGTCGTGATTACGGCAGATGAGCCCGTGACTCCGAATGCGGAAGCTCAAGCCAAGGCTGCGGAAGCGTTGCGTCAAAAGATGATGGAGTTGAATACCCCGCCGAAGATGACAACGCCCGCGCCCGCAGCCAAGGTAGCGCCGGTGAGCGTTCATACTGCAAGTTCGGCCACTTTTACAACGCCGCCGATGGCCGGTTCGAAGGAACAGCGTCTGGCGGATTTACTGCAAGCTTACAAGAGTGACCAGATCAACCCGCAAGAGTATCATATGCAGCGGGCAAAGATACTGGCGGAACCTTAAAAAGCGCAGCCTGATTTACCCGCCGGGCTTTGCAGCCAGGCGGGTTTTTTATTGTGTGGCATATTGTGCGCCAAGTGGGACGCGGCTCCCTTGGCAAAGTTTAAACTGTTAACCCTGAACCTGCTTTTGGCATACTTACGGAATGCATTATTTTCATTATGTTGGTGATAAACTTTACTGCGAGGGTGTGGCGGTGGAGTCGCTCGTTAAAAAATACGGGACGCCGCTTTATATTTATTCGCAGCGGACACTGACGGAACATTTCCAGAAACTGGACCGGGCCTTGTCGTCGCTTGATCATTTGATCTGTTTTGCGATGAAGTCCAACTCCAACCAGGCGGTGCTGCGGACGCTGGGCAACCTGGGGAGCGGCTTTGACATCGTGAGCGAAGGGGAGTTGCGCCGGGCGATGGCGGCGGGGGCGGACCCGGGCAAGTGCGTGTTCGCCGGGGTGGGGAAGACCGAAGGGGAAATTGAATTTGCGCTGAAACAGGGAGTTTATTCATTCAACGTGGAGAGCGAGCCGGAACTGGCGCGCATCAACCGCATTGCGGCACGGTTAAAGAAGATTGCGCCGGTGGCGGTGCGGGTGAACCCGAATGTGGATGCCAAGACGCACGCCAAAATCACCACGGGCACGTACGAGAATAAATTCGGGATCGCTTTTGAGGAGATTGAAGCGGTATATGCGCGCGCGGCGAAGCTAAAGAATTTGCGGCTGCGGGGTTTTCAGATGCACATCGGTTCGCAACTGACTTCGGTGCAGCCGTTCGAGCAGGCGGTGCGGAAAGTATTGCCACTGGTGCAGCGGTTAAAAGCGAAGCACGGGCTGGAGTTTTTCAGCATTGGCGGCGGGTTGGGCATTGTTTATGACCTGGCACTGGAGAGCGGTTCCGCCGAGTGGTGGCAATCGGCCAAGGCCAAGAGCATTCTCACGCCGGCTTTGTACGCGGCGCGGCTGGCGCCGTTGTTGAAGCCGCTGGGTTTGCGCATCCTGATGGAGCCGGGCCGGTTTATTTCCGGCAATGCGGGCATTCTCGTCACGCGAATTGAATATGTGAAGCGCACGGGCAAGAAGAATTTCCTGATCGTGGATGCGGCGATGAACGATTTGATCCGGCCGGCGTTTTACGAGGCCTATCATGAGATCGTGCCGCTGCGGCGTAAGGGCGGGCAATTGATCAGCTCCGATGTGGTGGGGCCGATTTGTGAATCAGGCGATTTCTTTGCCAAGGACCGGCCGTTGCCGCGCGTGGGCGAGGGAGATTGCCTGGCGCTGTTGAGCGCCGGTGCGTATGGCTTTGTGATGGCATCCAATTACAATACCCGTTCGCTCGTGGCCGAAGTGCTGGTGAATGGCAAAAAATATGCGATAGTACGGGAGCGTCAACCAGTGAAAGAAATCTGGGCCGGAGAGAAAATAGCTCCGTGGCAGAAATAGCCTGACGTGGTTCGCGGCCAGGCAGCAGCGCAGCGGAAAAGAGCGCGGACCTTTATTTGAAAGGTTTTATGCCGGAAAGAATTGGATTTGTGGGAGTTGGGCGGATGGGCAGCAACATGGCGCGCCGGCTCAAGGAGCAGGGCTTCCAGATCACCGCAGTTTATGATCTGAACACGGCCGCCGCGCAGGCGTTGGCGCAGGAATTGGGCGGTGAAGCCTGCACACAATTAAAACAAGTGACCCGGCTCTCGGATGTGGTCATCACGGTGGTGACCGATGATGCCGCCATGAAGAGGATTTATAGCGGCGGGTTACTCAGCCGGGCGAGGGGGAAATTGTTCATCAATTGCGCCACGGTCACGCCGGACTTGCACGTGAAGCTGGAAGCGAAGGCGGAGAAGGCGGGGGCGCAATCACTGGAGGCGTGCATGGCGTCGAGCATCCCCCAGGCACGCGAGGGGACGCTTTACCTGATGTGCGGAGGCAAGCTGGAGGCGTTTGAGCGGGCCAAACCGATTTTGGAGAAGCTCAGCGCTTCACTCCGCCATATTGGCCCGGCGGGCAAGGCGGCGCAGGTCAAAGCGCTGGTCAACATGGTGATGAACATCAACACGGCGGGTTTGGCGGAAGGATTGGGTTTGGGCGCGGCGCTGGGGCTGGATGTGGCGATGTTGCGGGAAGTGTTTTCACAAACGGGCGCCCGGTCGCGGGTGTTGGAAACGGATGGCGAGGATATGCAGAACCGCGAGCATGGGTGTTTTTTTTCCGCTGCGCACGCGGCCAAGGATTCAGGCATTGCCCTCAAGCTCGCGAAAGGCCAAGGGATGAATTTGCCGCTGGCCAGTGCGACGAAGAAGCAATACGACAAGATGGTGAAGGAAGGGTTGGGTGAATTGGACAAGTCAGGCATCGCGGAACTCACGTTCAAAGGCCGGCATCCGCAGCGGTGATGGCATCGGCAGGCAGAGAATAATCACCGGCGTCTTTTTCTTGCATCTGGCGGGTGTACCATTACAGTTTTGGCCGTGCAGCCGAGGTTTCTTTCTTTGAGTAATTCCAGGGTTTCCCGCGTGGAATTTCCTGCCCGGATGATTGCGCGGGCCCTCGCACTTTTCTTCGGAACGTTTACCCTGATCAATTTTATCGGTGGTTATTTGCGGCCGGGATTTAATGCCAATCTCTGGTGGGTTGATCTGCGCGCGGTTCCCGAATTTGCCGCCACTGCATTTCTGCTGGTGATGGCGTTTTGTCTCATCAGTCTGGGCGTGTCGCCGCCCCGCTCTGTTTGGCGGCGGGTATTGACCGGCGGATGTGTCGGTCTGGTTGCGGCGGTGGCCATCTGGAACACGGTTGAATTTTATTTTCTCATCCGGCACGGCAGGCTGCGGCCATTCATCCCGATTCCACTGTCGCTTTTTGTGTTGGGCGCGATGATGCTTATTCTTTGGATGATTTTGCGACGAACGCATGCTCCGGTTTCGATGCGGGCCGCATTTGGCATGTCCGCCATGCTTGTCATTTGCCTGATCTGTTTTCCCATCGTCCAAATGGTTTGTTTTGGCAAGACCGATTACCGGCGGCAGGCGGATGTGGCCGTGGTGTTTGGGGCGCGGACTTACGCGGATGGGCGGCCTTCGGACGCTCTCGCGGACCGGGTTCGCACGGCTTGCCAGCTTTACCACGATGGAACGGTCCGGAAGCTTATTTTTTCCGGCGGGCCGGGTGATGGGGTGGTTCACGAAACGGAATCAATGCGGCGCATGGCGATCCGCTTGGGAGTGAAACCGGAGGATATACTGGTGGATACCGCCGGATTGAACACCCGGGCCACAGTTAAAAATACCGAAGCCCTGTTTGCCCAACTACATGCGCAGCGGATTCTGGTGGTCAGCCATTTTTATCATCTGCCGCGCATCAAGCTGGCCTATCAACAGACAGGCCGGGAAGTTTACACCGTACCGGCCCGGGAGAGCTATTTCCTGCGCCAGATTCCGTATTCGATGGCCCGAGAAATTCCGGCCATATGGGTGTATTATCTGCATCCGCTCCTCTCTTCCTTGCCGACATAGTGAGGTGTCAGAAGCTGATTTTAGTTGGTTTCCTCGTTTTCTGAACTTCTCATGGTCGCCTTTTTACACGCCTAGAGCAGTTCCATAAATGCTGTAGCGCGGCGGAAAAGTTAGAGAGGGAAGTGGTCTTTTTGACTTTTGGCTTCGTTTCGGCTCGGTCACAGGCCACCTTGGGCATGCTTCCTCGCCAAAGCCTCGCCCAAAGTCAAAAATCCTCGCTCCGCCGCGCTACATCATTTCTGTCAATGCTC
>JAQGPA010000156.1 GCA_028293325.1 Pedosphaera sp. | reverse complement strand
AAATCGTAATGTCGGCTTACTCTTCATATTCCAAACTGCATTCCCGCGAGCCCTTCAGACCCAACGGGCCGGGAATAATGCAGTCTCACCGCCCCGGCGGCAAGCAGGGAATAATCCCGTTTGGAACAACCTAAAAACCCTCCCAACCTCATAATTGCACCCATGACCTCTTTTTTTCGTCCTCGTCCGCGTCGTCCTCGATTTCAAATTACTAGCCTTTCATTCCCCACACCGTCTGCCGCCCCTGCACTCCCACTTCCCCCCGCGCCAGTGCCGCCACCACCGCCGGATACAAAACCCGCTCCGCCTCCTGTATCCGCGCATGCAACGTCCCCGCCGTATCCCCCGCCAGCACCGGCACCGTCTGCTGCGCCAGGATCGGCCCCGTATCCACACCCTGATCCACGAAATGCACCGTCACCCCCGTCACCTTCACCCCGTAATCCAACGCCTGCTTCCACGCCTCCAATCCCGGAAACGACGGCAACAAAGCCGGATGGATATTCACCACCCGTTGCGCAAACGCCCGCAAAAATTCCCCCTTCAATATCCGCATGAATCCCGCCAGCACCACCAAATCAACCTCCGCCTCCTGCAAGGCCCGGATATATGCCGCCTCCGCCGTTTCATCCAGCTTCGTGCGAAACTTCCCTGGCGCAATAAACTGTGCCGCCAACCCCCGCTCTCGCGCCCGGTCCAGAATGCCCGCCTCCGCCACGTCGCTGATCACCACCGCCACCTCCGCCGGCACCGACCCCGCCGCGCACGCATCCGCAATCGCCACAAAGTTTGAGCCCTTGCCCGAACCCAGCACACCCAACCGATATTTTCGTTCTCCGCTCACACGCCCCTCATACAATTAAACCCCTGCAACCGCAAGCTTTGCTTCCACCCACGGCCGAGCGCAAGCACACTTCATAAAAAAACTACTCAGTTTTACCTTAACTGGCTTAGTTGCCACTCAGTTTTACCTTAACCAGCCTTGTTGCTTCTCCCGCCGACTCGTTCCGCCTGCCGGTTCCCCGTTCGTCCTCGTCGTCCTCGTTCTCGTCGTCGACCCCACATCGGCAGTCCGCCAGGACACCCGCAACCAGCAAGGTTGACAGACAGTAAGCCGGAGGTTGAGCGCATAGCGCGACACCTCCGGAACCTCTCCCAAAACTCCCACCACCCGAAGCGGGTGGCAGAACCTTGTATTTGTCCCCATAGTGACCCGTCCGGACCTGTCCGCCGACTTGTCCGCCATAGCCTTGGCGGCGGCGGAAGCCTTGGCGAAGGTGGAAGGACCTAGGACCATAAAAAAATTCATTCTTAAATTACCTTGACCCGCCTTGTCCATCCTTAAGGCTGCCTTGACTATCCTTAAATTCACCACCCTGACCAGCCCGGTTGTCCGTCCGTCCATCCCTGTCCCCAATCCACTCCCAATCCTGTTAATCCTGCTTGCCGCGCCATCCCGTCCGCCATAGCCTTGGCGACGGCGGAAGCGTCTTCTCGACGGCTGGTCAAAAATTCTTTGTCTTTCTCCCACCTTCGTGCCCTTCGTGCTCTTCGTGGTGAAAATTCCTTGTTGAAATTCCGCACTCCGAACTTTTTTATCGTTCATCTTGGCGATTCAACCACAAATCCAAAACCCCGACTGTCGCTCGTGTCGCTCGTGTCGCTCAGCTTTTTGCAAAGAAAAAGCCCCGAACCACCTTTGTTTGCAGGCGCTTTACGGATTCCGGACTCTAACCTTTTCAGCATCCCCAATTCCTCACTCCGAATTTGGCTACCCCGTCCGGAACGACTCCGCCAAAAATCCAACCTGGATCCGAAACCCCTCTTGGTGGCTCTGTGCCTATCGCCCCTGCCGGTCAAAGTTTTCCCGGCATTACCAGTTGTCGCCCTCCTATTCCTGCGCCATATTATGTTAAACTGGCAGTTGAATTTAACTCAAGGTGGGTATGAGCACGCAAAAAGTTTTAACAAAGCAGTACGAGTTCTGCTTCCCTCAACTCGATACGCTGGTTCAGGTGGAGGAATCGTCCGCCGAGGTAGTCGTCCGGGCCACGCGAAATACATTTTCCGAACAACGCAAAATCTATTTCATCCACGAACTTGCCGCTGAAGGCTTCATTTCCGATCACTATCGATGGTTTACGAGCTTCGATTCGTTCTCCTGGCTGCGCGTTTACTGGCTGCTGGATGCCTCCTGGCTGCGGCCCTGCCAGGTCCAGATCGTCCGCAGTCGGAAATTCATGATCCGTTTGCTGGTTTCCACGACCTTGCTTTGGCTTGCGATGCTGGCCGCCCTAGTTTCTCACTGACACTGGCCGACCCCGTTTTAGCCACCCGCATTCTTATCAAAGAACAGTAAAATCATCATTAGCCACGTCTCGAAGAACTGACCGCCGCGAACTAAAACCCGTGCGCCAGCAACTCTCTGGTCCAGCCCCGGACGGGCGACACCTCCGGCAACCATCAAAACGCCCACCTGGCGGCGTTTGACCACTGCAACGCCTGTCACTCCTCATGCTCCCTTTCATAAAAAAATTTAGGCTCGAATTACCTCAAATTACCTTGACCAGCCTCAAGGCCACCGTGGCCGAGCCTCAAGTTACCTTGTTGTATCTTGTTATTCATAATGACCAGTCCGGAAGGACCCCGCCGGACATGTAGTACGTTAACGACCCGCGCATAAGACGGTTTCGCACCATAAAAATACCCAACACCAATCCACTCCCTCGCCCGTCGGACGGGAGAGGGTTTGGGGTGAGGGTTCCGAAATACCTTTTCCGCCAGTGCCCCGTGCGGAAGCACCTCCGAAAACTCTGAACTCTGAACCCTAAACTGAGAACTTTTTCATCGTTCATGTTTGCCATTCCACCACAAACCCAAACCTGCGGATGTCGCTCGTGTCGCTCGTGTCGCTCAGCTTTTTTCGACGAAAAACCAGCACCCGCATTGAGAATTCACCTTCCCAACCCCACCCCGCCCCATGTATTTTACCGCCAGTGCAAGACCACGCATCCCAAAACGCGGGCCCTCTGCCCGGTGCCCGTCGCAAAAGTGAAATAACACGCGGTCCGTTCGGCGCCGCCCTCCCCGACCGGACCGTGGACAGCCAGCCCCATCCCTTACTGGCAAATTCACCGCGCCAATACGTCCTGGCCCTCGCCATTTTCGTCGTTGTCACCCTGATCAATAACATCTGGCTCGAACAATTGCTCGGCTATCAACCCCTCGCCCTCGTCTATCTCTTTGCCATCGTCGTGCTCGCGCTCTTCATCAATCGCGGCCCGTTGCTCTTTGGCACCGCACTGACCGCGCTCGGCTGGGCCTTTACCGCCCCGCCTCGCCACAAATTTTACATCGATAGTTTGGACGACAAAATGATGTTTGCCACTTACTTCGTCGTCGCCCTCACCATCGGCCAGTTGACAACCCGCCTCCGCGCCCAGCGCGAGGCCGAAATCAAATCCAAGTTCCTTGCCGAATCCGAGCGGCTCGGCCGCACCCTCTTGAATTCCGTTTCCCACGAACTGCGCACCCCCATCGCCGCCATCACCGGTGCCGCCAGCGAAATGCTCAACTCCGGCTCCCTCACTCCGCTGCAACAAAAGCTCGCCACCGAAATCGAGTCCGCCGGCCTGCGCCTGAATCGGGTCGTGCAAAGTCTCCTCAGCGCCGCTCGTATTCAATCCGGCCAGCTCCACTCCAAGCTCGATTGGTGTGACATCTCCGAACTCGTCCACCTTGCCACCCACGAAGTTCCCAGTCTCAACGTCACTCATCGGCTCACGGTGGACATTGCCCCCGGCCTGCCCTTCGTTAAGCTGGACTTCATCCTCACCCAGCAAGCCCTCGCCAATCTTCTGGTCAACGCCACCACCCATACGCCGCCCGGAACGCCCATCCACATTGTCGCTCGTATTCAGAATAAACATTTGCTCCTGAAGGTCGCGGACCACGGCCCCGGTTTGCCGCCGGATCAACTGGATCGCATCTTTGACCTCTTCCATCGCGCCCCCGCCGCCAAGCCAGGTGGCACCGGCCTGGGCCTGGCCATCGTAAAAGGATTTGTTGAAGCGCAAGGCGGATGGGTGCAAGCTTCCAACCGCGTGGGCGGCGGCGCGCTTTTTACCATGGGTCTCCCCGCCATCGCAGCGCCCGCGTTGCCCGCAGAACCATCATGAATACAGCCGCAAACCAAACTCGCTTCTCCGCCCTCGTCATCGATGACGAACCCCAAATTCAACGCCTCCTCACCATCACCCTCGAAGCCAATGGCTACCGCGTCACCACCACCGGCACCGGCCAACAAGGCCTCGCCGCGGCCGCCCAGCAAAATCACGATATTATAATTCTCGATTTGGGCCTGCCCGATATCAACGGCGTTGAGGTTCTTAAACAATTGCGGGAATGGACCCAAATCCCAGTCGTTGTGCTTACCGTGCACGACAAGGAAGCGGAAAAAATCGAAGCCCTGGACAGCGGCGCTGACGATTACATCACCAAACCATTTAACTCCGGCGAACTGTTGGCCCGCTTGCGCTCGGCACTGCGGCGCGCGGATAAAGGCAGCCAGGGCGAACCCGATTTCAACGCCGGCGAACTCTCCGTCAACTTCGCCAGCCGAACGGTCACACGCAAAGGACAAACGATAAAACTGACCGTCACCGAATATACTTTGTTGCGCTTGTTTATTAAACACGCCGACAAAGTCCTGACCCACCGCCACATTTTGCGCGAAATCTGGGGTCCCAATCACGAGTCCGATACCCATTACTTGCGCGTTTACATGACCCGCCTCCGCGAGAAACTGGAAGCCGACCCCACAAAACCCGCTTTGTTCCTCACCGAGCCCGGCGTCGGCTACCGCTTCAAAGCCTGAACTCCCCGCCGGCATAAATTATAGAAAATTATTTCGTAACCAGCCGCAGTTGCGCAAGAAGTTCCAGCGCCTCCCGTCTCCCTCGCCCCGCCCGAGCGGGAAGAGTGGGAGCGCGGCGTTTACGCCGCTTCACCTAAATCACGACGGGCGAGCAGAAACTTGCAAGCCCTGCCTTACCACCCGGCGCATTCCACTCCCTGAATGACCCGTGCGGAAGCACTCGGATGGAGGAGGGTGCGGGGTGAGGGGTACCAAACGCTCGTCCCATCGCTTTTTGAAATGATGTATTTACAAACACACCAGCCAAGGATCGGTCATCCCATCCTTGATCGTTTCTCCTTCCCTTCTCAAACCGCCGCCGCGAACATCCACAAGTCACCTAAAAACAAAAACGGCGTGGACCTTTCGGTCCACGCCGCCGATTCTTTTCCCGGGCTGAATCGAAGCAAACCCCGGAAAAGAAATTCCTACACGTCGTAGCAGAGAAGGAACTCATAGCGATGGTTCCTTTCATTGGCTAATTGGCGCCGCCACGACGGCTCATCCACCTTCCGAGCCGGCACAAAAGGGTTAAGTTGGTTTCTGCATGGGTTGGTTCAGGTTCGGAAAAATAACCACCAGACGATCAGTAGCATCGGTAGCATGAATGGGATTGTGTAATTGAAAACATAGTTCAGAAAGGTCGGTGTGTGCACCTTCTGATGGTCCGCGATGGCCTTGACCATGAAATTTGGCCCGTTGCCAATATACGTGTTGGCCCCAAAAAAAACCGCTCCCACACTGACCGCCACGATATACGCGTTGAACTTGAGATTTCCCAACAGGTAAGCCACTTGGATCTCATCAGTGCTCACAAAACCGCGGGATAGCCCGGCCGCATCATATTTTTGAAGCGCTGCAAAAGTTTGTTTGATCTCGACCGCGTATGGTCCGGTCAGATTGGCCAGATCCGCGCCATGGGTCTGCACCACATGTGCCACCTGGGGGATCATTTCCGGCGGTATGAACCGTCCAAAGCTGGCTTTCAGGAAGCAGAGATAGGTCGGCGCGTTATCCAGCACGCTGGAGAGACAGCCGGACCCCCAATAAAAGAATCCCGGCGCTGCGGTCGTCAATCTGTCGGCGTTCCCTTGCAACCAATCCAGGGCGGGCAGCATCGTGGCAAATATGCCGATGAATAGAATCGCCACTTCCTTGATCGGAGCCAGCGTAAAATGATTCGAGTCATGCACCGATTTCTGCGTCGTGAAATAGGAACCCAGCGCCGCGGCCACCATCAACGCCTCCCGCAAAAATGGCGGATTATTGATGAGCACCGCTGCCAGGATGACGCCCAAAAAGAAAAGGTTTCCCAGCCCCGTGAATCGCCATGATTCGCCATGCCCGGTTTCCGCCGCCCGCACTGACCGGGGCGCGCGCAGAAAATTGCGGTAATCCACCACAAAAAACATCAGCAACAACACGCCCACACCCACCGCCCACATCGGCAGGCAATGCGCGGCCACCCACCAGAATGGCACGCCCATCAGGTACCCCAGAAAAAGCGGCGGATCGCCAATCGGCGTCAGGCAGCCACCCACGTTGGAGACGATGAAAATGAAAAACACCACATGATGGCCCGTGATGCGATACTTGTTCATGCGCAACCATGGGCGGATCATGAGCATCGAGGCGCCCGTGGTCCCCAGCAGATTGGCCGTGATGGCGCTAACCAGTAGAAAAACAACATTGGCGAAGGGCGTCGCCTCGCCTTTCACATTGATGTGAATTCCTCCCGACACGACGAACAACGAACCGATCAGGGCGATGAAACTGACATACTCCCGGGCGGTGTGCCACACATGCGGCGCGGCGTGCAGGCCGACCAGGTAATAAGCAACCACGACTGCCGCAAGCGCGCCAGTCACCTTCGGATAATGCCTGCCCCACCAGGCCGAAAAGAAAAGCGGCGCCAGCGCAATCAACGCCAGTAAAAGCGCAAACGGCGCCACCATCAACGGATTGACCGAAACTAAATCAGGTTTGAAGTCCATGGGCGCTATTTAAACATCGGCAAAACAATCCGATAAAACATCACAGCGCCATCTGAACTGGCTGGTCGGTGCCCCTCCTGCCGCGCGGAAATATTGGGCACAAAACATCCTGTCTTTACAAAACGTCAGAATCCCCCTCAAGCGTTCATTGGCGGCAGCCGGGTTCAAAGTGCTTTCTCACCCTTTTCATCCGTGCGGATTCGCACGGCTTCCTCCACCGGCGAGACAAAGATTTTTCCATCGCCAATTTTGCCGGTCCTGGCCGCCTTGATGATCGCCGCCACGGCGGCGTCCAGTTGCGCGTCAGCCACGACCACTTCCAGCAGCACCTTGGGCAGGAAATCCACCGTGTATTCACTCCCCCGGTAAATTTCCGTATGCCCCTTTTGACGTCCGAATCCCTTGACTTCAGTGGCGGTCATTCCCGGGATTCCCAGTTCAGTCAGCGCACCTTTGACCTCCTCCAATTTAAACGGCTTGATGACGGCTTCGATTTTTTTCATATAGTTAGGTTAATCGACTGAAGAAACCCGGCCGCTCACAACCGGGCTGCCTCTAAATCCAGGACCGCTGATTAGCGGCTTTCCGCCATTTTTTGCCGGAGTTGCCGGGTGAGCATCACGGCATAGCCGCCCACGACTCCCGCTGAAACCAGCCATTGCGTCCCGTTCGCGAACAACAACGGGCAGATGAATTGCACCAGCGCCAGAGCCACCAGCAGATAGGCGACCCGCGCCCCAGATCCGGGCATGACCGACCAACCGCTCTTGAGCTTGCCATGGAGCTGCAGTCTCTCGTTGCGGCGCAACGCCAGGGTCTGAATCATTCCAAAAGCCAGGCCGATCATGCCGCCCACGATGAGCGCCGTGATCCACATCAAACCGTGAAAGAGTTGTGTTTGCATAAAGTTTATTTGTATTTTTTATTTCTGTTTTAGCAAGCTGCGCGAGGGATTCAACCCTCGCGCAGCCATTTATCTGCGGTTCCTCACCTGCTCTAAATTACCGCTGCATCGGTGTCTCGGACTGCTTGTCCATCACGAAACCGGCATACCCGGGCACGCCCATTTCCGGCACGTCCAGACCTTCGATTTCCACTTCAGCCGACACGCGGTTACCCACGAGTTTCTCGGCGACGTAGTAAACGAAGAGCGAGAGGATTGACAGCGTGACAAAACAGGTGACCACGCCAATGCACTCAGCCCAGAACTGGCCCAGGCCGCCACCGTAAAACAGGCCTTTTACGTTGCCAGCCACACCATTCAAACCGTCACCGTAGGTCCCGTCGGCGAGCAATCCAATGGAGAGGCAGCCCCACGCGCCGTTCACGCCGTGGACCGAGATGGCCCCGACGCAATCGTCAATGCCAATCCGGTCGAAGAAGAATACGGCTTCCACCACGAGGATACCCGAGACGATACCAATGAGAGCCGCGCCTCCCGCGCTAACGAACGCGCAAGGAGCGGTGATGGCGACGAGACCCGCCAACATGCCGTTGCACATCATGGAGGGATCCGGTTTCTTGGTCTTGAACCACCACATATACAGGGTGGTCGCCAGTGCGCCAGTGGCGGATGCCAGCATCGTGTTGACCGCCACGACTGCGATGCGGAGGTCAGTGCCCGCGAGGGTCGAACCAGGATTGAAACCGAACCAACCGAACGCGAGAATGAACGTGCCCAGCATCACCAGGGGAATGCTGTGCGGCGTAATCGGATGCACCAGCTTGCCACTCTTGTCGTACTTGCCGAGGCGCGGCCCGATCAGCCAGCAGAAAATAAGGCAGATGACGCCACCTTGCATATGCACCACGGATGAACCGGCAAAGTCCAGATGACCGTGACCCAAGGCAGGGAAGTTGGCGCCGAGTTGGGACAACCAGCCACCGCCCCATACCCAATTACCGAAGAGCGGATACATGATGGTGCCAATGCAGCAACCGTAAATCATGAACGCGGAGAATTTCCAGCGTTCCGCCGCACCACCGGTCGGAATCGTTGCCGTCGTGTCCATGAACACCATCTGGAACAGGAACAACGCAAACGCCGCCGTATCATAACCGGCGCCTTGGAGGAAAAAGCCCTTCATTCCGATGATACCCCAATCGTGTCCGAAGAGATGCAATGTCGCCTCATGGTTCAGGCCGGCATAACCACCCATCGTGCCGATCGAGCCCAAACCACCGAACATAAACGCAAATCCGCACACGTAGAAACCCAGCATGCCCATGGGATAAATCATGAAATTCATCGCCATGGTGTGACCCGCGTTTTTCGCGCGGCACAAACCGGTTTCCACCAGCGCAAAGCCGGCTTGCATGAACATGACCAAAAAGCCGGTGATCAACGTCCACATGAAGTTGACGGCAACGCGGTTGTGGCCAACGGCATCGGACAATTTTACCGCCAATGGTTCCAACTTCGCCTGCGCGGTATAATCATCGAACGCCTTCTTGGCATCCGTATAAGCTTTCACCTTATCCGGAACCTTCTTGTCGTCATCGCTCAGCGCGGTCGGTTCGCTGACGACAAAATGGGTGCCACCCGCGTCCTGCGCGTCAGCAGACGCGCCTGTGGCGGTGCCGGTAGGGTCGGGTTTCGGATCCGTGGAGGCGGGTGCGGCGGCTGCCGCTGGCGCAGCATTGGTATCGGCCGCCGGCATGTTGGTCATGGCCGGGGCGTTGGTGTCCTGCGCGCGCCCAAGGAGGGCGGCGAAGAGCAGCAAGGTTATGAGTGATGCGATGAATTTTTTGGTCATATGTTTAGGCTGAAGTAATAAGTTCTTGGAATTTTTGATCTGACTCACAATGCTTGGTCCCCTTTCTCTTCGGTACGAATGCGCACGGACTGCTCGATGGCCGAGACGAACACTTTGCCATCCCCAATCTTACCAGTCTTGGCCGCCTTGATGATCGCACTCACAGCGATTTCCACCTGGGCGTCGGCGACAACCACTTCCAGTTTGATTTTAGGCAGAAAATCGACGGTGTATTCGCTGCCTCGGTAAATCTCGGTATGGCCTTTCTGCCGGCCAAAACCTTTGACTTCGATGACGGTCATGCCCTCGATGCCGACCTCGGATAGTGAATCTTTAACTTCCTCCAATTTGAATGGTTTGATGATGGCTTCGATCTTCTTCATAGTGTTATCTGGTCGGCGTACGCGTTCATATTCATCATTGAACTGTGAACGGACGCATCTTTGACCTCACTTAGCAGCCACAATGCCAGCATGCTTGGCGTTACTCTAAGTCGTTAGCGTGTAGCGTATTAAAATTTTATTTATCATCTTGTTTATTCTCTGTTTATGCGTCGGAATACCTTGTTAATTTTTTATTAATGCCTCTTTTGGTTAGTTATATTCACCGAGCAAAATTTTCATCACAACGGTGAGCAACTTTCCTCGCGCCACGCGCTCAATGAAAACAAACCACGGTTTTTCCAAACCATTTTGCCTCCCCACGGCCTGGTTTTAGTGCTTTGAAAAATTCGCGGCTCGCAAATACTAGGGACGATGACAACAAGTTCGCAGCAAACCACTCGCCCCTTCTTCCTGGGCATTGAAGGCGGCGGCACGCACACCGTCGCGCTCATGGCGGATGCCCAATGCCGCCTCCTGCATCGCCTCGAAGCGGGACCCGCCAATTTAAAATTATTGAGCGACGCCCAACTTGTCCAACTGCTCCGCTCCATCGCCATCGCCTTTCCGCAGCCGGATGCCGTCGGCATCGGTCTGGCCGGCGCTCGCACTGAAACGGATTGGCAACGCATTCGCCTGGCTGCCGCCAAGGTCTGGCCCCAAATCCCCTGCCTTGCCACCAACGATCTGGAAACCGCCCTCCACGCCGTCCAACAAATGAACGGCGACTCTTCCACAACCAAAGTCCTCATTCTCAGCGGCACCGGCTCCTGCTGTTATGGCCAAAACTCCGATGGCAAAATTGTCAAAGTCGGCGGCTGGGGTCACCTTTTGGGCGACGACGGCAGCGGCTACGAAATCGGTTTGCGCGCGCTCAAAACGGTCGTCTTTCATTATGATCGCGATGGCCTCTGGCCGCGTCTCGGACAAAAACTCCTGCACCGTCTGCTGCTCAACGAACCGAACGAACTCATCGCTTGGGCGCAAACTGCCGCCAAGGCCAGCGTGGCCGATCTCGCCGTGGCCGTCTTCAACGCCGCCAACCACGGCGATCGCCTGGCAAAAGAAATCCTCGCCGATGCCGCCAACAGCCTCGCCGATGCCGCTCTCGCCTGCGCCCGTCAGTTGGTCGGCACCAAGACTCCCGTCCATTTCATTATGGCCGGCAGCGTCCTGCTCAAGCAGCCATTATTCGCCCGGCGAATCGCGCAGCAATTGCGCCAACATCGGCGCAACGCGGTGGTTTCCTCAATCAAACGGGAAAGTGTCTGGGGCGCGGTCACCCTGGCACAAGGTATTTGGGGCGGACAAACCGCCACACGCAAATCCCGTCAGCCATCACCCGCACGGAAATATTTGTTGCCGGAATTTCCCGCAGCCGAAAATGCCCGCCTCTCCCCCACCGAGCAACGCAATCCCCGCTCGCTCAATTTGGACAAGCTCCCGTTGTCCGACGCCATCAACCTCATGCTCGCGGAGGACGCGCGCATTCCTCAAGCCATTCTCGCGGAGCGCAAACAAATCGAGCAAGCCGTGCGCCTCATCACCCGGGCATTCAAGCGGGGCGGACGCCTTTTTTACGTCGGCGCAGGCACCAGCGGACGCTTAGGCGTGCTCGACGCCAGCGAATGTCCGCCCACCTTCCGCACCGACCCGGATCTGGTGCAAGGCATCATCGCCGGTGGCCAAACCGCGCTCTGGCGCTCTGTTGAAGGCGCGGAAGATGATCCCGCCGCCGGCGCACGCGCGATTGATTTCCGAAAAGTAACCCGCCACGACATCGTCGTCGGCATCGCCGCCAGCGGTCGCACCCCCTTCGTCTGGGGCGCCCTGGGCGAAGCTCGCCAACGCGGCGCGAAAATAATATTGCTGGGCTTCAATCCCTTTTTAAAAATTCCGCGCGCCAGCCGCCCCGATGTGGTGATCCTCCCCAACGTCGGCCCGGAAATATTAACCGGCTCCACTCGCCTCAAGGCCGGCACCGCCACCAAGCTGATCCTGAATATTTTTACCACATTGGCCATGGTCCAAACCGGCAAGGTGGTCGGCAACCTGATGGTGGATCTGAATCCGTCGAACATCAAACTGCGCGACCGCGCAGTGCGCATCGTGCAGGAACTCAAAGGCGTTGATTATGCGCGAGCCCGCGCTGCCTTGGAAAAATCAGGGTGGGTCATCAAACAGGCTTGTGCCAGGTTGAGCCGGAGCTAGAGCATTGACAGAAATGATGTAGCGCGGCGGAGCGAGGATTTTTGACTTTGGGCGAGGCTTTGGCCAGGGAGCATGCCCAAGGTGGCCTGTGACCGAGCCGAAACGAAGCCAAAAGTCAAAAAGACCGCTGCCCTCACTAACTTTTCCGCCGCGCTACAGCATTTATGGAACTGCTCTAAACGCCACGCCCGCTAGGCGGCATCGTCAGTGCAGGTTCAACTTGCCATCCAGCACCAGCGTCGTCAGGAATCGACCCAACCCGCCGATGATAATCAGCAACATGGCGCTGGTGATATAAAGGCCAAAAGCGTGGGGCGGATCCGGCTCCAGCATGCGCGGAATGCCGTTGTAAAGCACAGCGACGGACAAAATAATGCCAATGGCGAAGGTGGCCCACGGGTTCATGAATGGAAAAGCATCCAACAATCGCACCAGAAATAACGGCCCCAGCGTGTAGGCCACCAGGATGAAGCACTGCCCATAACTATGACGGGTATGAAAGGTTCCCGCGAAGGATTTGAGCAGCTTCGCGCCACCGAAAACCAGCGCCAAGCTCATCACAAATTGTGCGCTTCCATAATAGATCGCCATGTTTGTGGAAATACGCCTCATCTCGCCCACAATTTCCTGATGTCTGCCCCAGTACAATAGACCAAACAACTCCCCGGCAATGCTCAGGATAATGAGTGGCAAAAGATAAGCGAACAGGACAAAAGAAACACTTCTCTTGGCCAGAACAATTTTATCCCAAGTCATGCCGGGCTCAAAAATGAGCAGCAAAGCCTTAATCATGCGCCGGAAAGTCTTATAGTCGAACCTTCACATTGACAATCAAATACGTCCACCGCCTGAATTCAATTCCCAGCCAATCGCTCTGCTCCTGCGCCCTCACACGCTTGCGTTTAGTCATCCAATTGCTATCCTTGTCCCATGCTGACGTCATCTTTTCACCGCCGCCAGGCTCTCCCACTCCTGTTCTGTTTGCTGCTTTTTCTTTTGCTTGCCGGCTGCGCCACCAAACCCCGCGTTGATTGGCACAGCCGTGTGGGTAATTTCACCTTCGACCAGGCCGTGTTGGAACTTGGCCCGCCGGATAAGTCGGCCAGCCTGGACAATGGCACCGTCGTGGTTGAATGGCTGACTCAACGCGGTTATTCCCATGGCTTCATTGGCAACGGCAACTACGATCCTTATGGACCAACCGCGCAACCGTACTTGCTCACCACCACGCCCGATCGCTTCCTCCGTTTGACGTTCGGGCCCGACCGACAACTGGCCGCGTGGCAGCGTGTAACAAGGTAATTTATCTTCTTTCCTTTGCCTTCGTCTGGCGGTTTACTGGATGAAATGAAAGTGGATATCGGTATCTGGGGCAAACTTACCCGGGTGGTTATTTGCCTGCTGTTACTCGCCGGTTTTGGCATCGTCGTAGTCCTCTATCTCCCGCTCATCCACCAAAACGAACGCATGCGCATGCAAATCCTGAAACTCGATACCCAGATCCAGCAGGACCAGGAAACCGAGCGTCGTTTGAAAGCCGCCATCGATGCCCTGCATCGCGATCCCAAAACCGTGGAGCGCCTCGCGCGGGAAAAACTGAGCTACGCCAAAGTTGGCGAAACGATTATCCGCTTCGAAGATTCCGGGACCAACAATACCTCCCTGCGCTGATCCCCACCAACCGCCCTGGCCACCCGTCAGACCGTCAGAATTTCCTTTTCCTTGTGGGTCACGTGCGTGTCGATCTTGGCGATATATTGGTCGGTGAGTTTCTGCACTTCCTTTTCTGCACCTTCCACCTGGTCTTCCGTCACGCCGCCGGATTTCTCTTCCTTTTTGAGCTGCTCCAACGCGTCACGCCGCACATGACGAATCGCCACGCGGCCATCCTCCGCCATTTTCTTGATGATCTTGATGAATTCCAGCCGCCGCTCCTGGCTTAATTCCGGCAGCACAATCCGGATAAATTTTTTATCCACCACCGGGTTGAGGCCGAGGTTGCTCTTCTGAATGGCCTTTTCAATCGGGTGAACCGTCGCGGCGTCCCACGGCTGCACCAGCAACATGCGCGCTTCCGGTGTGGTGATGCCTGCCAGCTCGCGAATGCGCATCTGTGAGCCGTAAACTTCCACCAAAATATTTTCAATCAGAGAGGGTGAAGCCTTGCCGGTGCGCACGCCGCTGAATTCATGCTGCACCACCTCCTCCGTCTTGATCATCTTGTCTTCCGCTTCCAGTAAAATGTCATCCAGTGCCATATTGGAGTAAGCCTATCAAACTACTATGCAACTGTATAGTGGCAAACCGGCCTCAACCCGTTGGCTTCACTCCACCACCAGCCGAATCGATGCCATTGATGTATATTCACTGCCGTGCGCGGAGGGCTCACTGCGCATGATCTCCACTGTATCCGCCCTCCACTCGCCAAAAATTCGTTCCCCTATGCCGCGCGCCCATTCCGCCAGCGCCTCGGCCTGCGTTGGTTTCGGATTCCTGACCCGGCCCAGCGTCAGGTGTCCTGTAAAATTTTTCTCCGCCTCCTCGTCAGTAAATCGGGCGCTGGCCTCGCTCACCGCCGCCTGGAGCAATTGCAATTGCCCCTCAATGTCATGCACCCCGGCCCAAATCACGCGCGGAAAACGCGGGTTCGGAAAGAAACCAACTCCCTGCGCGCGCAAATGGAGCGGCGGAAATTGCCTGCCAACTTCCCGCACCGCCCCCGTCAAATCCTCGACTTGGCTCCGGACCACCTCGCCCAGAAATCGGAGCGTCAGATGCATTTGCTTCGGCGTGGTCCAACGCACGCTGTCGTCGGACATTCGCTCGCTCAGTTCCGCCTGCACCTGCCTCAATTCATCTTTCACCGCCGCCGGTACCGGCAGCGCGATGAACAGGCGAACCATTTCCTCTCCGGCTCCCGCCTTCATCATGCAGATATATCATACCGGCTCCTGCTGGCTGATGCAATGGAACGAGCCCAATCCCCAAATCAACTCCGTCGAATCCACCCCAATGACCCGGCGCTCCGGAAAAACTTTTTGCAGAATCGCCAGCGCCTTCGCGTCGTTGACATCACGATAGGTCGGCACCAGCACCATTTGATTGGCGATGTAAAAATTCGCATAACTCGCCGGCAACCGCTGCCCTTCATGCTCAATCAAGCCCGGCATCGGCAGTTCCACCACCCGCAACGGTTTCCCCTCCTGATCCCGCGCCAAGCGCAGGCGTTTCAAATTCTCCTGCAACAATTCGTAATTCGCGTCCTGCCGATTCTCCTCCACCACCGTCACCACGGTCGTTGGATTCACGAATCGTGTCAGATCATCAATGTGCCCGTCGGTGTCGTCCCCCACAATTCCATCACCCAGCCAGACAATATGAGTCACCCCGAAATAATCCTTCAGGTACTGCTCAATCTCCGTTTTGGTCAGCTCCGGATTCCGGTTCGGGTTCAGCAAACAAGCTTCAGTCGTCAGCAATGTCCCGCGGCCATTCACCTCAATCGATCCTCCTTCCATCACGATGCCCGGCGAAAACAGCGGCAATTGGCGCAGTTGCGCCACATGCTGTGGTATGGCATCATCCAAATCAAATGGCGGATATTTATTGCCCCACGCATTGTAACCCCAGTCCACGACGGCCCGTTCTTTTTTTTCACCCCGTTCCCGCAACAGAAAAATCGGCCCATGATCGCGACACCACGGTTCGTAAGCCGGAAAATGATGAAAACGAACCCGCTCCAGTGGCGTCTTATTTTTTTGCAACAAACCCCTCACCCAGGCTTCCATCTCCGCGTTCCATACATTGATGTTCACCTCTTCGACTTCTACCAGATGGCGGATCAACTCCGCATACACCGGCGGCACCGTATCATACTTGTCCGGAAAGCTGATGCCCTCCGGACGCGGCCACGTCAGCCACGTCGCGGCGTGCGGTTCCCATTCGGCGGGCATGCGGTAACCGAGTTGAATCGGAGTTTCTTTGCTCAAAGCGTTCTTTCCCATAGTTAAATCGTACGCGCAGGTTAAGACCAGAAGGTGTTCAACGCAAAATCAAATCGCCTGCGTTCGTCTACTTCCAGGTTAGATTGACGATCACCGGCGCCCAGGAAACATTTTGTAGAACTCTCTGGATCGATTTGAAGGAATCGGGCGACGGCGTTTTGGCGGTGTTCTCAATTTCCATGCTGCCGAGCTGCGGATCGGATTTTACCTTCTCCAGAATCCCCTGGTAGCGCCGGTAATACTCGAACTGGCTGAGGATAAGTTGCGCTGGTTTCCGGGCCACCAGTGCCCGCGCATCATCTGGCTGCTGGTCGCGCCAAACCCGCACCAACCAATCGGAGTGAATCGGTTTGATGTTCTGATGCAAAGCGGCCTCATAGAGAAATGGAGAGGAAATCACCACTTCTGTCCCGGTTGGATGACTCTCCAATTCTTTCGCCACCCGTCGCATGACCGATGCATAACTCGTGTCCCGCGCGCAGACGATTCCCCATGTGCTCATCCCCACGGCCCGCACTGAGCCCAACAGTACCATCAACACAAAACATCCCACCTGCAAACGCGACTGCAGCTTGCTGGCCACGAGCGGACCAAAGAGCGCCAGGTAACAAGCCACGATCAGCGGTTGGAGATAGATGGGGATGTTCCCAACAATGTTGGCTGATAGTATCGTCAAACAAGCCGCCACCACGCCCAACGACCCGAGTAACGCGGGCAGCATTATGATCCCCGGCCGCGTGGCCATCGCTGCCATCAATTCGCGACGCCGCGTAAACCATGACCAGCAAAGTAAAATTGTAACCAGCAGAATGCCCGGCACGCTCCGCACCACCTTCAACACTTCCTGCCAACTCAGCGCGCGAAAACCCGTGATGAATGGCGTCTGCCGGGCATGTTCCACAAATCCTTCCCATGGCAGCGGCAAAAAAGTTTTAACCATCAACACCAGCACTATCGGTGCCGCCGCCATTGCCGCCATGGGTACGATGGGAAAACGCTCTTTGCCGGCATAACAAGCCAGCGCCGTCCCCAGGAACACCCATAGAAAATAAACTCCCCCGATTTGCAGGCTGGTGGCAATCGTCAACACCACACAGACAACCGTCAACCAGTTCCACCGGCTGATTCGATTATCTGCCAATCCTTCGGACAAAATGCGTCGCGACCGCACCCAACTATAAATGGCGAGCATCCCCATGACGTGAGCCACAGTGTCCGGCCGATCGTGAAAGGTAATCAGCAACAGAAAAGCTCCGGCCAACTGCACACACCAACCCGGTGTTTGCAATCGCCGGAAAATCGCGAGCAGCAACACCATGTAAATCCCAATGAGAAAGATATGCAGCGCCATGGCCGATAAGGCAGACACCCCAAAAACCGACATCCAGGCCAGCAGAGGCACCTGGTAAAATGGCGGATAAACGCTGAAAACCTGCGCGCTGGAAATGGGAAATGCCGCCGCCAGGCAGGGATTATAATACCCGCCATGCAGCAGATGATGCACCACCGCGCCATCGTAAAAATAGGAGTCGCTGGCTGGCACGGGTTGGGCGGAAATGACAAACAGCGCAATCTTCCAGCAGAAGACCAGCGCAAAAACCAGCCATGGACGCCTATCCTTCATGATGGCAACGGGAGCTTTCACGCGGTTCAAATACTCGTACACCACGCGAGCTTTTCCAAAACCGCCAGAGGTGTCAATTGCCAATGGGTCTGCTTGTTTAAGACCCTGCGCGCAGTAGCCGCTTGCGTTTGGGATAAGTTGGGGCAAGCTCCATGCGTTGAAAAGATTACAGGCTTTCATCCGCAGTCGTTATCCCTGGGCAATGCTGGCCGGGCTGCTGCTCGCAGCTTCTTTTCCCAACCCAAGCATTGCCGGGTTGGCGTGGATTGCGCCCGGCCTCATCCTGCTCACTGCCATCGGCAAGCCACTGAAACAGGCTTTCCGCATCGGTTACGTCGCGGGCTTGGCTCATTATCTCGCTTCACTTTCCTGGCTGCTCCGGATTCCGGTCCCGTTGGAATGGCGCTGGGCAACTGCGCTCGGCTGGGTTGCCTTGGGCGCATTTCTCGCGCTCTATCCCGCAACCTGGACCTGGCTCTCGTGGAAATTGTTCCCGACCCGACTGGCCGTTGCCGAGTCATCCGATAATGCCACCGGCATCGCCGATAAATTCCTCTCTGCCCCGTGGAGTCAACGCATGCTTTGGAGCCTTACCAGTGCGGCGCTGTGGGTGGCTTTGGAAATGACCATTTCCCGATTGTTGGGCGGTTTCCCTTGGAATCTTTTGGGCGCCTCCCAATTTCATATTATTCCACTCATCCAAATTGCTGCCTTCACCGGCGTGTATGGCGTTTCCTTCCTCCTGGTCTGGTCATCCCTCTCACTGCTGGGCGCGGCCATGGCCATCATCCGCAAACCGGCCATGCGCTCGGCTTGGGTCGGCGAAATCATTTTACCCATGACGGCGGTCGCAGTCGCGTACGGACTCGGTTTCCACAAAGTTTCGCAACCCGAACCCGCACGCCCGGAATTGCGCGTGGCACTTATCCAACCCAGCATTCCCCAAACGACCATCTGGGATCCGTCCGGCGAAACGGTCCGCTTTAAACAATTAATCAGCCTCACTGAAACCGCGCTGACCAACAAACCCGACCTCATCATCTGGCCGGAAGCCGCCGTGCCGAAAATGGTCCGCTACGATGAAGAAATCTTCCACGCCATCACCCAGCTCGCCTTGCAAAACAAGATCTGGATAATCATTGGCTCCGACGATGCCGAACCCCACCCCGGTGCCAGCGATCCAAACGAGAGCGATTACTTCAACAGCAGCTTTCTCGTGAGTCCGCGGGGCACTCTGGTCGAGCGCTACAAAAAGCGCAACCTGGTCATTTTTGGCGAATACATTCCCCTCATCCACTGGCTCCCCTTCCTGAAATATTTCACCCCCATCACCGGCGGCTTCACGGCCGGCGACCGCGTGGTCCCCTTCCCGTTGTCGGATTTGTCGGCGAAGGTTTCCGTGTTGATCTGCTTCGAGGACGTGTTTCCCCATCTCGTCCGCGAATACGTTTCTGACGACACCGATTTTCTCGTGAACCTGACAAACAACGGCTGGTTTGGTGAAGGCTCGGCGCAACGGCAACACGCGGGCTGCGCCGTTTTCCGCGCCGTCGAGAACGGCGTGCCGCTCGTCCGCTGCTCCAACAATGGCCTTACCTGCTGGATCGATTCTTCGGGCCGGATCAGACAAACATTTGAAAGCAGCGAGCATGGCATTTACGGGCCTGGCGTTATGATCGCACGCATCCCCCTGCTCCTGCCGGGCGAAAAGCGCGTTCCCACCTTTTATAACCGGCACGGAGATTTGTTTGGCTGGAGCTGCGTTGGCATCTCCTTGCTCGCTCTCCTCAAAAAGCGCCTCTCAACCGCACGTAAATCCGCAGTGCCGGAATCGCCTACTTAAACGCCAGCACCAGCGCGCCAATCACAATCAGGCCCACCCCCACGCCTTCTCGCCAGTTTAACCGTTCCCCGAGAAAAACCACCGCCAGTACCACCGCCACCACCACGCTCAACTTGTCCACCGGCGCCACCTGCGACGCCTTGCCCAACTGCAACGCTCGAAAATAACAGATCCACGAAAGCCCTGTGGCCAGTCCTGAAAAAATCAGGAACATCCAGGTCCGCCGGCTGATCGCACCCACGCCCGTCTCCCGCCACGCCGGAATCGCCAGCAACCAGGTGAACACCACCACCACGCTCGTGCGGATGGCGGTGGCAAGATTCGAGTTCACTCCCTCCACCCCCACTTTCGCGAGGATGGCCGTCATACCCGCGAACAGCGCGGAGAGCACCGCCCAAAATAGCCAGTTCATCGTGGTTTCAAACTCCTTATTTCTGCAAACGCGGGATGCGCCACAATTCGTTTTAATGCCTGCTTTAACAAAGTCTTCCCCGGCTCCATGCGATGCCACGGCGAAGCCCCCGATGGATGCGGTAACGGAATCAAATCAAATGCATGCCCCGCATACGTCACCTCCAGTTGTCGGCCGATGAGCACATCAAGCTTTTGTGGCGGGATGAATTGCTCAATCGCCAGCTTGCCCACTGGAATCACAAGCGCCGGCTTGAGAATCTCCATTTCACGCTTCAGCCAGCCGGAGCAACTCTGGATTTCGTCCGGTGCCGGCACGCGATCGCCACCAGTTGGTTTTTTGCCGGGAAAACAACGGCAGACCGCCGCCATGTAAATGGAGGCACGAAACATTTCCTCGCTCATCCCGGCCGATTCGTTAAACCAGCGGAACAGCGTCTTTCCGGCCGTCCAGGCGAATGGCCGGCCCATAATCGGTTCCTTGTCACCCGGTGCCTGTCCCACCAGCATCACCCGACTGACCACTGCGCCGCCGCTAACCACAGGCTTATGCATCGCGGGGCAAAGCTGGCACGCCCGTAGTTGGTCCACATGCCGGGCCAGCAAGCTGGAAATCTGCTTCTCTGTTTTACTCGCCATCACGCACTAATAAAAACTGTCTTGGCCTTTCTGCCTAGGCCAATTATTCAACCACCACTCCCGGCAGTTTTTAACTCCCCACCCGCGCCACTTGGGTTTATGTTCAGGCATGGACCAAGAACTGGCGGAACGTCTGGAAAAGCTCGAATCGAATCTGGCGCATCTCGAACACCTCTGCGATCAACTCAATCAGGTGGTGCTCGCGCAGGGACGCCAACTCACTAAAATGCAAACCATGCAGCAGCGCATCTCCCAAACCGTCGAAACCATTGAAATGGATCGCATCAAAGCAACCAACGTCCGGCCACCCCATTATCAATAATATTTGCCGCTAATTAAATGAAACGCTTCTGGCTCATTGGCATCATCGTCACCCTCATCCTGCTGGGTTGGGTATTCCTCTATGTTGCCGTGCCAAAGGAGCCGCGCTATCAGAGCCGCACATTGACCCAATGGCTTGAAGATTATCCCAAGGTGGCAACCTTTACCGGCAGCATTGAAAGTCGTGATGCAAAAATAAAAGAGTGCGAAGCGGCGCTTAAAGGCATGGGTGACGACGCCATCCCCTCCTTGCTCAATATGCTTCGCGTCCGGAATACCCCGCTCAAAATCAGATTGGCTTCCCTGATGCGCCACCAATCTTTCATCCGTTATCCCCTGCCCAATGTCACACTAGAGCATTACTATGCCTTTATTGGCTTTGCCATTCTCGGCACCAACGCCCAATCCGCCGCTCCCGCCCTGGCGAATGTTATGAAAAGCCCTGACCCTGAGGTTCGGATTGATGCCATCCAGTGCCTGCTCTTCACCCAGCCATCTCGCGAGCTTTTATTACCCGTGTTGCTCAACGGACTCCAGGATTCCCAGTCTTTCGTCCGGGCCACCTCCGCGAGCCAATTAAGCATCCACTTTCCCGACGAGGCGGAAAAAGCGGGCGTTTACAAATTATACCCCGGCTTAAAAGTCCACAAAATGACCGCGTTTGATGGCGAAACCGGGAAGTTTGTACCCCTTAATTAAATTCACTCCCACGCAAATAAATCACTGCCTCTTACTTAAGCAACTCTTCCGCATGTTTGCGCGCGGCGTCGGATTGGCCGCCCAACATCCGGGCCAGTTCGGTGACTCGATCTTTTTTATTCAGCAGTGTGATCTCGGAAATCGTGCGTCCTTCCTTGATTTGCTTGGTCACCACATAATGCGCCGAGGCATGGGCCGCCACGGGTGCCAGATGGGTGATGCACAACACCTGCCTCTGCCGCGCGATCTGTTCCATCTTTTCCCCCACTGCATCGGCCGTCTCTCCTCCCACATTGGCATCCACTTCATCAAAGACCAGCACCGGAATCTCATCCACCTGGGCCAGCACCGTTTTCAGTGCCAACATCACCCGCGCCATTTCGCCGGACGAGGCAATCGCGCGCAACGGCCGGGCCGGCTCCCCCACATTGGGTGCAAATTGAAACTCAATCGTATCGAGTCCGCTGGCGGAAAATGGCTGGGCCGGAGCGCCCGGCGAATCCTTCGTGGCCGTTACCATCGTGACATCAAAATGGCTTTGCGCAAAGCCAAGGTCTTTGAGCTGTTTAACCACCGCTTTGTTGAGTTGAGGAATTACTTTGCGCCGCTGGGCGGAGAGCTCCTGGCCGGTGCGCCAAAGTTCGTTATCCAGTTTCTTTAACTCGGTATTGATGCGCTTCAACTCCTCATCGCGCTGTTCGAGTTGCTCGAGCTTCTGGCGGGCATTCTCCCAAAAACCAATGACCTCCTCCACGGTTGCGCCATATTTCCGCTTCAAGGAATGAATGAGATTCAGCCGCTCCTCCAGTTCCTGCAAACGCGCCGGATCAATATCGACCTTATCGGCGTATTGCGAGAGCTCAATTTGCAACTCGCGCAAATTGGCGACGGCCAGTTCATGTTGCGCCACCAACCCTTCCGCGCCGGGATCAATGCGCTGCAATTCCTGCAACGTGCGCCCCAGCAGCCCCGCCTGCGTGAGCAGCGCAGTTTCCTCTTCGCTCAAAAGCGTGAGTGCCGTCTGGCTTAGTTCCAGCAGTTTGGCCGCATTGCTGCTGCGTTGGTATTCCTGCTGCACTTGCGCATCCTCACCGGGTTGCAACCGCGCGGTCGTGATTTCATTTATTTGAAACCGCAGCAGGTCCAGTTGTTGCGCATACGTCTTCTCATCGACAATCAGCACCGCTTTTTCCGCTTTCAGAACACCACGGCGCCGGACCAATTCCGCAAACGCTTCCCGCCGCGCTTGCAAATTGCCGAACGCATCCAGAATCGCCAGTTGTTTGGCGGCATGCAGCAGGGACTGATGGTCATGGGGACCGTGGATATCGACCAGCCACTCGCCCAGGTTCGCCAGCACGCCCAGTGTCGTGGGCGAACCGTTGATGAACTGGCGGTTGGTCCCGGCGCTCGTGAACGTGCGTTTCAGGACCAATTGGTTCTCCTCGCACGGTTCCAATCCGTTCTCTTCCAGAAACGATTTCAGCGGCGTGCGCAGCCGGGATACGTCCATTACTGCCTCAACGGAACACGAGTCGCTGCCACTCCGAATCAGCGTCCGGTCGGCCCGCTCACCCAAAACGAGGTTCAATGCCCCAATGATAATGGACTTCCCCGCGCCCGTCTCTCCGGTAATGGCCTGGTAACCCGGCTGGAGGTCCAGGGTCAAATCCGCCACCAAGGCAAGGTTTTTGATGCGCAACGTCGTCAACATGTTAGATTCGCTCGGGTTCAATCTGGCAATTTAACCGGCGTTCGGCAAAATAAAAGTTTGGCAATGTCATTCTCATTTACATTTTTAGGTTCCGGCACTTCACAGGGTGTGCCCATGGTGGGCATCGATTACCCGCCCGAATTCCTGGCCAACCCCAAAAACCATCGCACGCGCCCTTCCATTTACGTCGCCACCGATCAGGTCAAACTGGTGGTGGATACCACGCCCGAGTTTCGCATTCAGATGCTGCGGGAAAATATTCGCTGGCTGGACGCGGTCATTTTCACCCACCCCCATGCCGATCATATCATGGGCTTGGACGATTGCCGCCGGTTTTGCGACTTGCGCGACGGCGCACTGCCCATTTATGCCAGTGCCGATACCATGACGGCCCTGAAACGCGTCTATGTTTACGCGTTCCACGACGGTCCCTGGCCGAAGGGATATTTTATTCCCGAGCCTCATATTGTCACCGGTCCCTTTCCCCTGGGAGACCTGGAAATCATTCCCCTCTCCCTGCCCCACGGTCGCATGATTACGACCGGTTATCTATTCGTCCAGGACGGAAAAAAACGACTGGCCTATTTGAGCGATTGCAAGGAAGTCCCGCCCGATGTGGTCAAACAAGTCAGCGGCGTGGAGGTCGTGGTGCTGGACGCCTTGCGTCGCGCCCCGCACCCAACGCACATGTGCCTGGATGAGGCCTTGACCGCCGCGCGGCGAATCGGGGCTGGACGCACCTATTTTACCCATCTGACCCATGACTACGATCACGATCCCGCGCAAGCTGAGCTTCCCCCGGGCGTGGAACTGGCGTATGATGGTCTCAAGATTCAGGTCGCTTAAAGAATGAGTAGGTTTATCACCATTTTAATTTGTGTGGGATTGTTCGGCATCATTGCCGCAACTCACGCCGAAGGACTCGGCGATGAGGTGGTGGTCGTGTACAACACCCGCGTGCCGGAATCCAAAGGGGTCGCCGACCATTATGCCGAACGCCGCCACGTCCCGCCCGATCAAGTCATGGGCTTTGACATGCCGACCGTGGAAACGGAGAGTCGCATCGATTATCGCAACCGCCTGGAAACCCCGCTGTTGAAGGCATTCGAAGAAAAACATCTCTTTCGTTTTGGTCCCCGGGATCTCGTCACTACCAACGGGACAATGCAACACGTGGAGAATTGGGTCGTTGGCTCCCGGATCCGGTACGTGGTTCTCTGCTACGGCGTGCCGCTGAGAATCGGCCCCGATCCCGCCTTAAAAGAGGAAGGCACCGATAAAGTGCGTCCCGAATTGCGGCGGAATGAAGCTGCCGTGGACAACGAACTGGCCTGTCTGCCGTATGTGAAACAAAAGTATTCCCACGCCGGACCTTTGGTCAACCCGTTCTTCGCCGGCACCAATGCCGCTGCCATGAATCCAACCAATGGCATCCTGATGGTGGCCCGGTTGGATGGCCCAACGGCCGAAATCGCGCGCGGCTTGGTGGACAAGGCCATTCAAGCGGAAACCAATGGCCTCTGGGGCCGGGCTTACTTTGATTTGCGCGGGCTGACCAATGGCGGATACAAGGTCGGCGATGACTGGATCCGCGGCGCGGCGGAAGTCTGCCGACGTACTGGCTTCGACACCATTACCGACGAAAATGGCGGCACATTGCCCGCCAGCTTCCCGCTAAGTCAGGTGGCTTTCTATGCCGGATGGTACGATGAAAATGTCTCCGGCCCCTTCACCCGTCCCACGGTTGAATTTATGCCCGGCGCCTTCGCCTACCATTTGCATTCCTTCAGTGCCGCTACTTTACGCTTCACGACACGCAATTGGGTCGGTCCCCTGCTGGCGAAAGGCGCCACCGCTTCCATGGGCTGTGTGGACGAACCCTATCTCACCGGAACACCGGACATCGCCATTTTCTTCGCGCGGTTCATCCATTCCGGCTTCTCTTTTGGCGAAGCCGCTTATGCGTCACAGGCATTTCTTTCCTGGCAGACAACGGTGGTGGGGGATCCCTTGTATCGCCCTTTTGACAAAAGCCCGCCCGAACAGCTTGAGGCCATGGAAAAGCAGCACAGCAAATTGCTGGACTGGTATTATCTTCGAATCGTTAATCTACGTCTGGCGAATCATCTGCCCGTGGCCGAGGCGGTCAACGCCTTGGAATCTCTCGAACTGACACGGCAAAGCGCCGTGCTCATGGAAAAGCTGGCCGAACTCTATTCCGCTCAAGGCAAGCCCTCCGCCTCGGTCTTTGCCTTGCAACAGGTCCTGAAGCTCGAGGCAACGCCGCAACAACGCATCCGGGTGATGTTAACCCTTGTCCCGCAATTGATCGCTTTGCAGCGGGAGCCTGAAGCTTACTCACTCTACGGGCAGTTCGTGGATGAATTCCCTGATTATCCGGACAAACCTCCAATTTACCGGCAACTGATCGCCTTGGCGCAAAAGCTCGGCAAAAAGGAGGACGCCGCCAAGTACGAACACGAACTCATCCATCCGGCGGCAGCGCATCTTCCGAGTCCCAAAGGCCCGGCTCTCCGTCCCGGCATTTAATTTTGCCTTGGCCTGACCTGCGCTCTATTTCTTCTGCGCCTTTTTATCGAACGCAGCGTCAAATGCCACTTTGCTTGGAGCAAAATCAATGTGCCGCACAAAAGCCGCGGCTTCGCGTGCCCCATGTTCTCGCTCCATGCCAATATCCTCCCACTCCACTGAAAGCGGCCCCTGGTATTGCGCATCGTTCAGCGCGCGAATGATTTTCTCGAAGTTGATGGTGCCCCGGCCCAGCGAGCGAAATTCCCAAAACCGCCGTGGATCGCCGAATTTGGTATGCCCCCCGAACACGCCCGCTTCCGTGGGCTTGTCCGACCAGTAAACGTCCTTCATGTGCACATGGAAAATGCGCTCGGCAAACTTGCGGATAAACCCGACATAATCCACCCCTTGATAGCCAAGATGAGAGGGATCGTAGTTGAAACCAAATTCCGGCCGGTGGCCAATGGCAGCCAGCGCACGTTCGGCGCTGACTGTATCGAAGGCGATCTCTGTTGGATGCACTTCCAGCGCGAATTTCACCTTGCACTTTTTAAACTCGTCCAAAATTGGATTCCACCGCCGTGCAAAATCAGCATAGCCCTCTTCGATTTGCGCGTCACTGACCGGGGGAAAACTGTAAAGCAAACTCCAGATTTTCGATCCGGTGAAGCCGTTCACCACCTTCACCCCCAGCTTTTTGGCGGCATGCGCGGTTTTGATGACTTCGTCGGCCGCGCGCTTGCGCACGTCCTCCGGTTTGCCATTGCCCCAGACATGCGCCGGCAGGATAGCCTTATGTCGTTCATCGATATTATCGCAAACGGCCTGCCCAACCAGATGCGTGGAAATCGCCCACGTTTTCAAGCCGTGCTTGGCGAGGATGGCCTGGCGGTCGTCGCAATATTTTTGGTCCTGCGCTTGGGTGACATCAAAGTGATCTCCCCAACAAGCCAGCTCCAGCCCGTCGTAGCCGAATGCCTTGGCCTTTTGGGCAATGGTGTCGAGGGTTAAATCGGCCCACTGGCCGGTAAAAAGTGTCACAGGGCGCGCCATAATTTGTTGGAATGTCGATTGAATTGCTACTGCGCCAATCTATTGAAAGAGCACGTTTGATGGCAAGCTGTTTGTTCCCGGGGTGCCATCCGTCCGCAGTTTGGATTCTCCATTGCGAAACCAGCGGAAGCACCGCACAGTAAAACAGTGCCGACCGCGCTCGACGAACGAAACGAAAAGTTATGGCCATCTTTTACGACACCCATGCTCACCTCGATTACCCGGATTATGCAGCCGACCTCCCGCAGGTTATCGAACGGGCTCGCGCCGCCGGCATAACCAAAATCATCAGCATCGGCACCGACTTGGCCAGCAGCGCCCAAGCCATCACATTGAGCGAACAATATCCCGACGTTTTTGCCGCCGTCGGCTGGCATCCTACCAATGTGGCTGAGTCGCCCGAAGATATGCGCCCCGCTCTTCGAGAACTCGCGCGGCATCCCAAAGTCGTCGCCATCGGAGAGACAGGCTTGGATTATTATCGATTGCCCAGCCAGAATCCCGGATTCAGTCCCGCCGATGACGAACGCTATAAACAAAAGCAGGCGCTCATTTTCCAGCAGCAATTAGAAGTGGCCGCAGAGTTCGGCCTTAATTGCGTGATCCATCAAAGAAGCGCCTTCGAAGATACCCTGGCCAAAATGCAGCCATTCATCGGGCGCGTTCGCGGCGTTTTTCATTGCTTTGTCGATGATCCTGCCTCCATGCAACGCGTCCTGGCCATGGGCTCCCTCGTCAGTTTCACCGGCATTGTTACTTTCAAAAATGCCCAGACCATCCGCGAAACCGTCGCCGCCGTGCCGCTCGATCAATTGATGTTGGAGACTGACTCCCCTTATCTCGCGCCAGTTCCTTATCGCGGCAAACGTTGCGAGCCCGGTTACGTAAAGGAAATCTCGGAATCCGTGGCCCAGGTCAAAGGCTGCTCGTCGGACGCCTTAAGCAAAGCCACCTGCGCCACCGCGGCAGGTTTCTTCCCCAAGCTGCATTAGAGCATTGACAGAAATGATGTAGCGCGGCGGAGCGAGGATTTTTGACTTTGGGCGAGGCTTAGGCGAGGGAGCATGCCCAAGCTGGCCTGTGACCGAGCCGAAACGAAGCCAAAAGTCAAAAAGACCGCTTCCATCACTAACCTTTCCGCCGCGCTACAGCATTTATGGAACTGCTCTAAGCCTGATATCAGCCCCAAAGCCCCGTCGTCGCCCCGCCTAACTATTTGTTGACATATCAACAATCTATATCTAATCTTTCAGCATGAAAGGTCGCTTGTCTGCACCGGGGCCGCGCTACCAGGCTTTGCTCGAACTGCTGCGCACCGCCGAGACGCTGTGGAACTCCAGCCGGATTTTCTTCGCGCGCTGGAATTTAAGCCCCAGCCAATTCAATGTTCTTAATCTCCTGCAGGCTCAACCCGGGGGCTGCACCCAGATCGAACTCAGTCGGCAGCTTATCATGCATCGCTCCAACGTCACCGGACTCGTGGACCGCCTCGAAGCGCGCGACCTGGTCCAACGCAGGGAAAACGCACATGACCGCCGCGCCTTCATCGTGGTCTTGACTCCCGCCGGTCAAAAATTGCTCCGCCAAATCCAACCCCATTATTATGCCGCCGCCGAAACTGTCTGGGGCAACCTGCCCGTCGCCCGCGCCCAACAGCTCGTGGCTGAACTGGGGGCCGTAAGCAACCAGGCAGAATTAATCGTTCGCGACTCGGTCTGAGCATGAGCGTGGAGAACAAAAACAGCAATTCCGGCCTGACGGGCAAGGCCATGCTCCTGCTCTCACTGGCAGCCGTGGTAGCGTTTCAACTCGCCTACACCTTTTCTGCCGGCAGTTTCTTAATTATTGTTTATCTCTATTGCCTCTTCGAGTTAACCCGGCTCAAGTCCGGTCGATGGACTTTTTACATCGGTCTGACTGTTGGTTTTCTGGCTTATGCTCCGCAGCTACATTTCTTTTGGACCCTTTTCGGCCCGAGTGCCATTGCGCTTTGGCTCCTGCTGGCCTTCTGGCTGGCACTGTTTCTGGCTCTGGCCCGACTCTGCCGCCTGCACCTGGGCAAAGTTTCCGCCGCACTCATGATTCCTTTTGTCTGGACCGGCTTGGAATATTTCCGCAGCGAACTCTATTATCTGCGCTTCTCCTGGCTGAATGTCGGCTACGCCTTCTCCCCTGCCTTGCATTCGCTGCCGCTCAAACAATTGGGAGTTTACGGCATCGGATTTGCGCTGCTGGCGGCCATCTGCCTGCTAAGTCTGCTCACGCAACGTAAGCGAGCCATCGCCGGGTTCACACTGCTGGCATCCTGCGCTTTTCTCGTAAACTTCCCCGCCACGACTAATCCGACCGCCACCACCCATTCAACCAACAGCCTGGCCGTGGCCGGGATGCAACTGGAATTTCCCTCTGAAGCTGAAGTCTTGTATAACCTCAACAAACTCATTAAGTCGCACCCCGATGCCCAACTCCTGGTTTTGAGCGAATACACCTTCGACAGCCCCGTGCCGGACAAAATCAAAATCTGGTGCCGCCAGCACCAACGCTATCTCATCGTCGGTGCCAAGGATCCGGCTTCAGCGTCTGCCGACTATTACAATACGGCCTTCGTCATCGGACCAACGGGCGACATCCTTTTTCGCCAGGCTAAAAGCGTCCCTATACAATTCTTCAAGGACGGCCTGCCCGCCCGGGAACAAAAACTCTGGCAATCGCCATGGGGCAGGATTGGCATTTGCATCTGTTACGATTTAAGCTACAGCCGCGTGACGGATGAATTGGTGCGACTCGGGGCACAGGCGATGATAGTGCCGACCATGGATGTCGCCATCTGGGGCAGACACCAACACGAATTACACGCGCGCGTTGCGCCCATGCGGGCTGCGGAATATGGCATCCCCATATTTCGACTCGCCAGCTCCGGCATTTCCCAGCATGTTTCGGCCACCGGGGAATCGCTTGCCACTGCCCCCTTCCCTGGCGATGCGGCCATGCTCGCTGGCGTGCTTGATTTAAACCAGGCAGGCCGTCTGCCTTGGGATCGTGTGCTGGCGCCAGTGGCTGTTTGCGTCACAGGCTTGCTCATCCTTTGGCTTGTGTCGGTTTCAATCCGTAATAAATTCCATCCCACAAAACAACCTGACTGAACATGAAGGCATTTATTCGACTCCTCCTCCGGTGGCTCTACGGCTTTCGTGGTTATAACGAAGCTGTCCTCACCACACCCGGACCGGTGCTTTTGATTCCCAACCATGTTTCCTGGTTCGACTGGCTCTTTATGGGGGTCTGTCTCGACGACGATTGGAAATTCGTGGTTTCCAGCGTCTCAGCGCAAGCCAGTTGGTTCCATCGCAAAGTCATGCTCAACCGACGCACCTTTCCCATCGACACCAACTCGCCCTATGCCATGAAACGGATGGCCGAACTCTTGCAGGCCAACGGACGGCTGGTGCTCTTCGCCGAGGGCCGCCTGTCGCGCACCGGCTCATTGATGAAGCTGTTCGACGGCACCGGCTTTCTCCTCCACAAAACCGAAGCCAAGGTCATCACCTGCTACTTGCGCGACGCCAACCGCTTGCCGCTCAGTCCCAACCCGGGCTTGCGGCAATGGTTTCCCCGGGTGACCGCCCACTTTAATCAGGTGCTGACACCGCCCAAATTGGTGAATCTCTCCACCGCCCAAGCGCGCGCGCAAATGACCAACTGGCTTCGCAACCAAATGGTGCAGCAACAATTCCAGGTGGAAATGGAATTTGGCCCCCACGATGTATTGGACGCGATCAAGCAAACTGCGCGCTTGCGCCCCAAACAAATTATTCTCGAAGACGCCACGTACCAACCGCTCACCTATCGTCGTTTTATTGCTGCCGTCTATGCGCTCGCAAATCTATTAAACCGCGTCTTATCCGGTGAAGAGCGCGTGGGCATCCTGCTGCCAAATGTCAACGCGCTGCCCGTGACGCTGCTCAGCCTGTGGCAAATCGGCAAGACGCCCGCCGTCCTCAATTATTCGACCGGCGAGGTTACCATGCTGGCGTGCGTCCAATTGGCCGGCCTGAAACAAATCATCACCTCACGCGCCTTCCTCGAACGCGCCCGGTTAAAGGTGGAACTGCTCACCCAGGCCGGCATTCAATTCATTTATCTCGAAGACGTGCGCGCCAAAATCGGTCGCTGGCAAAAACTTTCCGCCTTCCTGCAGTCGTTCTCGCTGGGCGGCCACCCGGCGTCCCAGGATGCCGAATCTCTCGCCCGCCGCACCGCCGTGGTGCTGTTCACCAGCGGCTCCGAGGGCGTTCCCAAGGGGGTGGAACTGACTCATGCCAACCTCTTGGCCAATATGCGCCAGATGCTCGCGGTCACCGACATCATGGATACCGACCGCCTATTCAATTGTCTGCCGTTGTTTCACAGCTTCGGACTCACGGTCGGCACGCTATTCCCCCTTGTTCGTGGATTGTACGTGTTCATCTACCCTTCGCCGCTGCATTACCGTGTCATCCCGGCGGCTTTCTATGATCGCGATTGCACCATCTTCCTCAGCACAAATACGTTCCTGAACGGCTACGGACGCAAGGCGCATCCTTATGACTTTCGCAGCATGCGCTATCTTTTTGCCGCCGCCGAAAAACTTCAGGAAACCACCGCCACCACCTGGTCGCAAAAGTTCGGCGTTCGCATTCTGGAGGGTTATGGGGCGACCGAATGCGCCCCTTGCATCAGCCTGAACACTCCCCTCGCGCCCAAGTACGGCTCCGTCGGCAAGCTGCTGCCCGGCTTGGAATACAAACTGGAGCCCATCCCCGGCGTGGCGGACGGAGGACAATTGCTGGTGCGCGGCCCAAATGTCATGCGCGGTTATCTAAATGCGGACGCCAATGCGAAATTCAAAGCGCTCAACGGTTGGTATGACACCGGCGACATCGTCAGTGTTGATCCCGATGGTTACTTGTTCATTCGCGGCCGTCTGAAGCGCTTCGCAAAAGTCAGCGGCGAAATGGTCAGCCTCACCGCCGTGGAAGACGCGCTCGCCGGAGCCTTCCCTCAATATGGCTTGCGCTGCCAGGTGGCCGTGGTGACACGACCGGACGAGGCCAAGGGAGAAGTGTTGATCGCGGTAACCAATGAGCCAAAACTTCAACCCGAGGAAATCCGCGCTGCCATCACGGCCAAAGGCTTGACCAATCTCAGCGTGCCACGCGAAATTAAAGTGGTTCGCGAAATCCCCAAACTCGGCACCGGCAAAATCGACCACCGCGAATTGGTGAAAACAATCCAATCGCCGGCGTGACCAACAGACATGGAAGCCGAACAACTTCAAATTCGCGTTTTCGGTGACGCCGCCCTGCCTACGCTGGTTTACCTGCCAGGCCTGCACGGCGATTGGACGTTGGCGACAAGTTTCCGCGCCGCCTTGGCTGGGCGGATTCGCTTTGTGGAAATCACTTATCCCCGTTCGCTGACCTGGTCCATTGAAGATTACACCAATGCGATTGAGTCAGTGCTGCTGGCCCGGGGTATTCATCACGGTTGGCTGCTCGGTGAATCCTGGGGCTCCCAAGTTGCCTGGGCGCTGCTCGGCAGAAACCTCTCCACCACCAACCCATCAGCGAACCCGGCAGCCGGCAAATTCCACGTGGCCGGACTGATCCTCGCCGGAGGTTTTGTAAAGCATCCCTGGAAATGGGGTCCCGGCGCGCTCCGGTGGATTGGCAATCATACGTCAACCAGGCTCTACCAGTTGGAGCTCAAGATTTATGCCTGGTATGCCAAATTTCGGCATCGCCATGCGCCGGAGACTCTGGCCAGCATCCAGGAATTTGTCACGCGACGCACCGACCTGGACCGGCAGGCAATGCGGGAACGTCTGCAGTTGCTGGGACAGTATGACCCCCGCCCGCTGGCGCGCCAGGTTCGGGTACCGGTCCATTATCTCGCCGGCTCGGTGGATCCGCTCGTGCCCTGGGTTTTGGTCCGTTGGTGGCTGCGTCGGCATTGTCCGGGTTACCGTGGCGGCAAAACCTTTTGGCTGGCCGATCACAACGTATTGGCGACTTCCCCAGTCGGTGCCGCCAACCTGGTTGTGAAGTGGATGCAAACATCTACGTAGTAAACCCTATTCCATTCCCGTTGCATTTTACTGAATCCTTATTGCCAATTCAGCAGCGGTGCGGTTTGATTTGAGCGATGGCTTTGCACTTCGAATCAATCGGCACTATATTCCCGTCCAATAACAGACGCTTATGACACGTCAGCAGACACTTGATCTTTATTTCATGGATGCCCGGTGGAAATTGATCGACCTGGCCGCATTCATCGACCGCGTCGAACGCGCCGAAGGCGAAGATGATTTTCGCATGAAAGCTTTTCGCACCGCGCTGATGGAACTGAGCAAGGGCAACCGGGAAAAGGCAAAACAAGTCCTGCTCGCCTTCAGTGATCCAACCACCGAACCAATCCCCACCGCCACCACCAAGGCCGCCTGCGGAGCCTGGCCGGGCGCTCAATAACACTTACGCAACACGCTACTCGGATGAGATACATCGAACCCCACGCACACATGGTCAGCCGGGTCACGGACGACTACACTCACATGGTCACCGCGGGTTGCCAGGCGGTGTGCGAGCCGGCTTTCTGGGCGGGCTTTGACCGCAGTTCAGCGGCTGGTTTTTACGATTACTTCTGCCAGTTGACCGAGCACGAACCGAAACGCGCCGCGAAGTTCGGCCTGCCCCATTTTTCCTGGCTCTGTATCAATCCCAAGGAATCCGAAGACCTGAAGCTGGCGGATGATGTGCTCGCGATCATTCCCAAATTTTTGGATCGCCCCAACGTCCTGGGCATTGGCGAAATTGGCCTGAATAAGAACAGCCGCAACGAAATAAAGGTCCTGGAAAAACACGTGGACCTGGCCGCCCGCCACCATCAGCTCATTCTCGTTCACACGCCCCATCTGGAGGACAAACTCAAAGGCACCCGCCTCATTGTGGATTTGATTAAGAGCGACAAACGCATCCAACCGGGCCGCGTCATCATCGACCACGTGGAGGAACACACGGTGCAATTGGTGCTGGACGCCGGCATGTGGGCGGGCATGACGCTCTATCCCGAATCAAAATGCTCCCCTGCCCGCGCCATCGACATGGTGGAAATGTACGGGAACGAACAAATCTGGATGAACTGCGCGTGTGACTGGGGAGTGAGCGATCCTCTGGCCGTGCCCAAAACGGCTCTCGAAATGCGCAAGCGTGGCCACAGAGCCGAAGCGATCGATAAGTTGGTCTTCCAGAATCCGGCGAAGTTCCTCGGCCAATGTCCGAATTTCAAGCTGCCTGAACTCTGAACACTTTCAAACGAAAGCTTCAGGCTTGATTCTTTAACAGGCTTTCCGCCGAACGCTTGACCATCTCTGCCAATTCGGGCGGCTTGACCACCACGGCATTGCCGCCCCAACTCAGCACCCAGCGCTCAATCTCCTGCAGGCTCGAGAGCTTCAACTGCAACTCCACTCCCCCGTTCTTTTGCTCAATCAATTGCTGGGAGGGATGCCACTTCTTTTCGCGTATATAATCGGCCACTATCTCATTAAAGCGCAGCACCACTTGAAATTCCCCCTGTGCGGAATGGACACCAAAACTGTCGCGCAATCTCTTTTCCAGGGAAAATTTATGCGGGCGATCAAAAGTCTTGCCGGTGGGCCGCAAGGCCTTGATGCGCGCCGGCACAAACGTCCGGATATCCTTGCGCAAGTGATCGAAAGCGAACAGGAACCATTCCCCGTTAATGTTGGCCAGATGATAAGGATCCACCAAACGCAGCTCCGTCTGGCGCTGACCCGGCTTGCGATAGGTGAGCTCAAGTTGCTGCCGTCGTACCGTCGCCTTGCCGATGACATCAAAAAACTCTAGGTTCAGAATCGGCTCCGCGCGGGTGCTGAACGAAATGGTCTGCTCCCATTCCGCAAGGTTCAGCGAAATGGTATCCGGCAGCGATTGCTCCATCTTCCGGATGGCGCTCAGCAACGGCTTCTCGAAGTTAGTACCGCGATATTGTTGCAGAGCCTTTTCCGCCACCAACAAGGCAAACAATTCACCCTCGCTGACCTGTAGTGTCGGGAAGGAACTGACTTCCTGCGTATAAAAATAGCCAAACCGGTTCCGGTCGTATTCCAGCGGCAGGTTCAGACGATCCCGCATGAACTCAAGGTCACGGTGAATCGACTTGGTGCTGACTTCCATCTCCCGCGCCAGCTTGGACGCGTTCGGATATTTGCCTGATTGAATTGCCGAGTGGATGCGCATCATCCGCTCCAGCGGTGGGCGCGAGAGGGGCTGGTGCGGCAATTCTTTGGCTTTATCCCGGGGTTTCATGTGAAACCCGGCCACCGATTCCGGGGACCGGGCAACGACCTGTGGCGTGGCAAGGCTCCGCGCAAGCCAAAAGCTTGCGCCTCCCAATCACACAACCTTAACTCAGTTTTGCGAGCAACTCGTCGTTGGTCTTGTGCTTTTTGAGCGCGGCAAGCAACGTTTCCATTGCTTCGACCGGATTGAGATCAACCATGGTACGGCGCAACTTGCGGACCGCTTCAATCTGTTTCCCGGGGAACAGCTTTTCCTCTTTACGAGTGCCGCTCTTGGGAATGTCAATCGCCGGAAACAAACGGCGGTCGGAAAGCTTGCGATCCAACACCAACTCCATGTTGCCGGTGCCTTTGAATTCCTGGAAGATCAATTCATCCATGCGGGAACCGGTATCCACCAGCGCCGTCGCCAGAATGGTCAGGGAACCGCCTTCCTCGATCTTGCGGGCCGAGGCGAACATCTTGCGCGGAATTTCCAATGCGCGCGCATCCACACCGCCGGTCATTGTGCGACCGCTGCCGCCATGCACGCTGTTATAAGCGCGGGCCACGCGGGTGATGGAGTCGAGCAAAACCAAAATATCCTTGCCGGACTCAACCATGCGCCGACAACGCTCAATCATGAAGCGTGAGAGCCGCACATGCGTTTCCAAATCCTGGTCGTTCGATGAAGCCACTACTTCAGCTTTCACCGAGCGCTGGAAGTCGGTGACTTCCTCGGGCCGTTCATCGATGAGCAACACCAACACATGCACTTCCGGATGGTTGGTTGTGACGGCATTGGCGATTTGCTTGAGGATGGTCGTCTTGCCGGTGCGCGGCGGAGCCACGATCAAACCACGAGTCCCTTTGCCGACCGGCGTAACGAGGTCAATGATGCGCGTTTCCAACAGGTCCGGCGCGGTTTCCAAATTAAACTTTTCCACCGGGTCAATGGTGGTCAGGTTCTCGAAACGCACCGACTTTGTGTACTCCGTGAACGGCATGTCATTGACCAGATCCACGTTCTTGAGTTGCGGGCTGTTGCCCCGGTGCGGCGGTTGCGTAGGCCCGGCCACCAGGCAACCTTCCCGGAGGAAGCTGCGCTTGATGGTATCCGGGGTGACAAAAATATCAGTCGGCTTGGGGTGGAAATGATTTTGGGCCGTCCGCAAAAAGCCAAATCCCTTTTCAGAGATTTCTAGATAGCCGGAACCGAAGTCCGTTGCGGTATTTGACGCTGTACTCATACTTGTAACTTATAATGTGCTCTATGTGCTTGCTGAAGGGTCTTTGAGACTATCCCCGAAAACCTTAGAATTTAGAATTTTTGGGAAACCAATGCGCCGAAGAGTGACTAAAAACCGCTTCACCGTGCGCTATCAGTCAGACCTACTGACCAAAATTACGATGAAACCCCTTACGGCGCAACAAATATTTTACATTCCCTCTGGGAAGTCAAATTTTATTACCTAATTTGCCCCATTTCCCATCTCACGCTTACCCGCCTACTTCGGCCTTGGCTTCCGCCGCCAAAGGAGTGCTTAGATAGCGTTCGCCAGTCGAACAGGCCACTGTCACGATCATTTTGCCCTTATTCGCCGGGCGCTTGGCTATTTCAATGGCCGCCACCACATTCGCCCCCGTGGAAATACCCACCAAAAGCCCCTCTTCCTTCGCCAATCGCCGGGCCATGGCAAAAGCATCATCGTTGCTCACCTGAACGCATTCCGTGATCTGCACGTTTCCCTTGCTGTCCTTCAAATGGAGGTTCTTCGGCACGAACCCGGCTCCCGTGCCTTGAATCTTGTGCGGCCCCGGTTTCAGGGGCTGCCCGGCCAGGGTCTGCGAAATAACGGGCGAATCCTTGGGCTCAACCGCAATAGCTTCGAACGAAGGCTTGCGTGGCTTGATCGCCTCCACACAGCCCGTAATGGTGCCACCTGTGCCCACGGCCGAAACCAAAATATCCACCTTGCCGTCCGTATCCGCCCAGATTTCCTCGGCGGTCGTTTTCTTATGAATTTCCGGATTGGCAGGATTGTCAAACTGCTGCGGAATCCAGGCGTTCGGCGTTTCCTTGGCCAACTGCTCGGCCCGGGCAATGGCCCCTTTCATTCCTTCAGTGCCGGGAGTCAGCACCAGTTTGGCGCCCAGCATGGCCAGCAGCGTGCGCCGCTCCAACGACATCGTCTCCGGCATCGTCAGGATGATTTTATAACCCTTCGCCGCCGCCACAAAAGCCAGGGCAATGCCCGTGTTCCCGCTGGTCGGCTCGATAATGACCGTGTCCTTGTTAAGAATGCCGCGCTTCTCGGCATCCTCAATCATGGCCATCCCAATGCGGTCCTTGACACTGCCGAGTGGATTGAAAAACTCGCACTTCAGGAGAATCGTGGCATCAACGCCAGCCGTGACCTTGTTCAGTTTAACGAGCGGTGTGCGCCCCACAGTTTCAACGATGTTGTTGTATATGCGTCCCATAAGAAAATACCTGTTAGCTAAAGCCGATTGACCCGCATTCAGAATGAATGTTAGATAACTTTGGCGAAATGCAAGCAGACAGCAAGCGTTTTTTCACCGCCATCTTTCCCGCCGTGATCCTGTTTTTAGGATAAAGGCTGAAACCAAGGCTGTCCATCGGAGAAATGTAACGCTTTGCTTTGCGGCCCCGGCATCCGCCAACAACCAAAAAAACAAAAAGTCCCTGTCCAACCTTGCGGTCAAACAGGGACAAATTGGGGGATGGGAGTTCGCCACACTCTCTTTCCCACGCTGGCTATTCGGCGCGCATTGGCTGCCAGCTTCCCGACGCCATTCTCCACGGCAAGCGGAGTTGTCGGCCTCATAGCAGGGCCGTCCAGCGCCTTACGGTCGCTGAATTTTGAGTGAGGCCTCTAAGCTCGCTTCGGCTGGCGTTTGCGGACGCCGGCTTGCGAACCAGGTAAAGACACGTTTGTGATTTGCGTATCCGCGTCTTTACCATTTAGCACCAGGTCGGCCACCGCTTTTGGCAGTGCGTTGGCCTGATGCCACGGGTCTGACCTCTTATCTCTCAGGTTGCCTTTCGCTCACATGCCAGCGGTGTTTTTTTAACATCGCCGACGTTTTGGAAGGTTAACGAGGCTTGCCCGCTCTCGGATCCTTCCCGGGACGAACGCTCATTTTGTAACGCCTTTCGGCGCTTTTCATTTGGCCGGTTGTTTCCAACCACCAGAGCCGCTCCTTCCGTGCTGGCGCACAGTAGCAACCATTTACCCTCTGGGTAACTGCGATTCACTCAGGCTCGAAACCTGCCTGAGCTACTTGACCCGGCTGGGAACGGTTTCTCATCGTTCTTCGCCGCTCAGTTCCTTTTTCGCGTTTTGACTGACAGCGCGCGAACGCCGCCAGAGGAACTGGTGAATTCTGCCTCCGCCATACAGCCTTGCAGCCGCACTTAAGAGGGGTTAAGCCAACCAGCCTGACTCAACCTTTCCCCAGTCACCTGGGATTATCCCTGAGACTTTCGTCATCTTTCTTTCGTCCAACTTCGTCCGTCTCGGTTCTTTCAATGAACTGCCGCCAGACTATCATATTTCTCGCATCCAACAACGAATTCTTACTCACAGCTTATTAACCGCATTGCATTTTTTATTCACCGTTAAAAATCCATAATGAACCAATAAAACCAATGGTTTGCACGCACCCCATCCCTTCCCCGCCACAGTGAAAAAATCTCTTAAAAAGTATGTGTGAATAAGTTGCGCTCAGCGCTGTCCAATAAACAGTGCGCGCAAAACAATTCGCCGTTGGCGCCGTGATTTCAGGTCACAAAAAAACCGTCCAAAGATGGACGGTTGTCGAAAAAGTCGTTGCCGACTCAGGCCGCCTTCGGCTTGATCTTGGCTTTGATGGCTTCCTTCTTTCGTTTTAAGTAGGATGCCCGACGTTTCCGACCTTCCGTTTTATTATATTGTTTGCCCATAAGAATCTTTACATTACCGACGCTCTTCGGTTGTTTAATGAACTATGATGTTTAAGTTTGCGCGATTCAACACCTATTTGGCCGTGGCGCTGGGATTGCTCCTGGTCGCCGGTTGCGCCAGTGCCGAGAAAAAAAAGAAAAAGGAAGCCACCTCTATTGAACTTCATGTCGAAGTTCCCCAAGACGGAACCAGCCGGAATGGGCCAGTGCC